>CAMHFW010000024.1 GCA_946184675.1 uncultured Clostridia bacterium | reverse complement strand
GGACAGCTCCTGTTTCGGCATCATAATCCGTGCCTGTATGAATTGCCTGAGTCGTCCTTAAATCTGTTTTATTTCTTTGCCATACGAGTTCTCCTCGTTCATACTAGTATCATTTCATCAATTTTATCAAATATTGCCTGTGCCAGTTTCCTGTGTCCGTCAGCTGTCATGTGCTCATCGTCGACAGGACTTGGTTCCACGATATCGGAGGCCGAAAGAAAATCGATTCCCTGCGTCTGCGCTATTAATCGATATACCTCCTTAAGCTGCCCACAGACACGAACGGAATCGGCATCAAACTCCGGATCTTTCTCCGGCTTCCATACATCATTTCCCAGCAACGGAGGCGAGATCAGCAGAATATTCCCGGCAGGAATCACCTGCTTTAATGCGTCGATACAAAGAGATATTCCTTCACCGATAACCTGCGCAGATGCATGATAGATCGTTTTGCAGTCATTGGTGCCCAGCATAAGGATAGCAGCATCGAGCGGCGCATGGTATTCCAGAACCAAAGGCAACGTTTTCAGCCCGTTTCGGTTTTCACGACAGGCATCTTCATAAACCGTTGTTCTTCCGCACAGTCCTTCCCCCAGAATACGAATATCTCTGGTTTTCAACTTTTCCTGAAGCAGGCTTGTCCAGCGGACACCCCATGGGTAACGCTCTTTCGTTCCGGGAATCAGGCCCCATGTATTGGAATCACCATAGCATAATATCTTCCGCATCTGCCCTGCCTCCATTCCACGCAAATTAGTATTCAAAGGATTTCAAAAACTGTCGGGCACGCTCTGTTCCGGGCATTTCAAAAAATGCCTTCGGATTGCGGCTTTCTTCCGCAATTTCACCATGTTCCAGAAATAAGACCCGGTCAGCAATCGCTTTTGCGAAGGTCATTTCATGGGTAACAATCAGCATGGTACTTCCGTTTTTTGCAAGATTCAGGACAACTTGCAGCACCTCATGAACCATCTCCGGGTCAAGTGCTGCCGTAATCTCATCCAGAAGAAGTACCTCCGGATGCATAATGAGCGCCCTTACAATGGCAATTCGCTGCTTCTGTCCGCCGGACAGCTGTCTGGGGTAATCATTTTTCCGGTCAGCCAGCCCGACCTTTTCCAGAAGCGCCATTGCCTCTGCTTCCGTCTCTGCCCGCTTTCTTTTCTGAACTATTACCGGTGCCAGAAGGATGTTTTCCAGAACTGTTTTATGCGGAAACAGGTCATAACTCTGGAAAACCATTCCGATTTTTTGTCTCACGGATGAAATATTCTTTGCATTTTTCTGGAGCTTCTTTCCATCCAGGTATATTTCTCCTCCCTGAATGTCCTCTAATCCATTCAGGCAGCGCAGAAACGTGCTTTTACCGCAGCCGGATGGGCCGATGATCACAATCACCTCCCCCCTATTTACGTCAAGATCAATACTTTTGAGAATCGTATTCCCTTCAAATTCTTTATGAAGCTTCCTGACCGACAGAAGAGCTTTCTCCATTATGACCACCTCTTTTCCAGAGAAACAGATAACCTGCTGATGGGCCAGCAAATCAGAAAATACAGCAGGAATACAACAGCAAAGATCCCAAATGCCGCGTTCGGTGAACTTCTTCGATTTGCCTCGATAATCTGCTGCGCAACCTTGAGAACCTCTACAATGCCAATCATCATAACAAGGCTGGTTGTCTTGATCATTCTTGTAATCAGATTAATAGACAGGGGAATCAGTCTGCGGATCGTCTGCGGAAGTATTACATAATAGTATACCTGTTTCCCATTCATTCCCAACGCCATGGCACTTTCGTATTGGATTTTTGAAATGCTGATCAGGGCTCCGCGCACCAGATCTCCCATTTCAGCAATACCCCAGAAGCTGAATACAAAAATCGCAGCAATCTCCGCATCCAGATTCCATCCAAATACCCTGGTGGTTCCAAAGTAGACAATAAAGAGAAGAACCATCTGCGGCATGATACGCACGATTTCCAGATAAATGCGAAAGACTGCTTTCAGGATTCGGTTTTCTGATGTCATAAGGACTCCTACGATCAAACCCACGAGGATACTTATGCTGACAGAAATCAGACTGATTCGGACTGCCACCCACAAGCCGGAGAGCAAGCGCAGAAAATTAGTTCCTTTGAACAGAACATCAATCCCCAAACTCTGCATGGCGAAGCCTCCTTTCCAGCAGGTCTCCGAGAACGGATACCGGCAAAAGCATTATCAGATAAAAGATGACCAGAAGCACCAGGCATTCAATCGTTTTGGCATACATTCCGATCAGGTCTTTCGCAGTAAACATCAGATCCATAAGACTGATTGTAGAAAACACACTTGTCTCTTTTAATAGAAATATGATATTCGCAACCAGGCCCGGAACGCTCGATGAAACCGCCTGAGGGAGAATCACATAACGAAACACCTGACTGCGGCTCATACCTAAGCTCTCTGCACTTTCGGACTGAATCTTCGGGATACTATCGAGTCCGCTTCGAAAAGTCTCTGTCATATAGGCTCCCCCCAGCAGCCCCAGGCCCCATGTGCCGCAGACTTCAGGAGAAACGAGGATTCCGATTTTCGGTAATGCAAAGTAAATGAAAAATAACTGAACCAGAAGAGGTGTGTTGCGAAATAACTGTGTATAGGCATATACCATGTATCTGACAATCGGGATTTTAAAATGAATCCCCGCAGATCCCAGCAGACCGATTACTACAGCAATCGCTGCACCTTGCCAGCCAATCCGCATCGTTAGCAATAGTGCGTCTTTATATAGCGGGAGATACGAAATCATCACATCCAGATCCACGGGCTCCACCCTCCCTATCATTCACAAAATGCTTTCTGCCTGTCCGGCATCCGAAAAGCGGACAGTGATTGCATGTACAACACTGCCCGCCTTTCTTACTTAATCCTCAAACGGAACAACCGCACCATCATAGGTATCTCTAATATACTGTTTGATTTCCTGAGATTTCAGTACTTGTGCAAGTGCAAGTATTCCTTCATTGTTTTCATTTCCTTCTTTTACTACAAGAACATTCACGTATGTCTGTGCAGCAACGGAATCACTGGTTTCAAAGGCAACCGCATCATGTGCTACGGAGAAACCTGCTTCAAGGGCATAGTTGCCATTCAAAACAACAAATGCGACCTCGTCCTTCACACGGGATACCTGTGCAGCCTCAAGCTCCTGGATCTTTATATTGTGAGGATTCTCCTCGATGTCGTTTACAGTTGCCAGCAAACCGGCGCCGTCCTTCAGCTTGATGATGCCGTTATCCTGCAAGAGAAGAAGTGCTCTGGCTTCGTTTGTTGTATCGTTTGGTACTGCAATCACATCGCCGTCACTGAGCTCTGTAAGGTCAGCTTTGGTACCCGGATAGATTCCGAAGGGCTCATAATGAATGCCTGCGACAGATACAAGAGAAGTGCCTTTCTCCTCGTTAAAATTGTCGAGATACGGAACATGCTGGAAGTAGTTTGCGTCAATTTCGCCGCTGTCAACGACAAGGTTCGGCTGAACATAATCCTCAAACTCGGTTACTTCAAGTGTCCATCCCTGCCCGGCAAGAATTTTTGCTGCCTGGGCCAGAATCTCTGCATGGGGAGTGGGAGAGGCTGCTACAGTAATGGTTCCTTTGCTTTCGGCAGCAGAGGTCTGTGCAGTATTTGCAGCAATACCGCCTTCCACAACGAGAGTATCTTCATAATCCTTGCCATAGGTGTCCAAAAGAGTTGCTTCATAATCAGCATGGAAGAAGTTTTCACTGCCGAGTGCAGTGATCTCATCATTCAGCCAGTTCAGAAGGCTTTCATTTCCCTTTGTCACTGCCGGGGCGATGGTATCTGCGCTGCCAAGAGAAGGGATTCCAACAGTGTATCCGGGATTTTCGATTGCGAATGCAATTACTTCGGTATTATCATTGGCCCATGCAACGCCGTTCCCGTTTTCAAATGCCGTTTTTGCCTCTGCATATGCGTCATACTTCTGCAGCTTGATGTCCGGATAATTCTTTTCAAGATAAGTTTCCGCTGTTGTACCGGATATTACGATCACTTCATCATCGGCTCCGATTTCATCAAGACTGCTAATGACTGCACTGTCAGGGGAAACAACACCCAGCGCAACGTTCATGTACGGAAGTGCGAAGTCAACTTCCTGGGCGCGTTCTTCCGTGACAGTGAAGTTTGCGAGAATGATGTCCACCTTACCGGTCTGGAGATACTCAATACGGTTCGCAGCCTCGGTTGAAACATAATTGATCTCTACGCCGAGATCTTCGCCGATGCGATTAGCAAAGTAGACATCATAGCCCTGGTATTCCCCATTTTCATCTACATAACCAAAAGGGCTCTTATCGGAAAATACACCGATGTTGATGGTTCCGCTTTCTTTGATTTCATCTACAGTCCTGTATACAGTCTTTTCTGCGGATGTGTTAGGCTGTGTTTCGGTAACAGTCTGTTTTGTTCCGCAGCCAGCGAGAGAAGCAGCAAGTGTTAATCCAAGGAGCGCAGCTCCTGCACGTTTCAGATATTTATTCATAATGATTTACCTCTTTTCGAATTTTCAGATGACAGGTTGACATCGGTACAGGGAATCTGAGCATAAAAAAACGGGGGCTTTTCGGCAAGCTCCCGGGCAAATGGCCTGTAATACATTTCAGCTTAGCAGTGAAACGCTATCGTTCGGTGCAGCGGCAACACAAAGCAGACGAATGCACCTGGCCATACGGATATGCCCGGGAGAACAGCATTCGACTACAACACATGCCGAATTCATAAGAAGTATTTGTTCGATCCATTACATTCCTCTCCTTTCCTGACGAATTGCTCAAATTCGATGTTGCCATTATATGCCTATTTTCCTACTATGTCAATAGGTTTTATAAAACAATTTTTTCCATGATTCACCTTGTTATCCTGCAATAGAATGGAAAAAGGAGACATGGGCCATTGTCCCATGTCTCCTATGCTTCCTCATTACTGTACGGAAATATTACTGTACAGTAATCACTTTCATATCATAGCTGTATCCGGATTCTGTCTGAACCGTTACGATATCCCCGACTTTGCTCCCGATCAGAGCTTTTCCAACCGGAGATTCGATGCTGATCTTGCCTTCCAGAACATTTGCTCCGACAGAGGTTACCAGCTCGTAGGTTTCTTCCTCACCGTCGTCTTCGATAAATACAGTGACTGTTTTCCCCAGGCCTGCCACATCAGCCGGAGTCTTCTTTTCTTCAATGACCTTGGCGGTCTTGATCAGTTTCTCCAGATAGAGAATCCGGCTCTCATTCTCTCTGTGGGCTTTTTTCGCTGCATAATACTCAAAGTTCTCGCTTAAGTCTCCCTGCGCCTTCGCTTCCTTCACTTCTTCCAGAAGCTTGGGACGGTCGATGTTTTTCCTTCGTTCTTTTTCTTCAATCCAGGCATTCAGATCTTCCTGTGTTACACTGTCAAACATATATCTGTCAAACTCCTTTTCCTTTTGTTTTCTTATCTGTCTAATACTCCGCTCTTCTTTACCGCCTGCGCCGCTTCCCGGATTTCCTCCGGCGTCAGTACCAGCGCCAGACGTACATAGCCTTCTCCCAGGCTGCCAAAGCTGCTGCCCGGCGTGACGATCAGGCCTGACTTGTCCATCAGTTCACGAACAAACTCTACAGAGTTTTTAAATCCCTCCGGAATCGGTGCCCAGGAAAACATGGTTCCCTGGCTGAGCGGAATTTTCCAGCCGATTTCCGTCATACTTTCCGAAAGTGCATGGTTTCTACGGTCATACTCCTCGCACTGTACCTTCACCTGTTCCTGCGGGCCGGTAAGAGCTGCAATGGCGCCGTACTGTACGGGATAATAGATACCGTAGTCGATCTGGGACCGGATCTGCCTGAAGCTCTTTATGATTTCTTCGTTGCCGATCAGGAACGACATGCGGGCCCCGGTATAATTGTAGGACTTGGACAGGGAATAAAACTCCGCGCCAACCTCCTTTGCGCCTTCAAAGGAAAGGAAGGATCTGCCTGTCCGGCCTCCGTAGATGATGTCAGAATAGGCATTGTCATGCAAAATGATAATATGATACTTCCGTGCGAAGGCAATCAGTTCCGGATAAAAGCTGTCCGGTGCAGCTGCGCAGACCGGATTGAGCGGATAGGATACAATCATGCACCTGGCCTTGCGGGCCAATTCTTCCGGAATCTTGTCAAACTCAATCAGATACCCGTTTTCTTCATGCAGGTCATAGGTCCGCACGTCTGCCCCGCAGAACATGGGGCCTGCTGAAAAGACCGGATAGCCCGGATTGGGAACCAGGATGATATCACCGGGATTGCACAGAGCCAGAGCCACGTGGGCCATGCCTTCCTGAGATCCGTAAAGAGACATGATCTCACTGTGTTTAATTCCCTTTACACCAAAACGTCTCTCATAGTGACTGCTTACCGCGTCCAGCAGCTCCGGCAGGTCCGTGATCGAATACTTGTAGTTTTCCGGCTTCATGGCAGCCTCGCTGACCGCCTTCATGATATGCGGCGCAGGTTTGAAATCCGGTGTCCCGATCGACATATTGTAGACCTTGCGTCCCTGGGCGATCAGCTCATTTTTTCTGTCATTGAGCTCGCTGAAAATGCCTGCGTCGATCTGCTGCAGTCTGTCTGCAAACTTCATTTCCATATTCTTATTCTCCTGTTTCCCTCTTATTTGCCTGAGACGGAATCTCTACTTCAAAAAGGATCTCTGACGACCCGCTGCCGCCGGTAATCACAAGACTTCCCTGTCCGGCTTCGCCTTTGGTCTTTACATAAGTGCCGGACCAGCCGCCCTGCATGCTGACCAGTTCCGGTCCGATCAGTTCTATGGCACCGGAGGCTTCAAAACGCAGCGGCTCCTGATAATAGCTCAGATGATTGCCGTTCTCATCAACGGCTTCGATATGGACTGTCGCAGCATCATAGCTGTCCCCTTCTGCAAGCACTGTCGTATCGGCTGTGATGGAAAGATGTACCTGCCTGGCTGGTTTCTTTACACAGATCAGGGGCTGTCCGAACAGATCCTTTGCCGTCTCCCCTTCTGCCATTGCCTCAAAAGTCCAGGTCACGGCGCTGGCTCCCCACAGGCTGCCGTATTTGTCAAACAGTCTCCGGATCTCCTTCTGGTCCAGCTTTCCGAAACTTGCAGCACTCAGAACGGCTGCTCTGCGTAGGGTAGCGTCCGTCAGGTTGCTGCCTTCCTTCTGCACCATGCGGAAGATCTTTTTCAGTTCTCCGGCCAGAAGCGGAGAGAGTCCTTCATCCTCTGTCAGCTGATCTCCGATCAGATCATCGATGATTACCGGCGGATGCGGCAGGTTGCCAAAGCGCTTCTCATCCGGATAGTACTCGCCGATCAGCTTGTCATTGCGGTAGAGACGGACGCTGTCCGCATTGGTAAACACATAGAGATCTCCCATATAAGCACCGGGGTATTCCCCGATTTCCATGCAATTTGCAACCTCCATCATATATTCGTCATCACTCTGACTCTTATACACTGCTGCTGCCAGCTTGGGATTGCGGAACATATCCATAACGCCATGGTAACAGATATGATCTCCGCTGCCAAAATCCGCGCAGGTATTGTAGTCAAACATACACCAGCCCGTGCAGCCGGCAATATCATCATTTGCCGCTACATCCTGCAGAACACGGGCATGGCGGAGCGCATGCTCGATCCGGTGAGGCTCATCATCCCACATTTTTGTCGGATACATATGTCCGTTGTATTCGGAGATAAAATAGCCTTTTTCCATATCAGAAGTGATATGTTTTTTGGGTTCGCAGCCTGCATTATTGCCGCTGTGAATGAAATCATTATAGGTATAGACATCTTCATAGAGATGACTGCCGCGGAAATTGCGGACACCGCCGGTGGGCCGGTAAAGATCCAGCTCATGGGCCAGCCGGTTGGTCTTGTAATAGAAGGAATCATCGTCCGGAGACTCGTTGATTCTGGTCCCCCACATGATGATGGAAGGGTGATTGCGGTACTGGAGAATCATTTCGCGGACATTGCGGACCGCGATTTTCTTCCAGTTCCTGTCCCCGATGTGCTGCCAGCCGGGAATCTCCGTAAATACCAGAAGGCCGATCTCATCGCAGCGATCGATGAAATACTGTGACTGCGGATAATGGGATGTCCTCACGATATTACAGCCCAGCTCTCCTTTGAGCAGGTCTGCGTCCAGCTGCTGGGGGCGCTTGGGCATTGCGTAACCAACATAAGGCCAGCTCTGGTGCCTGTCCAGACCGCGCAGCTTGACCGGTTCTCCGTTGAGGAAAAAGCCGTCTGCATCAAAAGCGATTTCACGGAATCCGAAACGGACCTTCTTTTCGTCAATCTGCTTGTCTCCATCCATAAGCCGCAGCGTCAGCACATACAGCTGAGGGAAATCCAGATCCCAGTTGAGGACTCCCTGCGCGCTGAAGGTCAGGCAGGAAATGGGATTGCGCAGCTCTGCCGTTTGCGGAGAAAGGATGATCTCCTCCAGATGAGCTTCATCCTCAAAGTCCTCGTCTGCGGCCGTCATATCCTCCGGCTGCCACAGGTCCAGATCTGCCTGCAGGCGGAGTCCTTCTTTAAAGCCCTGCAGTGTCACGTCTGTCTTGAGCACCTTATCATCCCGAAGAACATCCGGTGTTACGACATAGACATCTTCAATATAGCTCTGCGGCTTTACCTCCAGGTAAACTTCCCTGTACAGTCCGCCGTAAGTCATATAATCCACCACTCCGCCGAAAGGCGGCTGATTCAGTGTTCGGCGGCTGTCAAGCTGTACCGTGACGGTCTGGACTGCATCATCTGTCAGATAAGGCACCATATCGATTGTAAAGGCCGTATATCCGCTGTGATGCACTGCAGCCTTTTTCCCATTGATATAGACCGTCGCCTCATGCGCCGCCCCCTCAAAAGTCAGCAGGATATGACCGCCGCGCCATACATCCTCAATCCGGATCAGGCGCCGGTAGCAGCTGACCATCTCAAGTCTGCTCTCCGGAAAATAATTGAACGGAGTCTCACAGACTGTGTGAGGAAGACGGACTTTCTGCATCCCTTCCGTTCCGGCCCCCGGCCGGATCATCTCTTCTTCAAATTGGTCTGAAAAATACCAGTCTTCATTCAGATAGATTCTGTCCATACTTTTTCTGTTCCTCATCCTCAGATTTCACGAGTCGCCCAGGCCAGCCATTCCCTTTCCTCCTCGGGAAGCTGGGGACCTATCGTCTCATAGACCTTTCTGTGGTATTCATTGAGCAGTTTTTTCTCCCTCTCTGTCATCAGAGCCGGCTCTACACCATCCAGGTCAAAAGGCACCATGGTCAGTGTGTCAAACTGCATAAACTGCCCGTAAGCGGTCTTCTCCGCCTTTCGGCACATCATCAGGCTCTCATGGCGGATTCCGAAGCGTCCTGTGATATATACGCCCGGCTCATCCGAAGTCAGCATACCTTCCTCCAGTACACAGTTGCTGCTGCGTGTCGGGAGGGTGCGCCAGCGGATGCTGTTGGGGCCTTCATGCACATTGAGCAGATAGCCGACCCCGTGCCCGGTTCCGTGATTATAATCCATGCCGATCTGCCAGAGGGGCTCTCTGGCCAGATAATCCAGATTGACGCCGCTGCAGCCGTAGCGGAACTTTGCCCCTGCCAGATTCAGATGCCCTTTCAGCACCAGGGTAAAAAAGATCTTCTCATCTTCTTTGAGAGGCCCCATGACAAAGGTCCTGGTGATATCTGTGGTCCCCTGCATATACTGGCCGCCGGTATCCATCAGGAGGAGGCCTTCCGGCTCAATCTTTGCATCTGTTTCAGGCACAGCACTGTAGTGCACAATCGCCGCATGGGATCCGTATGCGCTGATCGGAGCAAAACTGGGTTCCAGGTATCCGGGCTGCTGTTTCCGGAAGGATTCCATCTTGTCCGACGCGCCGATTTCTGTCAGCTCCTGATCCAGACCATACTTCTTGAGCCAGTACATGAAGCGGGTCAGGGCAATGCCATCTTTGATATGGGCCTGACGGATATTTTCCATCTCAACCGGATTCTTGACTGCCTTGAGCATCAGGGTAGGGTTTTCCTCATCTATGATCTTTACTCCCGGAGCCAGTCTGCCGATTACCGCATAGTTGGCTACATTCTCATCCAGCATAACCGTGCTGGCCGGGATGATTTTTCCGATTTCATCATAAAAATCTTCATATCCGCAGAGGGTGACGCCATCCGCCAGCAGTCTTTCCCGGTCCATGGGAGAGAACTGATTCTTTCCGGCAAACAAAATCACCTGACTGCCGTTTACAATCACATAAGACATTACAACAGGATTATACTTTACATCACCGCCCCTGATATTGAGCAGCCAGGCAATGTCATCCAGAGAAGTCAGGAGCAGATGATCTGCACCCTTCTCTTCCATAGCCGCGCGAACCTTGCAGATCCGGCTGACACGGCTCTCTCCTGCTTTCTCCTCATCCATCAGCCAGGCAGCATGATGAGACAGGGCCGGTCTTTCCTTCCAGATCTCGCCAACCAGATCGCAGCAGGCATCCATAAATGCCCCCCTCTTCTCCAGCTCTGCCTGATACATTCTGCCTGTTGCGGCATTCACTGTACGGCCGTCAAAGCCAAGCTTCTGCCCGGCCTTTATATGAGAAAGGATATATTCGCGCACAGTCGGCACGCCTTCCTCGCCCATACGGCAAAGGGTAAAACCGCTGCCCTCCAGCTGCCTGTCAGCCTGCAGAAAATATCTTCCGTCTGTCCAGAGTCCCGCCCAGTCCTGCGTAATCACAGCAGTTCCGGCCGAACCGGTAAAACCGGAAATATAAGCACGGCACTGAAAATACTCACTGACATATTCTGAGCCGTGAAAATCCTCTGATTCCACCAGATACATATCGATCCCGCGGCTGCGCATCAGGCTGCGAAGAGCCTCCAGTCTCTGTTTTACATCCATTTGTAACTTCCTCTCCTGTCTCAATGTTCCTCTGTGATGTCTGTTTTAATAAGTAATACCGGCTTCCAGGGCCAGCCGGGCCATGCCGCGGAAAGAAGACTGTCTTTCCTGCGTGGTCATCTGCTCCCCGGTTACCAGGGAATCCGAAACGGTCAGCAGGCATGCTGCCTGTTTTCCAAGTACTTTTGCATTGTGAAAAAGGGAAAAGGACTCCATTTCCACGCAAAGCAACTTTTTCATTTCCTCACGGGCAAGCCTCGTCCGGACTGCATTCTCCTCCTGATAAAAAACATCAGAGGAATGAATGGGACCGGTAATCACCTGCAGTCCCAGCTTGCCGGCTGTCGCTGAAATATGTTTGTTAAGAGCTTCTGACGGATACTGCCATTCGCTTTCATCACCGCTCTGGGTTCTGGCGTATGTAGACTCACTCCAGCAGGAATCTGCAAGAATGATATCCCGCACATGCACATCAGGCTGGTAAGCCCCCGTAGAACCGATCCGTACGATAACTTCCACATCAAACTCATGGAATAATTCATAAGAATAGATGCCGATGGAAGGCATTCCCATACCGGATGCCATGACAGAAATCGGCTTTCCCTGATAGTTCCCTGTAAAAGCCAGTATATTTCTGACCGAAGATACCAGCTTTACATCCGACAGATACTCCTGCGCGATCCACTGGGCCCGCAGGGGGTCTCCCGGCATCAGAACAACCTTCGCGAAATCTCCCTTTTGTCCGCTGTTGTGTGCTGTCGACATGAAAAACGCCTCCTTTTTATCCCTTATTATCTCAAAGAACAGGCGGGCATGAAGCCCGCCTGCGCTTTACATCAAACCTATTAGTCTCTCTTATTTTACGAAGGACAGAAGCAGGTCTCCGGAGTGAACGCTCTCTCCGGCTGCCACATAAATGTGGTCGATCTTGCCGTCTTCCTTGGCAACTACGGTTGTCTCCATCTTCATGGCCTCTACTACCAGCAGAGCCTGGTTCTTCTTGACCTCTTCGCCCTCCTTGACGAATACCTGGGTAATGGTACCGGGGATTGCGGATCCGACATGAGCAGGATTGTTCTTGTCGGCCTTGAGGTGACGGTCCAGCTTAACTGCCTTGGATTCATCGAGAATCGATACATCACGCAGGAAGCCGTTTACTTCGAAGGTCAGGATCCGGTAGCCTTCCTTATCAGGCTCGGACATCTCGACGAACTTGATGATCATTTCCTTACCTTCATCGATCTTCAGAGTTGTCTCCTCGCCGACACGCAGGCCGAAGAAGTATACATGGCTCTCCAGACGAGTTACGTCATTATACTGCTCAAAGTGAGTGCAGTAATCCTCATATACCTTCGGATACAGAGCGTAGCTGACAGCCTTCTGTGTCAGATCATCCTCTGTAAATCCGCTCATATCATACTTGGAGCGGAGATGCTCTTTGATTTTCTCAAAGTCAACCGGCGGCAGAAGTTTGCCGGGACGGTCATGGATGGGCTTTTCGCCCTTGAGGACAATCTTCTGCAGTCTCTCATTGAAACCGCCGTCCGGCTGTCCGATCATACCCTTGAAGTAGTCTACTACAGAATCCGGATAAGGAAGATCTGCGCCGGCCTCGTAAATGTTGTCCTTGGTCAGATTATTCTTAAGCATGAAAATTGCCATATCACCGACAACCTTGGAGGTCGGGGTAACCTTGGTAATATTGCCCAGCAGGTCATTGGCCTGGCTGTAAAGAGCCTTAATCTCCTCGAACTGGTCTCCGGCTCCCATGGACTCAACCTGAGCGCGCAGGTTGGAATACTGTCCGCCGGGAATCTCATACTTGTAGATTTCCGCATTCGGAGCATTCATGCCGCTCTCATTTGCTGCATAGACCTTGCGGACTCTTTCGTAGTAACGGCTGAGTTCTTCCAGATCTTCAAAGTCCAGACCGGTATCACGTTCTGTTCCACGCAGGGCTTCCACTACTGCGTTAAGTGAAGGCTGGCTGGTCATGGAGCTCATGGACTCAATAGCAAGGTCAACGATATCCACGCCGGCTTCCGCTGCCATCAGAACGCTGGCTACGCCGGTTCCGGTCGTGTCATGTGTATGAAGGTGTACCGGAATATTCAGTTCGGATTTCAGTGCTGTTACAAGTTCTTTTGCCGCATAGGGCTTGAGCAGGCCTGCCATATCCTTGATCGCGAAGGAATGAATACCGAGAGCCTCCAGTTCCTTGGCTTTCTTTACATAATAATCAATGGTATACTTGGTCTCCTTGGGGTCAAGAACGTCACCGGTATAGCAGATGGCGCCTTCTACAACCTTGCCCGTATCCAGAGCTGCCTCGATGGGCATCTTCATATTCTCAATCCAGTTGAGAGCGTCAAAAATACGGAATACATCGATTCCCTTTTCTCCGGAAATGCGGATGAACTCTTTTACCACATTGTCCGGGTAGTTGCTGTAACCAACGGCATTGGATGCACGCAGAAGCATCTGGAGCATGGTATTGGGCATACGCTCACGGAAAAGCTGCAGTCTCTTCCAGGGTGACTCTTTCAGGAAACGGTAAGCCGTATCGTAAGTAGCGCCGCCCCAGCACTCTACAGAAAATGCATTCTGCAGGAAGACATTGGCCGCTCTGGCCGCACCGCACAGGTCTTTGGAACGCATACGGGTCGCCAGCAGGGACTGCTGGGCATCACGCATGGTCGTATCTGTAACATAAAGTTTCTTTTCATTTTTAATCTTCTGCATGAGGCCTTCCGGTCCGAGTTTGAGGAACTCGTCCCTGGTACCGTATACAGGTCTGGTCTCATCATACTGCGGAAGAATACGGTTCTCATAAACCGGCTTGTCCCCGTGAGTAACATTGACAATCTTGTTGCCCAGGAACTCTACAATCTTGGTAGCGCGGTCCTGGCTCTTCTGCATCTCAAACAGATCCGGAGTCTCCTCGATAAAGGTCGTATAGCAGTCACCGGAACGGAAGGTCGGGTGATTGATGACATTTACCAGGAAAGGAATATTGGTCTTAACGCCTCGGATACGCATCTCTTTGAGAGCTCGCAGAGACTTGCGGATAGCTCCGTCGAAAGTACGGTCTACTGTGATGACCTTTACCAGCAAACTGTCATAGTAGGGCAGGATATCTGCACCGGTATGCGCAATACCCTCGTCCAGACGGACGCCGTTGCCCGCGCCGGAACGGAATACGGAAATGTGTCCGGTATCCGGCAGGAAATTGTTGGCAGGATCCTCTGTCGTAACACGGGTCTGAATGGAATATCCGACACAGGGGATAGACTGCTGGGAAGGAATATCGATCTCCTTACTGTTAAGGGGATAACCCTCAGCAACCAGGATCTGGCTCATCACAAGGTCAATGCCCGTGATCTCCTCGGTAACGGTATGCTCTACCTGGATACGGGGATTCATCTCGATGAAATAAGGATTGCCCTTCTGATCTACCAGGAACTCCAACGTTCCGGCATTGCGGTATCCTACCGACTTGGTCAGACGGATCGCCGCCTCAAAAATCTTCTTTCTGGTATTCTGCGGCACACTGAAAGCAGGTGCGTACTCTACAACCTTCTGATGACGGCGCTGTACGGAACAGTCTCTGTCATACAGGTGAACTACATTGCCATACTTATCAGCAAGAACCTGAACCTCGATATGCTTGGGTCCGCGGATATATTTCTCAACGAAAATCTGGGCATCACCAAATGCCTTCTTGGACTCATTGCAGGCCTCACGGTACTCACGCGGCATATCCTCTGCGCAGTTTACGATACGCATGCCTCGTCCGCCGCCGCCGTTGCTGGCCTTGAGCATAACAGGATATCCAACCATATCCGCCACCTTCAGAGTCTCCTCCAGGGAGTCCATCTGGTGGTCAACACCCGGAATGATGGGAACATTGGCTTCAATGGCCATCTGCTTGGCGGAGATCTTATCTCCCATACGCTCCATCAGATCGCTGGTCGGTCCGATAAACTCGATGCCGGCCTCCTCGCAGGCACGGACAAAGTTCGGGTTCTCCGAAAGGAATCCGTAACCGGGATGGATGGCGTCGCAGTTATTCTGCTGCGCGATCTTGATAATGCCTTTGATGTCCAGATACGCATCAACCGGTCCCTTTTCCGGGTCGAGCATATAGGACTCATCTGCCTTCGTCCTGAACATAGAGTACTTATCCTCTTTGGAATAAATACCTACGGTGGTGATACCAAGCTCTGTCAGGGCACGGTATACACGAACTGCGATCTCTCCGCGGTTCGCTACCAGCACACGCCGAAATTGCTTGATCTTGATCTCGTTCATAGCTGTAAACCTCCTCAATATGTGCATCTCACACCTTGTCATTACCCCGAACTGTATGATCGTGAAATCAAACAGTTAACACATAATAACATAATACAATACATTTCCTTTTTTGTCCATTGCAGAAAGCCCCAATTACAGCCGTTTTCTTATGCCGTTTCCTTATAATGAATGCCATCAGCTGCATTCCGGAAACATCATCTCCAGTCTGGCCACCATTTCCGGAATCTTTTCCTCCTGGACTCCGGCGTAGTTGACAACAATCGCCCGGTTCATCTCCTGCGGCACAAAATCGCAGTAATCCGCGTACATACGCAGATTGATATCCGCCTTTTCCGCTGCTGTGCGGATCTCCTCACTTGTCAGCCTGGTATGAACCTCCAGGAGGAAATGGGTGCCGGCATTGTGCTCTATGATTTCTGAAATATCTGCCAGTTTCGACTGCTGTACCGCGCTGATCAGGCTCAGACGGATCTTGCGGTAATAGTTCTTCAGGCGGTTGATGTGCCGTTCAAAGTACCCCTCCGAAATAAAGTGTGCCAGCGTATACTGCTCAAAACTGGAAACCGTACAGGAATAAAAGCTTACGGTCTCCCTGTACTTTTCTACCAGATTCTTTGGCAGAACCATATAGCTGATTCTGAGGGAGGGAACCATGGTCTTGGAAAAAGTATTCATATAGATGACCTTTTCACTGGCCCCGTCTGCAAACATAGGCACGATATATCTTCCCTTGTAGCGGAACTCACTGTCGTAATCATCCTCAATGATATACCTCTTCTTGACCCGGCTGACCCACTCAAAAAGCTCCGCCCGTCTTCTGGCAGGCATGGTCCTTCCAGTCGGGAACTGATTGGCCGGGGATACGTGTACAACGTCAACTCCGCTGTCATCAAGCAGGTCCACCCGCAGCCCGCTCCCGTCACTGGGAATAAAGCGGCAGGGATTTCCGTAGGACGCCGTGATCGCTGCCAGATTTTTGTATCCCGGGTCCTCAAAGCCAAAAATGCTGTGTCTGCCAAAAAGCTGGGTCAGTCTGCTGTAAAGATATTCCGTCCCGGCGCCGATAATGATCTGGGAAGGGTCCACATACATGCCTCTCTCTCGTTCCAGATATCCGGCAATCGCCTTACGCAGGATATAGAGTCCGTTATAGGGCGGCGTGGTATAGAGACTGTCATCTTCCTGATACAGTGTTTTGCGCATCAACTGGTTCCATGTGGCTCTGGGAAACAGATCCAGACTGGCCCTGTTGGCTTTAAAGTCAAAGCTGTATTCCCTGTCTTCTTCTTCCGCTTCCGGCTGCTCTCCGATCTCAGCAGACACAGGCGCAGCTTCCTCCCCGGCCGGCTCAGCCAGCGGGAGCTGACTGCTTCCGGGAGATCTGTTCTGCAGCTCACTCAGTTCTTCCACGAAATACCCTTTCCTCTCGTAGGAAACGATATATCCCTCGGAAAGCAGCTGTTCGTAACAATTGGCAACCGTCACGACCCCCAGGTTGTGATGATCTGCCAGGGCCCTTTTGGATGGCAGCTTTTCTCCCGGCTTTAACTTCCCCGTAAGGATGTCTTCTTTGATACACATGTAAAGATAGATGTACTTTGGCACGGTACCGCATTTGGAAAGATCATAGATCAGCATTGGTCTTCTCCTGTCCGAACTGGTCTTATAAAATATTTGTAATTTGGTTCTTTTGATATACCCAGTCTCATTCTATAATATATAACAGAATCGGTCAAGCGCAAGAGCGCCGGCCGCACCAGAGCAGCTTCGCGATTGGGATGTTAGCAGTAGTATGGGGGTTTTACTGCAGGGGGAAACATTAGAGAAGCGCAGACAAGCTGCCTGGATGAGTCAATTTCTCATTCTTTCTTAAAAACCGGGAAATGCTCCATCAGGGAGACATTTCCCGGTTTTCCTCTGTCTGCGGGGAAGCTTCCTCTTCTCCCGTCAGTTCATCCAACGCCGCAGCATTATCTGCATATATGAGCAGAGCCTCGTCAAGCTTCTGCCGGATCTTCCGGATCTGCTCCTGCAGATTCCGGTCTTCTCCTTCGCAAAAAAGCCTCAGCTCTTCCTGCTGCAAGGCATCGGCTTT
>CAMHFW010000023.1 GCA_946184675.1 uncultured Clostridia bacterium | reverse complement strand
AAGAGAAACTGTGCGAAGGCAGGTATCCAGCAGGAGATCCGCAAGAGAGAGCACTATGAAAAGCCTAGCGTTAGACGCAAGAAGAAATCAGAGGCTGCAAGAAAGCGCAAATCATTCAGATAAGATTGTCTTTCTTTATATTTCACGAATGATAAGGGACTATAACATATTTATTGTTATAGTCCTTCCTTTTTTGATTTTGATTTGCTTGCATTATCATCATAAAGTGGTAAACTAAACTATAAGGATCATTTTAGGGGAGGATTTTTGGAGAGTGACCATTACCGAAGAAATCATCGATGTGCCCGCAGAGCACATCCGCAATGTATTCGGCGAATATGACAATCATATCAAGAGAATCGAGAGGGCTCTCAATGTTACTATACTGGCCAGGGGCGGCAGTCTTAAGGTCATAGGATCTCAGTCAGCCGCGTCCCGCGCTGCGTCTGTGATTGAGCAGCTGATTAAACTTTCAGCCCGCGGTGAAGTGATTACAGAGCAGAATGTCAACTATATGCTGGCCCTTGCCATGGAAGGGCAGGAGGAGTCTGCTTCCGGCCTGATGAGCGATCTGGTTTGCCATACGGCTACCGGAAAGCCGGTCCGTCCCAAGACTCTTGGACAGAAGGATTATGTAGACAGCATCCGGAAACAGATGATCGTTTTCGGTGCCGGTCCGGCTGGTACCGGCAAGACCTATCTGGCCATTGCCATGGCTGTTACTGCCTTTAAGAACGGGGATGTGAACCGTATCATTCTGACGCGTCCGGCCATTGAAGCAGGAGAGAAGCTTGGATTCCTTCCGGGAGATCTGCAGAGCAAGATTGACCCTTATCTGCGGCCTTTATACGATGCCCTTTATGACATCATGGGCGCGGAGTCCTATATTCGTAATCATGAAAAAGGCCTCATCGAAGTCGCCCCTCTCGCATACATGAGAGGACGTACTCTGGATAATGCTTTTATTATTCTTGACGAAGCGCAGAATACGACTCCGGCACAGATGAAGATGTTTCTGACCCGTATCGGATTTGGATCCAAAGCCATTATCACAGGCGATCTGAGTCAGAAGGATCTGCCGGCCGGACAGGAGTCCGGACTTGATGTTGCGCTTAAGGTACTTGCCGGCATTGAAGGAATCGGGATCTGTATGCTGACCAACCGTGATGTCGTGCGTCATCCGCTTGTGCAGAGAATCGTAGAAGCTTACGACCGCTATGAGAGCAAACAGGCGCAGGCCGCAAAGAAAGCAGGCAAGCGCTATATCCGCAAGAAGACGACAGGCAGGAGACAATATGACCATTCAGATAGACAATGAATATGAGAAACCGATCACGATCGATTATGATACGATCATACGATCTGTTGCGGATGCGGCACTGAACTATGAACAGTGCCCTTATGAGGCGGAAGTCAGTGTTCTTCTGACCGGAAATGATGAAATCGCCATTATGAATGCAGAATTCAGGGGGATTGACCGGCCCACAGATGTCCTGTCCTTCCCTATGTCAAATTATCCTGTACCTGCTGATTTCTCTGTGTTTGATTCCGATGAATATTCTGACGCCTTTAATCCGGAAACAGGTGAACTGATGCTTGGAGATATTGTGATCTCCATGGATAAAGTGTATGAACAGGCGCAGCTGTACGGACATTCTCCGGAGAGGGAACTGGGATTCCTGACTGCACACAGCATGCTCCATCTGATGGGTTACGACCACATGGAAGAGGAAGAGCGTGAAGTGATGGAGGAGAGACAGCGCGCAATACTTGATTTGCTTGGCTTACAAAGATAAACAGAAAGGATGGCAAATATAAAAATGAAAAAGAAACTGATTGCAGTACTTTGTGCATCTATGGCCCTGTCACTGGCCGCCTGCGGAAGCAAAACCGCACCGACCGAGACAACGGAAACGGAAACGGAAATGAAAATCGAAACGGAAACACAGGCTCCGACGGAAACCGAGACTAAGGAAACCGAAGATCCGGCTCTCGGAAAAGATGAGATGTACAGTTACCTGACCGGTGAAGTGGTTTCCAAAGATGTCGGCCTGAAACGCCCCTACGCGATCATGCTCAATAATATCCAGGATGCCCTGCCGCAGTCCGGTATTCTTTATGCTGAGGTCGTATATGAGGCGCAAGTAGAGGCCGGTATCACCAGACTGATGGGTGTATTCCAGGACGTAGATGACGTGGAAAAGATCGGTTCTATTCGAAGTGCCAGACATTATTATATCGATTTTGCCAATGACAACGAGGCTGTTTATGTACATTTCGGTCAGTCCCGTTTTGCACAGGACCGTTTTGACAATGAAGGCATCACCACGATCAGCGGACTTTCCAGCTATACCTACGATGTTTTCTATCGTTCCGATGACAGAGAGGCTCCGCACAATGTTTATACAACCGGAGATATGCTTGCGACAGGACTTGATATTGTCGGACTTTCCAGGGACTATCCGGAGGATTATACCCCCCGTCTGAAGTTC
Organism: uncultured Clostridia bacterium; assembly: GCA_946184675.1. Classification (GTDB taxonomy): domain Bacteria; phylum Bacillota; class Clostridia; order Lachnospirales; family Lachnospiraceae; genus UBA2912. The sequence continues at coordinate 15,254 of CAMHFW010000023.1, read as the reverse complement.
AACCGCAAGGACACTCCTCTGAAAGACGGAATCGATGCATCTGTCGTTAATATCCCCTTTGATTCACAGCCCTGGTTCGAATATGATGAGGAGACCGGACTTTATAAGAGATTCCAGTACGGTGAACCGCATATAGACCGCGAGACTGAGGAGCAGCTGGCTTATAAAAATGTTATCGTTCAGTATGTATATGAAACTTCGATCAGCAATGAGGACCATCAGGATCTGACACTGAACGGCACCGGTCAGGGTTACTATATTACTGATGGCAAGGCAATCGAAATAACCTGGAAGAGAGCGGATAATGATGACCGCACCAAGTATTATGACGCTGATGGCAATGAGATCCGTCTCAATCCGGGCAAAACATTTTTCGAGGTTGTTTCAGACAGCAAAACTGTTACTTTTGAATAATCAGATGATTGCATTGTAAAGGAGGAAGCGGCCTATTCCCGCATGTATGTGCGGGATGGCCGCCGAGTTTTTATGGATACACTTATGCAGCTTATTCTTTGCCTTTTATGGCTGCTTTACCGTATTCTGCTGCAGCTTCTTACAGGAGACAGCGCTGCGGGATACTGGAGTCTGTCCTGCAATATCCTTTTACTATTTGTTTTTATAACTTCAGGCGGCTTTACGCAGGCTGTGAGCAGGATGATTTTAAATACCCGGTCCCGTCATGATTCTGTGAATGAATTCGGGATTATTCGTTATGCCATGCTCAGCAGTCTGGGATTCGGAGCTGTCTGCAGCATCATTTTGTATCTGCTTGCCCCTCAAATCAGCTTTCTTTTATATGGGAATGCTTTGAAATCGGTATCTGTTTCCCTTCGCGTGATGGCTCCGGCTGTATTGTGCATGAGTATATCGGGTGTTCTGCGCGGCTATTTCAAGGGAATCGGTACGATTCGTCCGGGCAGAATATCACAGTTCCTTTTTGTAATCGTCAGCTTTATCGGAAGCCTTGTTTCCTTTGCTGCAGTTACAGGAGAGGAAGCCTCTTTCCTGGCCGGAATCGGATCTTTCGGAATCCTCTTTGGCTCCATTGCATCCATGCTGCTTTTACTTTCTGTTTATACCATGTACCGCCGGCATCTGATCCGCCGGGCACGTAAAGATGAAATTCATACAGAGAATAACTATTCTTCTTTCCTGAGAAATTTCTTCGCAGGATTCAGACCCTTTATTATTACAACGATCGGGATCAGCGTTTTTCTTCTGACAGATGCATCCTTGTTTGCTCATTTTACCGGAGCCAATGGATATGATGCGGCTCTGATTACTTCTCTGTACGGAATACTGACCGGGAAATATCTTCCCATGCTCTGCATTCCGATGATCATCCTTTTCTATGCTATGCCGGCAGGAATCGCAAATACTTCAGATGCCTACATTCATGGGGAAAGCATGCGCCAGACAGCTTCTATGCAGAAAATGATGCGATATACCATGATTGCAGCTATTCCGGCAGCTATTTCATCTGCCGTAGCAGGAGATGCAATCTCGGGTCTTGTGTTTGGTGATTTTTCGATCATGACCAGAAAAATGCTGCTGGCAGGGGCACCGCTCATCCTGCTTACCGCTTATGCGGCAGCTTCCTGCTTTATGCTGACGGCGATTGACCGTCTCAAAACCGTTCTGATCAACGGTCTGGCAGCATTCGCCCTGCACCTGCTTTTTCTGATCATTCTGCTGTCATACAGCGATATGAATATTTACGCAATGCTTTACAGCGAGACGATTTTTGCATTCACTTTTGCAGCATTAAACATTCTCTTTCTGGTTCGTCATACCTCGTTCAGTCATGAATATGCACGTATGTTTCTGCTGCCTGCAGGAGCTTCGGCTGTGACCGCTATGGTTCTCTTCCTTGCCTTTCACGGGTTGATCAGAGCGCAGTTCCCGGGACGGTTATCAGCGCTGATTTCTCTGCTGCTTTCTGCTTTCCTTTACGGTGTGGTCCTGATCCTTATGAAAGGCATCACCCAGGAAGAGATGCGGGAATACCCCCTTGGAAAAGCTCTTGCTGCAATTGCTGTCAGACTGCATTTGTTTTAAGGAGCCATGGATTATATGATTTATGATATCTGTATCATCGGAGGAGGTGCCTCCGGCATGGCAGCTGCCATCTGCGCGGGACGGCAGCATGCCCGTACCATTCTTGTGGAACGCATGCCGAGACCCGGCAAAAAGATTCTGGCAACCGGAAACGGAAGATGCAATCTGGGCAATCTTGCCCTCTCGGGTCAGCAGCCTGATTACAGTGCATTTTATCGGGGCAATCCGCTTTTTATAAAGGATGTACTTTCTCACTATGACACAGATGCCATGACCCGTTTTCTGGCCTCCGTCGGTATCTATACACATTGCAGGGGTGACTATATTTATCCCATGTCTGATCAGGCTGTTTCAGTCAGAAATGCTCTGGAACGTGCCATAGAGGAGACTGGCTATGTGGAGATTGCTGCAGAGACCGCTGTCAGAAAGATAGAAGTACAGGAAACAGAGAAGCAAGGCTCTGTTTTCTATGTTTATACTGATAAAGGCACTTGCATCCGCGCCAGAAAGACAATTCTGGCAGCCGGCGGATGTGCTGCCCCTAAACAAGGATCCGACGGATCCGGATACCGGCTGGCAGATATGACAGGGCATACCATCATTAAGCCGCTCCCTGCGCTGACAGCTCTCAGATGCCGGCAAGCCTACCTGAAAGATCTGGCCGGGATCCGATGTCAGGCCCATGTGGCATTGTATACGGGAAACCGTTTTCTTGCAGAAGATACCGGAGAAGTTCAGCTGACGAATTACGGAATCTCCGGAATCCCGGTCTTTCAGGTCAGCCGTTATGCTGCCAGGGAACTGGACAAAGGGAAAACGGTTACTGCCAGGATTGATTTTTTCCCTGAAATTTCCAGAAGCAGACTTCGCAGCATGATTCAGTCAACAGCATCTGAGCATCCTGACTATACGATGCATGAGGTCCTTTCCGGTCTGATGAATGAAAAGATGGCAGCTGTCATGGCCCGGCTTGCCCTGCACAGTCAGAAAAACCTTGCTGCCTCCCGCTGGGACGGCAAGTCTCTGGCTCTTTTACAGGAATTATTAAAATGTCATGTGTTGGAAATTACAGATACGAACGGATTTGAACAGGCTCAGGTCTGCTGCGGCGGGGTTGATACCAGAGAGATCAATCCTCTTACCATGGAATCAAAACTGCTGAAAGGACTGTATCTGACAGGCGAACTGCTGGATGTAGATGGAATCTGCGGCGGTTTTAATCTGCACTGGGCTTTTTCCACTGGCTGCAAGGCCGGTCAGAATGCAGCAAAAAGGAGAAAACATGCTTAGAATCAACCAGATCAGGATGCCTGTACCCTATGACAGAGACATGCTCCGGCAGGCCATCCTAAAAAAACTGGGAGTCCGATCATCAGATCTTATAGATTTTTCTATTCTGCGAGAATCTCTGGATGCCAGAAAGAGTAAAAATGCCGGGCATCAGGGAAGTCCCTGCTACCAGCTGAGTGTATGCGTGAGCCTGCAAAACGAAAAAAAGTTTCTATCCGGGAGACACAACAAGGATGTCGCGGCCTATCAGCCGGTATATTACGAATTTCCGTTCCATGCCAAAGAAAATCTGCATTCACGTCCGATCATTATCGGTACCGGCCCTGCCGGCCTCTTTTGCGGCCTTATGCTTGCCCGTGCCGGATTCCGGCCTCTGCTTTTTGAAAGAGGCTCCCGGCTTTCTGAGCGCGTGCGCAAGGTAGAAGATTTCTGGAACGGAGGAACACTTGATCCGGAATGCAACGCCCAGTTCGGGGAAGGCGGAGCCGGGACTTTTTCAGACGGAAAGCTCAATACGCTTGTCAAAGATCCTTCCGGGCTTCACAGAAAAGTGCTGGAGATTTTTACAGAAGCCGGAGCACCGGAAGAGATCCTTTATGTCCAGAAACCGCATCTTGGAACGGATCAGCTGGTTCAGATCGTCAGAAATATCCGGGAAGAGATTCTTTCCCTTGGCGGGGAGATTTATTTTGACAGCAAGGTAACAGGACTGCAGATCCGTAACGGACGAATAAGCGGTGTGATCGTTAATGATGAAAAAGAATATGCATCTGACAGCGTTGTCCTGGCCCCCGGCCACAGTGCCAGGGACACCTTTCGTATGCTGTACGATCTGCAGAAAATAGATATGCAGCAGAAAGCATTTGCCATTGGCCTCAGGATCGAACATCCGCAGGAGATGATCGGCCGGATGCAATACGGAGACTATTATGACAAGCTGCCTGCCGCAGACTATAAACTGACAGCAAAGACATCGAACGGGCGCAGTGCCTATACATTCTGCATGTGTCCGGGCGGATATGTTGTTAATGCCTCCTCCCAGGAGGGGATGACTGCTGTCAATGGCATGAGCAACCGCAGCCGTGACGGGCAAAATGCCAACAGTGCTGTGATTGTAACGGTCACCCCGGAAGACTTCGGTTCGGATCATCCTCTGGCCGGTGTCAGCTTCCAGGAAAAATGGGAACGCCGGGCGTGGCTGGAAGGAAAAGGAAAAGTACCTGTACAGCTGTATGCGGATTTTCAGGCAGGAAAGATTTCATCCTCTTTTGGACAGGTCCAGCCCATGCATAAAGGAGCAGTTTCTTTTGGGAATCTGCGAAACTGTCTTCCGGATTATGTATGTGAGAGTCTGGATGAAGGGATTTCCCTTATGGGTCACAGACTGAGAGGCTTTGACCGTCCCGATGCTATACTTTCCGGTGTGGAAACCAGAACGTCCTCTCCGGTCAGAATCGTACGGGGACAGGACGGGCAAAGCAGCCTTCCGGGACTCTTTCCCTGCGGAGAAGGAGCCGGTTATGCCGGCGGGATCACAAGCGCTGCCATGGATGGCATCCGGATTGCAGAAGCGGTAGCCAGATTTTATGAAGGAGAAAACACATTATGATATACGAAAAGAGCAGAAGAGAACACCTGCATGAAAAGAAGAGGATCGTTGTAAAAGTGGGATCTTCTTCTCTGGTACACCCTGAGACAGGATCCCTGGATCTGCTCAAGCTTGACAGACTTGTTCGTGTACTGTGCGATCTCAGGAACCGGGGACTGGATATCGTACTGGTATCCTCCGGCGCAATCGGCGTTGGCAAAAAGGCCCTGGGCTTTTCGGGACGACCGGAAAGAATCGAGCAGAAGCAGGCCTGCGCTTCCGTCGGACAGGCTATGCTGATGATGATCTACCAGAAGCTCTTCCGCGAATATAATCATACTGCGTCCCAGATTCTTCTGACCAAGCATACAATTGTTCGGGAGACCAGCTGCAGAAATGCAAAAAACACCTTCAACGAACTTCTGCGTCTTGGTGTAATCCCAATCGTCAATGAAAACGATACGGTTTCTACTTCTGAAATCGAATTTGGCGATAACGATACCCTGTCTGCTGTTGTTTCTGCAATCATCGGTGCAGATCTTCTGATTTTGCTTTCTGATATAGATGGGCTCTATACAGACGATCCTTCCAAAAATGCGGACGCAAAGTTTATCAGCTGTGTGGAATCCATTGATGAATCCATCTATTCCCTTGCAAAAGGATCCTCCGGTGAGTTCGGCACAGGCGGAATGAAGACAAAAATCGACGCTGCCCGTATTGCAAATGATGCCGGATGTGATATGATTATCGCGAACAGCAGCGATTTTAACATCATAGACCGTCTGATTGCAGGTGCCCAGGAAGGAACCCTTTTCCTGGCACATAAGAGCAGTACTTTTAATATATTGGATTATATAGAACCTGAAAGCAAAGGAACCGGAATATGAATGACAGATTATTTTCAGTATGGACAGGTGAAACCCTGATCCTCTTTCCCTCAGGTGAAAAGGAAGCGGGGCTGAGCAGCGCCCTTACCTTTGCCGGGCAGGTCTTTGAGGAATACGGGAAAGATGTTTTCCTGGAAGACGCAGAAAGCAAAGAAAGAATACAGTGCTATGATGCCGTGATTGACAGAGCAGATCTGACACTGCCTGCTCCTGAAAAGGAGCCCCAGCGCCAATATTATTTTATGGCAGCTGTCCACAGAATGAATATTGACCTGGCAATCCAAAAGGGTGCCTTTCCGACAATGCATGTAGAGACATTCGGCTGTCAGGCCAATGCCAGAGATTCGGAGTCTTACGCAGGAATCCTGAAGAGATGCGGCTATATTTCTTCGGATACAGAGGATGCTGATATTGTCCTGTACAATACCTGTTCTGTCCGTGAAAATGCAAATATGCGTGTTTACGGACATCTGGGGCAGATGAAAAAAACAAAAAAGAATCATCCGGGCATGCTGATCGGTCTCTGCGGCTGTATGATGCAGGAACCGGAGGTTGTTGACAAACTCAGCCGGTCCTACCGGCATGTCGATATTATATTCGGCACACATAACAATTATAAGCTGGCGGAACTGGTCTGGAAGAGACTGCAGACCGGCAAAACAGTCACAGATATTCTTCCTGAATCTTCCGATATCGTGGAAGATCTTCCGACAGACCGCAAGTATTCTTTTAAAACGGGTGTCAACATCATGTTCGGCTGCAATAATTTCTGCACCTACTGCATCGTGCCCTATGTGCGGGGCAGAGAAAAGAGCAGAGAGCCGGAAGATATCATTCGCGAAATCCGGCAGGCTGCCGCCGATGGTGTAAAAGAGGTCATGCTGCTGGGACAGAATGTCAATTCCTACGGCAAAAACCTGCAGGCCCCCATAAGCTTTGCCCAGCTGATCGAGAGAGTGGAAAAAATAGACGGGATCGAGCGGATCCGTTTTATGACCTCACATCCCAAAGATATGTCGGATGAGCTGATCGAGCTGATGGGACGTTCGGAAAAGCTCTGTCATCATCTGCATCTGCCGCTGCAGTCAGGCAGTGATGCCATTCTCAAAAAGATGAACAGACATTATACCAGAGAGGATTATCTGAGACTGGTCAGCAAGGTCAGAGCAGCCTGTCCTGACATCTCGCTGACAACAGATATCATTGTCGGTTTTCCCGGTGAGACGGAAGAAGATTTCCAGGAGACCATGAAAGTGGTCGAACAGGTCGGCTATGACAGTGCCTTTACTTTTATCTATTCCAAGCGCACAGGCACGCCGGCTGCCCGTATGGAAGACCAGATCCCTGATGAGGTCGTTCATGACCGCTTTGACCGGCTGCTGGCTCTGGTTCAGTCAAAAGCCGCGCAGGGGGTGGGACGATTTGTCGGTATGACCGTTCCTGTCCTGGCGGAAAGTGTAAATGATCATGATCCTTCTATGCTGACCGGAAGAATGAGCCAGAATTTCCTGGTGCATTTCAAAGCTTCACCCGAACTGATCGGACAGATCGTTAATGTAACACTAACAGAGAGTAAAGGCTTTTATTATATAGGCGAGATGCAAGAATAGGAGATGCTATGTCTGAAAGATACGATGTGATTGAAATGTTTGCCTCTGATGTTTTTGACGATGCAACGATGAAACACCGCCTTCCCAAGAAAATCTACGCAGAGTTTAAAAATACTCTGATGGAAGGGAAAGACCTGGAGCCTCATGTGGCCGAAATCATTGCTCATGAGATGAAAGAGTGGGCCATCGATAAAGGCGCTACACATTATACCCACTGGTTCCAGCCGCTGACAAACATTACCGCCGAAAAGCATGATGCTTTTATCAATCCGCAAAGTGACGGTTCCGTACTGATGTCTCTTTCCGGAAAAGAGCTGCTCAAGGGCGAATCTGACGGTTCTTCCTTCCCATCCGGCGGTATCCGGGCTACCTTTGAGGCAAGAGGGTACACTGCATGGGACTGTACATCGCCTGCATTTATCCGTGAGTTTCCGGACGGATCTGCGGTCCTTTGTATTCCGACTATTTTCTGCTCCTATACAGGAGAGGCTCTTGATAAGAAAACACCTCTTCTGCGTTCGATGGAAGCGATCAACACCCAGGCACTGCGAATCGTCCGTCTCTTCGGCGATACACAGACCACAAAGGTCATCACCAGCGTCGGTGCAGAGCAGGAGTATTTCCTGGTAGATCGCGAGACCTATAACAAAAGAAAAGACCTGATTTTTACCGGCCGCACTCTGTTTGGGGCACAGCCTCCCAAAGGACAGGAACTGGACGATCATTATTTTGGTACTATCAAAGAGCGTGTACTTGCTTTTATGACAGAGCTCAATAAGGAACTCTGGAAGCTTGGCATTCCCGCTAAGACCCAGCACAATGAAGCCGCTCCCGGCCAGCATGAACTGGCCCCCGTTTTCAATACGACCAATATTGCAACAGATCATAACCAGCTGATCATGGAGATTATGAAGAAGGTGGCCCTTCGTCATGATCTGGTATGCCTGCTCCATGAGAAACCTTTTGCAGGGATCAATGGTTCCGGCAAACATAACAACTGGTCCCTGAATACGGATACAGGCATCAATCTCCTTGACCCCGGCAAACACCCGCATTCCAACAAGCAGTTCCTGCTTTTCCTTGCGGCTGTGCTCAAAGCAGTTGATGATTACGCGCCACTGCTTCGTATGTCGGCAGCTTTGCCCGGCAATGACCACCGCCTGGGCGGTAATGAGGCCCCTCCGGCCATCATTTCCGTTTTCCTCGGTGATCAGCTCAATGATGTGCTCGCCCAGCTGTGTGAGACAGGAGATGCTACCCACAGCATCAAGGGCAGCAATTTCAAGATTGGCGTTTCTACGGTTCCTACCTTCCGCATGGATGCCACAGACCGGAACCGTACATCACCTTTTGCCTTTACCGGCAACAAGTTTGAATTCCGTATGGTGGGATCTTCCGCATCGATTTCAGACCCCAATACGGTTCTGAACACCATTGTTGCAGAGACCCTTCGCCAGGCTGCTGATATTCTGGAGAAAGCAGACGATTTTGACGCTGCCCTGCAGGATCTCATGAAAGAATGGGTATCCGCTCATATGAAGATCATCTTCAACGGAGACGGTTATTCTGATGAATGGATTGAGGAAGCTGCCAGACGCGGTCTTCCCAATATTGACAATACCGTAGATGCATTTGCTGTCCTTGGCAATCCGCGATTCGTTGAGCTTTTCGAGCGGCACAATGTTTTGTCTCAGATAGAGATCACGGCCCGCGAAGAAGTGGGATATGAAAACTATTCCAAGGCCATCAATATCGAATCCCGCACGATGATTGATATGGTCAAAAAGCAGATCCTTCCTGCTGTAGTCCGTTACACCAAAGAGATTGCAGAAGATATCGGAGCCCTCCGGGCAATCGGAGCCGACGCTTCTGTGCAGGAATCTCTCTTAAACCATATTACGCAGGAGCTGGCATCTCTGACCAGAAATGTAAAAGAACTGGAAGCAGCCACAGACCAGGCTGTCAAAGTAAGCGGCAGCAAAGAACAGGCGATTGCCTTCCGGGACAGTGTTTTCTCCCGTTTTGCCGATGTGAGAAAGCCGGCTGATGAACTGGAAAACCTGGTCTCCCAGGAAGCCTGGCCCTTCCCCACTTATTCAGACTTGCTTTTTAATGTATAAGTCATCAAACCTTGTTTTAACAGTCAGAATATGGTAAAATATTCTGACTGTTTTTTTATATGGAGGAAGAACAGATGGCTGAATATACACCTATGATGCAGCAATATCTGGCTACGAAAGAGAAATATAAGGACTGTATCCTTTTTTACAGGCTCGGAGACTTCTACGAGATGTTTTTTGATGACGCCAAGATTGTATCGAAGGAGCTGGAACTCACCCTGACAGGCAAAAACTGCGGGATGGAAGAGAGGGCTCCCATGTGCGGCGTTCCCTATCATGCCGCAGATATCTATCTGAACCGCCTGGTCGCAAAAGGCTATAAGGTAGCGATCTGTGAGCAGCTGGAGGATCCGGCGACCGCAAAAGGACTGGTGAAACGGGATGTTATCCGTATTGTGACGCCGGGTACCAATGTCAGCCAGGAGGGACTTGACGAGAGCAAAAACAACTATCTGATGTGCGTTCTCTATCTGTCCGGTATATTCGGTGTTTCCATCACAGATGTTTCAACCGGAGATTTCTATGTGACAGAGGTAAGCTCCCGCAAAGAACTGTATGATGAAATATTCCGGTTTACACCGTCTGAGATCCTCTGTAACGATACCTTCGACATGAGCGGAGCAGATCTGTCCCGTTTCCGCCGTGATTTCAATACAGTGATCACCGTCCTGGAGGACTGGTATCTGGACGAGACAGTCAGCAACCGGAAGATCACAGAGCATTTCCATACAGCCTCTCTGCAGGGACTGGGTCTGGACAGCTTTCCTTCCGGAACTGCTGCCGCAGGTGCTCTGCTTCTATATCTTTACGAAACACAGAAAAACTCACTTTCCAATATCACCAGGATCCAGCCCTTTAAGAGCGGCGGATACATGATCATCGACAACGCGACCCGCAGGAATCTGGAGCTTGTGGAGACTCTGCGAGAGAAGCAGAAAAAAGGCTCTCTCCTCTGGGTTCTGGACAAGACCAGGACCGCAATGGGAGCCCGGCTTCTGCGTAGCTGGATCGAGCAGCCTCTGATTGAGAAGAAGAGGATTGTTGCAAGACAAGACGCCATTGAAGAGCTTTGCAGCGACATGATCACACGGGAGGAAATCCGTGAATATCTGAATGCGGTATACGATCTGGAAAGACTGACGACAAGAATCACTTACCAGAGTGCGAATCCCAGAGATCTGATTGCCTTTAAGACATCCGTCTCCATGCTGGGACCGGTCCGCAAACTGCTGGAAGCTTCCAAAAGCAGCCTTTTAAAAGAGATCTATACAGATCTGGATCCGCTGGAAGATCTGCAGGAGCTGATCGAAACCCGGATCGTAGATGACCCGCCTATTCAGATCAGAGAAGGCGGAATCATTCGGACCGGCTGCAATGAAGACGTTGACAGATTCCGCGAAGCGCAGACAAACGGCAAGACCTGGCTGGCACAGCTGGAAGCCGAAGAGAGGGAAGCCACCGGCATCAAAAACCTGCGGATCCGCTACAATAAGGTATTTGGTTATTATCTGGAAGTAACCAATTCCTTTAAGGATCTGGTCCCTGAGGACTGGATCCGCAAGCAGACCCTGACAGGAGCGGAACGTTATATCACGCCAAGGCTCAAAGAACTTGAGGATATGATCCTGGGTGCCCAGGACAGGCTGTCTGCTCTGGAATACAATATTTTCTGCGAGACCAGAGACCGCATCGGAGAAGAAGTCATCCGGATCCAGAAAACAGCCAAAGCGGTAGCCCGCCTGGATGTGCTGGCCAGTCTTTCCTTTGTGGCTCAGCGGAATAATTACTGCAGACCTTCTATTAATACAAAAGGTGTGATCAACATAAAAAATGGCCGTCATCCGGTTGTGGAGCTGATGAACAGCGGCGGTCTCTTTGTAGAAAATGACACCTATCTGGATAATAAACAGCATAAGATCTCCATCATCACAGGGCCCAATATGGCGGGAAAATCCACCTATATGCGCCAGAGTGCCCTGATCGTCCTGATGGCGCAGATCGGCAGTTTTGTCCCGGCCTCTGAGGCGGATATCGGTCTGGTGGACCGCATCTTTACCAGAGTCGGCGCTTCGGATGATCTGGCGAGCGGACAGAGTACTTTTATGGTGGAAATGACAGAAGTGGCCAATATCCTTCGCAATGCGACAAGCAAGAGCCTTCTGATTCTGGATGAAATCGGCCGCGGCACAAGTACCTTTGACGGACTGAGCATTGCCTGGGCTGTTGTGGAGCACATCAGCAATCCCAAACTGCTGGGAGCTAAGACTTTGTTTGCCACCCATTATCATGAACTGACAGAGCTGGAAGGCAAGATCAGCAACGTCAACAATTACTGCATCGCGGTGAAAGAGCAGGGGGACGATATCATCTTCCTTCGCAAGATCGTTCCCGGCGGAGCAGACAAGAGCTACGGCATACAGGTGGCCCGTCTGGCCGGCGTTCCCGATACCGTGATTGCCCGTGCCAAAGATATTGCCGGCTGGCTTGCCAACAAAGATATTACAGAAAATATCAGAAATCTGAAGGTGCCGGCAGGAGATAACGAAGCCGAAGAAGCAAAGCCGTCTCAGCCGACACAGATGACCCTCTTTGATCTCTTCCCGCCGGAAGATGAGATTGTCAGCAGGATTCGTGAAATGGACCTTGGCAATATGACGCCGATCCATGCCCTTACGGTCCTGGATGAACTTCAGAGAATGATCAAAGCAAGAGATATGAAAGGACATCAGTCTTGAAAACGATCAATCTGTTAGACAGTGAAACCATCAATAAGATTGCAGCCGGAGAAGTCGTCGAAAGACCTTCTTCTGTTGTAAAAGAGCTGGTGGAAAACGCCATCGATGCCAAAGCAGGTGCAGTTACGATTGAGATTCGTGACGGCGGAATCGGAATGATCCGTGTCACGGATAACGGCGTCGGTATCGACGAAGAAGATATTGAGACAGCATTTGCCAGGCATGCGACCAGCAAGATCAAAAGCGCAGAAGATCTGCTTACCATAGGATCTCTTGGTTTCCGCGGAGAAGCCCTCTCCAGCATTGCCGCTGTAAGCCAGATTGAAATGATCACCAAAACACGGCAGCAGCTGACCGGAATCCGCTATCTGGCAGACGGCGGGCAGACCATTTCCAAAGAGGAGATCGGATGTCCTGACGGAACGACTATCATCGTCCGCAATCTCTTTTACAATACACCTGCAAGGCGTAAATTCCTGAAATCTGCACAGACCGAAGCCGGTTATACAGCTGAACTTGTCAGCAGACTGGCACTTTCCCACCCGGAAGTATCCTTCCAGTATATTCAGAACGGACAGGTCCGTCTGCACACATCCGGCAACGGGAATCTGAAAGATATTATCTACAATGTTTTCGGCAGGGATGTCACTGCGCACCTGCTGCCCATTGATGTGGAGACAGAAGATCTGCATCTGACCGGTTTTATTGGCAAACCCATCCTTTCCAGAGGCAACCGGGCATGGGAAAACTATTATATCAATGACCGCTATATTAAGAGCGTAACTGTGACAAAGGCAATCGAAGATGCCTATAAAACCTTTGTCATGATCCATAAATTTCCATTTACGGCATTCCACATTTCTCTGGATCCGCAGCTGGTTGATGTCAATGTGCATCCGCGCAAAATGGAACTTCGTTTCAATAAAAATGAAGCCATCTATCAGCAGCTGTACCATGCGATCCGGACAGTACTGGAACAGAAAGAACTGACCCCGTCGGCTTTCCTGAGCAGTGAAAAGAAAAAGGAAGCCTCCGCCGAAAAAGGCCCCGAACCCTTTGAATTGCAGAGACTGGCTTCCTATGGACAGAAAAATACAACACCGGTCCATGACAGACAGACGCCTTATCACAGCAGTAATGCTGTCTCCGGACGCAGCGCTCCGTCCGCGCCGGTCATCCCGCAGCCTGCAAAGACATCCTCTTATACGAAAACGGAGAGTTCTATGCCGGATAAAGCCCGGCAGACTCCCGCAGTACTGCCCGCAAAAGAAGAAACGGCTCCAAGGCCCATCCGCGGAAAGCAGATAAATCTATTTGAAGATAATCGGGAAAAACGGCTGGAAGAGACAAAGTCCATCCGCCTGATCGGACAGATTTATGAAACTTACTGGATGTTTGAATACGACAGCAGACTTATGATCATGGACCAGCATGCCGCTCATGAGAAAGTGCTCTTTGAGCGATACCGTAAAGAGTGGGAATCCAGTGAGGTCAGCAGTCAGATGCTTGCCCCTCCTGTGGTCATCACACTGACGCCCCAGGAGATTAGCATGTATCAGAAATATGAAAGTTATTTCCGTCAGCTTGGCTTTGAATCCGAGCCTTTCGGAGGAAATGAATACGCAATCTATGCCGTTCCGCTTCAGCTCTTTGGCATGACGCCAGGCACCATGTTTGTAGAAATTCTGGATTATCTTTCGGAAGAATCCAAAAGTCTGGAAGGGTCCGCCATCACTTGGAAGATTGCAACCATGGCCTGCAAGGCGGCTGTAAAAGGCGGAGAAAAGCTGACCGTTCAGGAAGCACAGACTCTGATTGAAGATCTGCTGAAAACAGATCATCCCTATACCTGCCCGCACGGGAGGCCTACTATGATCGAGTTTTCCAGATACGAACTGGACAGGAAATTCAAACGGATCCAGGACTAGAAGGATACAGCGATGAACAAGAAACCACTTATCATACTGACCGGACCTACGGCCTCAGGAAAAAGTTCTCTGGCCATCAGACTGGCCCGGCAGATTGGCGGAGAGATTATCTCCGCGGATTCCATGCAGGTCTACAGGGGGATGGACATTGGTACGGCTAAAATCCGTCCGGAAGAAATGCAGGGGATTCCGCATTATCTGATAGATGTTATGGATCCGGATGAGCCTTTCAATGTGGTCGTTTTTCAGGCTCTTGCAAAAGAAGCCATGGCAAAGATCCGGGCAGCCGGCCATATTCCTATTATCGCAGGCGGAACCGGGTTTTATATTCAGGCACTTTTCAGAGATATTGATTTTACAGAAAATAACAATGACATATCTTATCGGAAGCATCTGGAGGCTCTTGCCGGGTCTGCCGGCCCGGAAGCTCTTTTCCGGATGCTTTTGAAGGAGGATCCTGAATCTGCCGCAGCCATTCACCCAAATAATATCAAGAAAGTAATCCGTGCCCTGGAATTCAAGCATCAGACAGGGCAGAAGATTTCCGACCACAACCGCGAGCAGGCAGCCCAGACCTCTCCTTATCAGTACGCTTATTTTGTGCTGAACATGGACCGGGCAATTTTATATGAAAAGATTGAGCAAAGAGTCGATGAGATGATGTCCGCGGGACTCCTGCAGGAGGTTGAACGATTGCGCAGCCGCGGATACGGAATGGATCTTGTATCCATGCAGGGGCTTGGTTATAAAGAAATCTATGCCTATCTGGAAGGAGAGTGCTCTCTGGAAGAGGCTGTCAGCCGGATCAAGCTCGGAACACGGCATTTTGCCAAACGTCAGCTGACCTGGTTCCGCAGAGAGAAAGATGTGATCTGGCTGGAAAAAAGACCGGACTCTTCCGAGGAAGAACTGACTGAATTCATGATAAACGTAATGAAAGAAAAAAACATACTATGAGGTGACAATCAAGATGGACGATCAAAAGACTATTTCAGAGATGACCAGACAGATGTACAAATCATTTGGTCTGGATGAAGA
>CAMHFW010000022.1 GCA_946184675.1 uncultured Clostridia bacterium | reverse complement strand
CCATAATCACAGGAGAAGAAAGTGAACTGCTCTATGATATGGCCCGCCGCTTCAAGATCAGTAATCTTCCCGACTTCATCGCCGCCGCAAAGAAAATCAGCGCCGGGTACGCCGCCACTGTTCCTCTGTTTTCCGATTATCTGTAAAACAAGGGCAGTTTCACACAACTCTGATAAAGAAAAGAGGGCAGCCGCATTCACTCCTAAGTGCGGCTGCCCTCTTTCCGGATTATCTTCTCCGGAATCTTCCCTTTCCAGATTCCGGGGCTTTCCTTTACAGGTTGCGGATCCTTCCCACTGCTTCCAATGTGCTCTGGGCCGATCCAAAAGCTGTCAGCCGGAAATAGCCTTCTCCGTGAGGGCCGAAGCCTGAACCGGGCGTTCCTACTACCTGAACCTTTCCAAGCAGATAGTCAAAGAAATCCCAGGAGCTCATGCCCTGCGGTGTCTTCATCCAGATATAGGGAGCATTCACACCACCGTACACTTCAAATCCGGCATCGGCGAGTCCCTCGCGGATAACCTTGGCATTGTTCATATAGTAAGCAATCTGCTCTTTTGTCTGCTTTTTGCCTTCTTCTGAATAAACAGCTGCGCCTGCTGCCTGTACGATATAAGGCGCACCGTTGAACTTGGTTCCGTGTCTTCTTGCCCAGAGGCTGTTAAGGGATACATCGCCGCACTTGAGATCCTTGGGAACTACTGTAAAACCAAGTCTGGTGCCGGTGAAGCCGGCATTCTTGGAGAAGGACCGCAGCTCGATGGCACACTTTTTCGCGCCTTCGCACTCATAAATGGTATGAGCCACGTCATCCTCTGCGATATAAGCCTCATAAGCAGCATCATAGATAATCAAAGCACCAATCTGCAGGGCGTAGTCCACCCACTTCTGCAGCTCTGCCTTGGGGATGGTCGTTCCGGTCGGATTGTTTGGGAAGCACAGATAGATAATATCCGGCTTCTCCGCCGGCAGTTCCGGGATAAAGTTATTCTCCGCGGTGCAGGGCATATAGATGATGCCATCAAAAAGTCCCCTGTCCGGATCATAGAGGCCGGATCTGCCTGCCATGACATTGGTATCTACATAGACCGGATAGACGGGATCGCATACAGCGATCTTATTATTCTGACCGAAAATATCTCCGATATTTCCGGAATCGCTCTTAGCGCCATCGCTGACAAATATCTCATCGATGTCAATCTGCACGCCCCTGGCCCGGTAATCATTCTCGGCTATCGTGCTCCTGAGGAACTCATAGCCAAGATCCGGAGCATATCCCTTAAAAGTCTCTGCCGCACCCATCTCATCTACAGCACCGTGAAGCGCCTTGATCACTGCAGGTGCAAGCGGCAGGGTCACATCTCCGATTCCCAGCCGTATCACCTTAGCTTCAGGATTTTCACTCTGATAAGCCGCAACTTTCTTAGCTATAGTCGAAAAAAGATAGCTTCCGGGAAGCTTCAGATAATTCTCATTGATGCTAAACATATTATTCTACTCCTTTATTCATACCCATTTTATGCTATTCTACCCTAAGGAAAAGACAGATGCAATCCGTTTATTCAAAAATTTCTATATATCCATATCATGCTGCATAATTATTCATGTTTCTTCACTATTATATTCACATTCCAAAACGTTGCCTTATCAGCTGATCCCGGCACTGCAAAGCAGTGCTCTCCTATAACTTGCTTCTCTCCACCGCCCTGCACACGCTCCGCTGTGGCGGCGTCGTGCAGTGTATATACGATATTCACCTCAAAAAATACCACCACACATGAGAATAACAATCATATGTGGTGGCATTATCTCCAAGCTGCTGCCTCATCTCTTTTCTCACAGCAAACTTCCCTCTCTTCCAGGCAGCTGCTTTACAATCTCACAAATTCCGGCTTCCGCCCCGTGTATACGGTCAGATAAGAAAAACCTGCTTCCCGCAGCATCTGCTGTCCTTCTTTCTGAAACATGCCGATCTGCTGCGCCTTGTGGGCATCGCTGCCGATCGTGATAATCTCTCCCCCGCATTCCCGGTAGAGACAAAGCAGAGAAAAAGGCGGCAGGGTCTCCTGCATGGGCTTTGCCAGGCCGGACACATTCAGTTCGATTCCGCGGCCGCTTTTCACAAGTGTCTGAAAAAGGATGCGCAGCTTTTCCTCATATGGTTCCAGGCTGATCCTCTTGCCGGTCCGCTCGAAGAGATAACGCAGGGGATATGTGATATGCCCCATCACATCAAAATCACAGGTGTCCGCCATCTCCTGCAGCCAGTCCAGATAATGATCAAAGAGCGCCGCCCCGTCAACCTTATCAAAATCATAATAATAGACATCCAGATCGTGCTCCATATTGTGCACAGACCCGATCACAAAATCCAGCTGATAATCCGATAAAAATTTCCGGGCGGCAGCGGGGTTGACCTGAGGCTGTCCAAGCTCGCTGCCCAGCTTCACTTTAAGTCTCCCTGCATAGCGGTCCCGTATCTCTGCCAGCTCCTCATAAAGCTCTTTTACCTGCATCACCCAGGGGCGCCCGCATGTGACATCATAATCTATCATCCGGCCGTAACCAAAGCCGGTGTATATATCCATATGGTCTGTGACTGCGATCTCCGATAACCCTGCCCGCAGAGCCTGCTCACACATGGTTTCCAGCTCTTCGCTGCCATCAAAAGAATACCTGGAATGCGTATGATAATCTGCCAGATACATCTACTTACCCCTCTCTTCTTTCAGCCGTTTGCGAAGATCTTTGAAAAAGCCGGTCAGCATAGCCGAACACTCTTCCTGCAAAACCCCCCTGGTCACCTCTGTCTGATGATTAAAGCGAGGCTCCCGCAATACATTCAGAATGGAGCCTGCGCAGCCTGCCTTAGGATTCATAGTCCCGATCACAACCCGGTCCAGCCTGGCCTGTACGATGGCTCCGGCACACATGGGACAGGGTTCCAGGGTAATATAGATCGTACAACCTTCCAGCCGCCAGTCGCCCAGCTTTTTGCTGGCCCTGCGGATGGCAGTGATCTCCGCATGGGAAGTTGTATCTTTATCCGTCTTGCGGCGGTTGTAGCCGCGGGAAATGATTTCCCCGTCCCTGGCAATCACGCATCCGATCGGCACCTCCCCGATCGAGGCTGCCTTCTTTGCCTGCGTCATCGCAGCCTTCATCATCTTTTCATCTTCTGTCAGTTTTCTCATATCTTCACCGGCCTGCGCCTTTCCTGTCCTCTCCTTCAGGCGGATCGTCTCCTCCGCATTATAGACGAGTCTGTCTTCCCGCCAGAACCAGCCGGATTTCCAGCTCATTCTGGTCATATTATACCATAAGGATTCTCGCCTTCACAATGTCTTTTTCCGGCTCGGAGAGCGTATGCTCCTGCCCTGTACAGCCCCTGTTTTCCTTGCTTTTCCCTGTCCTAGCGTTTATAATATAAGCAGCAGCAATGAAACCATTCAGATCTATCACAGAACAAGGAGGTTTTCATGAAAATACTGGTTTTAGTAAAAGAAGTTCCTGTTGTCTCCGCGATTCAGATCGACCGCGCGACCATGACGATCGACCGCAGTACAGCAGGCAAAATGATGAATCCCGCTGATGCGCATGCCATCGAGGCTGCACTGACTGTCGCCGGTGAAAAAGGTGGTGAAGTGACAGCAATCTCCATGGGTCCCGACAGCTGTGAAGATATCCTCCGCAACGCGATCGCGCTTGGCGTCAAAGACGCTTACCGCCTGACAGACGATGCTTTTGCCGGAGCTGACACCCTGGTAACTGCCAATGTCCTCAAGGCAGCGATTGACAAGACCGGCCCCTATGACGCCATCTTCTGCGGTTCCAATACCATAGACGGCGTGACCGGGCAGATCGGTGCCAAACTGGCGGCACTGCTTGGCTGCGGCATTCTCTCCGGTGCCTGCGAGATCACATGTACAGATGATGGCCTCTGCATCCGCAGAAAAGCCGGTGACGGCTATGAGAAGCTTGCTGCTTCCTTCCCTCTTGTATGCACGGTGACGGAGGACGCCAATTCTGTGAGAAATCCGGGACTGAAAGGCAAGAGCGCAGCGAAAAAAGCTGTGATCCCTGTTCTGGACAACGCGCAGCTGGCGCTTGACGGCACAGCACTTACCTCCCTTTCCAAAGTTGCCAGCCTGGTGCCCCCGGCAGAGCTTGAAAAAGGCCTGATCCTGGACGGCGACGGCGACGCAGACAAGGCTGATAAACTTGTTCAGACCATTCTGGACAACCACCTGATCTAAGGAGGGATATCGATGAGCAATCAGAATTACTGGGTATTATTTGAACTTTCCGAGAGCGGCGTTAAGCGCGTCAGCCTTGAGCTGATGCAGAAAGCTGCCTCCCTTGCCGCGCAGACCGGCCAGAAAGCAGCCGCTATTGTGATCGGGGAAGGCGCATCTGACGCTGCAGATACCGCCTATGCAAATGGTGCGGATATGGTAATCGCTGTAGAGACGAAGGCTGCCTTCGAAGCGAGCTCTCATGTCCTCTGCAAGCTGATTGAGAAATACCAGCCCCTGGCCCTCCTGATCGGCGCAACCCCCTTCGGCCGCGACATTTCCGCTGCCGTAGCTGCCAGATGCAGCGCAGGCATCGCCGTAGACTGCACAGACGTCAAACCGCTTGAAAGCGGCGAAGGCCTTTCCTGGCTGCGTCCCTCCTATGACGGCAAGCTTTACGCAGATGTACATGTTACCACTTACCCCCAGATCGGTACCTTCAAGACCGGCATCTTCAAGCTGGAAGAAGGCAAGGGAAAAGCAGCCGGCGAGCTGATCAAAGAAGAGATTGAAGTTCCTGCTTCTGTTCTCCTGACCCGGTTCCTGGGCTACACACCGGATGAGGCCCTTGCCCAGGCCAATATCGAAGATGCTGAGATCATTATCGCCGGAGGTAAAGGCTGCGGATCACAGGAAGAGTTTGACAAGCTCTATGAACTGGCAGCCTTGGTAGGCGGCAATGTCGGCGCCAGCCGCGCAGCTGTAGAGGCCGGCTGGGTAGAGAAAGACCGCCAGATCGGCATCACCGGCAAGACAGTTACTCCCAAACTCTACATCGGTTTCGGCATTTCCGGCGCAGTTCCTCATGTAAACGGCATGAAGAATTCTGACGTGATCATTGCCGTCAATACCGACCCTAATGCAGGCATCTTCAAGTATGCCCACTACGGCATCGTTGCAGACCTGCATGTAGTTGTACCGCAGATGATCAGCCGCTTCAAGGCACTCAAAGGCTAATCCGGCTGCATGACCCGCAAAACAAATACAAATGCCCCTGCAGAAATGCTTCCTCTCAAAGGACGCTCCTGCAGGGGCTCTTTTTATGCTTTAGTCAAATAAAAACGGAATAAACACGTCATTCAGTTTCTCCCAGTCTGCCTCGCTGTGCCCGCCTCCGTCTACAAGGAGCGGATAGGTCACAGCACCTCTCTGGGTCAGCAGATGATTCAGTTCCAGGTTGGCACAGGTATAGAGGACCAGGCCTGGCTTGCGGCCGGATTCCTTACTTCCCCAGCTGAGAAAAACCCGGGTTCCCGGCAGCAGGGTCTCCTTTCGCACCGTCTCCGCTCTGACCTCCCGGAAACAGAAGGGAATAGAGCTTGACAGGCAGGCCGCCTTGGAAAAGATATCATTCCTGGCAACGACACTGTAGTAGGCCATCAGCCCTCCCATAGAGCTGCCGCCGACTGCCGTATGCTCCCGGTCAGGAAGGGTCGGAAGCTCCCGGTCGATCAAAGGCTTTAATTCGTCTGCCATCCATTCCACCAGGATCTTGCCCGTTCCGTGAATCTTTTTTCTGTCAAAGTCCCGGAAGGTATAAGGGCAGAACTCTTCCAGACGTTTATTTCCCTCGTGGTTGCATTCCAGGCCTACAATGATCAGGTCTCTGCCGGTCTTGTCCAGATAATCTGCCAGCCCCCAGGACTTGCCGTAGGTCGCGTCCTCATCCCGGAAGAGGTTGTGTCCGTCAAACATATACATGACAGGATACCGTTTCCCGCTGCTTTTATAATCATCGGGCAGATAGATATGAAGCGTTCTGTCCAACCCGTATGGAGTAATGTGAATGTTTTTCTTGATCAGCATAAAATTATCCCCCAAAATCAAAATTTGCTCTTTCGCGCGGTCCGTTTTCATTATACAATAGGAGCAGGGAGCAAGGCAGAATGTCCTGCTGCCAATGATGACCGCAAGGAGGATTATACCATGGATCAGATAAAAAAAGAATACACAGATGAGCTGAAAGCAAGAATCACTGCCTGGGAAGACGCAGTGACCGAGGATTTTCAAGAAGAGCCTCTCCGCTCCCAGCTTCGCGAATCAATGTTGTCCTGGATTGCCGGCAAGATGCCGGATACCGCTGAGGCCGATCTGAAAGTAGCCAACAAGCGCATGTTCATCCGCTGCATGGCCGACATCATTTACAATGAGAAGGTACGTCCCAACCTGGATGAATTCATTCTGAACAGATAACAATTCTTACGTAACACAAGAGCACAGACCGCCAGGGCCTGTGCTCTATTTTTTTGTGCTTAATTGAATTTGTAAGGGCGGAACTTAATGCGGTAATTGAAGATCCGCATGTCCGGATTATCTTCCACTTCCTCCCGAAGCTGCTCGGAAGGGTGGTTGGTCACATTAAATACGTAAGCCTTTCTCTTATCCGCCTTCTTCTGCATTCTGGTCCGGTAGTGGGCAATATCAGCCTTGATCTGCGTCAGTTCATCCTCATACTGGGGATCCTGCTCGGTCTCAATGATATAAATATTGTCATTGCTGTCTACTGCCGCAACATTATAATCCCCGTTGCGTCCTGCGTATTTCATGATCTGGAAAAAAGGATTCATGTTCTGCCGCAGGGAATATTCTGCCAGATCCGCGATATGTATCCCTCTTGGATCTTCATTGGCCGTATCCTGGGCTGTGTCAATCGGTGCCGGCGCACTCTCTGCCTGATAAGCCTTCAGAGTCTCTTCCACAATCCTCTGGTTCTCAGCTTCTTTTTCCAGTCTCAGCTTTTTCTGCTTCCGGCCGTCATAGACACTGTAGCCCGCCGCAATCCCGGCAATCAGGAAAATACCGATAAGCATAGGTAAATACATTCTCTCTTCCTCCTGCTCTATATCATAATTTCATAAGATCATATTCCAGGAAAAACCGGAAAATGCGGATATCGGGATTCTCTTTGGCCGCCTTGACTACAAGTTCGGAAGGCGCATTGCTGCAGACAATTATGATGACCTTCTTGTCAGGAGCCTGATCCCGCAGTGCATCCTGCTCTCTGCGCAGGTCCGCATAGATCTGCTGGTACATATCCTGATAACGGGGTCTGAGCTTGGTTTCGATCACATAGCGGTCGCCATTTTCATCCTCTGCCTTGACACAGAAATTGCCGTCTCTGCTGAGGAAACGGGTCCCTTTTCCAAAAGGACTTGCCCCTACCCTCAGCTGAGCTTCCACCAGGTCTGCGACCTGTGCCTTACCACTCTCTAAGAGCTGGTCCAGAGACATGCGTTTTGCAGGTTTGCTGGCTGCCTGAGCGGCAGCTGTTTCTCTATTTTCCATTTATTTGATCCTTCCTTTCAGACGCGCATACTAATCGCTGTAGGAATACGCATTGGATATGCGCGCGTTTTCACCGGTAAGTTTTGCTCCCGACCGGTAGTAGGCGATGACTGGAGTACCAATCTCAATCTGGTTAAAAAGTGATTCTGCCACATTTTCCGGCAGATTGATACAGCCGTGAGAACCGGCTCCCAGATAGATATCTCCGCCAAAAGAGCTTCTCCAGTCTGCGTCATGCAGCCCCACATTGTAGGCAAATGGCATGAAATAGCTGACCGGGGACTCATAGTCCTCCCCTACCAGAGTAGTGTCCGTAACCAAGGTGATAATCTTGAATACCCCGTCCGGCGAGCCATGTCCGGACCCCATATCACCGGAAACGATATCCGAATCGAGCACTACACTGCCATCCACATAATACCAGAAGTGCTGGGCATCATAGTCGATCTCCACATAGGTATTTCCGATGTCATCCTTGCCGCCGACAAAAGCCCTCTGCTCATAGACGGGCTCTCTCTCGATTGTTTCACCGGCCTTGATATCCGCGATTAGCTGCTCTGCCTCTCCGTTTCTGTCAATAACCCAGCCGTAATCGCCGCCGCCAATGATGATGGTATCGCCGGCATGCGTTGTAAAGGAGCGCTCGGCCGCGTAGGTGTTATAAGAATAAGCCAGTTCCTGGGCGTACTCTGCAGCCTTGTCCTCATCCACTTTGACATTCATATCCTTGTCAAAGCTGATCCACCCTATGATCTCTGATCCATCCAGGACCTGCTCAGATCCCTCGATCTGATAGGTAATCTTCATCTGGCTGTATTTATCGTAAATGGCCATCTTAGCCTGCAGATCCGGATCTCCGGTTGTCACAGCCGGCTTCTCATAGTCATCCTCATCCAGCGTCAGTGTCGAGGCCTGCCGGGCGATGGCTTCCTTGATATCCGCGATGATCTGTTCCTTTACAGGAGAAGATCCCTCCTCCTCGGGTACCAGCTCATACCCGCTGTCCGTGGATTTTATATAGGCATCCTTTGGTTTGACGATATTTTCTTCTTTGAAGCATTCCATGCCGTCAATGATGGTCAGAAGCTTGCTTTCATCATATGTCATATAAGCAGTGCTCTCATATACATGATCTTCCATGATATATTCTGGCCAGCGCATGCTGTCCTGGTCCTCGAGCATCTTGTGAACCGTTCCCTTGCTGTCGTAGGAATAACCAATGTCTTTCCCGTTGATGTAAGTGATGCGGTCTTCTCTGTCATGGACGGCCAGCAGATAATCCTCTTCCTCATCCCGAATCAGTTCCTCGACCTCTTCTGCTGTCTTAAAAGAAGCGTCAAAACCGTTTACCTTTGTGTTGGGATAAAACCGGGAAGTAAACAGACGTGCCAGACCGATATAGGCAGCCGCAGCAGCTGCCGCAATCACAATCAGAAAAATGATCAGTCCGATCACCACTTTTTTCTTCATGATGACAATTCCTCCCTGGTGCTACTTTTTAACCTTCGTATAGATCACAAGAGCCGCAACGACCACGGCTACTGCAGCCGCGATCATAATAAAGTGCGGAAGCATTTCCGGCAGACTTCCGGAATACTGTGTTACCGCATGTGAGGCTGTTATGCATCTCATCCTCATACTCTCCTATATTTCCTGCAGGTATTCCTGCATAAACACTTTCGCTGTTTCATGGATAAAGCTGTCAAACTCCCTCAGGTCAAAGATTTTCAGAGCAGACTCCTCTTCCCTGCCGCAATGAGTCATCAGCCAGTCCATATTTCTGGAAATGATTTCCATATCCTCCAGTTTTACCTCATCCATATGGAAATCTGTAATATCCTTCCAACAGGGTTTATGAATATGATATCTGCTCACAAAAAAGCCGTTCATCCGTCCATAATCCCCGTAATAATAACGCGGCGAAAAGAATGTGTCCGGCGGCATGCGAAGGCCGGTCTTTAAAATCTCCACTTCCGTTACCTGGTCCGCCACCGTCTCCTTCTGCCCCGCGCTGTTGTAAAATGCCAGACATCTGGGCCAGTAATTGTGCACATATCTGGCATCCAGATGCAGATGCGTCAGGTATCCGAGCAGGACAGGATCATCCATGTCCGGCCGGTATTTCTCCAGAAAGAGAGACAGATCCGGTGCTTTCGCGATCAGTCCCAGATCATCGGGATTCCAGAAATGTGAAATCTTTTTCTCTGTCAGGAGCCTGGTGTCCGGCAGCAGGTTCCCTGTCAGGAAATGTTCCGCCCACTGCTCAGACAAGTTCCTTTTCCTGCGAATCTCCGCAAGGATCATATCTGCCTCTGCAAGATGCATTACATATCCGGGCATATCATCCGCCTCCATTCAGATCATGTACCTGCGTCAGGCCTCCCGCAATACTTTCAGGCTCTCATACTGACCGCGTATTTTCAGGTAAAACTCGCGGCCTGCTGCCTCTCCCTTCGTTTTGCGGAAAAACTGATAAAACTGATTTTTGGTGGAGGAAGAAACGAGAGCCTCTGCTATCAGGGCGTGATCCTCAGCCTCGAGCGCAAAGCCGGCTCCGTCCATCACTTCCTTCACTTTTTTCTCTACTTCTTTGAGATCCTTCGGTGCAGCAGTCACAGCCGGAGTCTTCTTTTCTGCCTTCCTGGCCTGGTCCGGTCTGCCATTTTTCTCTTCTTTTTTCGCAGGCTTTTCCTTGGATTTTTTGTCTGCCTTCCCGGCAGGCTCCTGCTCCTTCACAGCTTCTTCCTTTTTCGCAGTTTCTGCACTATTCACAGGTTCTGCCTTTGCCGCTGGCTCGGACTTTACTGTCTCCTGACCTTCCGTTTCATCCTTCTGCTCTGCAGGTGCATTCTCTGTTTTCTGACCTGTTCGCTGGCTGCGGCGCCTGGCTGATCTGGAGCGCTGACGGGAATGCTTTTCTCCCTTTACGGAATCCTTTGCCGGCTCATCCTTCTGCTCCGCAGGCTCTACCTGCATAGGAGCAGTCTCCGGCATCTCATCCTCGTCATCTCCATCCACATACTCATCCGGAATATCCATGTCAAATAGTCCGCCAAAACTGGACTGGAAGATATCCCACTGGGCAGCTGCCTTTAAGAAGCCCGGTGCCTCTGCCTCCTGCATCTGTACAGGAGCTGCTGTTTTCGGTTCTTCCTTTTTTACCGGCTCAGCCGCTTTCGGTTCTTCTTTCTTCACCGGCTCAGCCGCTTTTGGCTCTTCCTTCTTCACCGGTTCTGCCGCTTTTGGCTCTTCCTTCACCGGCTCAGCCGCTTTCGGCTCTTCCTTCACCGGCTCTGCCGCTTTGATTTCTTCCTTCTTTGCAGGTTCTTCTTTTCTGCCTGCATTCTCAACCGTCTTTACGACCACAACTTCCCTGCGGAAAGAGGGGATCCCGCTCTTAGGCATCTCTCTGTTTGCAGGCTCCGCCTTTTTAGGCTCTTCTTTTTTTGCAGGTTCTGCTGTTTTGATCTCTTCCTTCTTTGCAGGTTCTGCTGCTTTGATTTCTTCCTTCTTTGCAGGTTCCGCTGCTTTGGCTTCTTCTTTCTTTGCAGGTTCTGCTGCTTTGATTTCTTCCTTCTTTGCAGGCTCTGCCGCCTTGACTGCCTCCTGCTTTACGGTTTCCGCTGTTTTAGCTGCTTCCTGCTTTGCAGGCTCCTCTTTTCTGCCATGCCTGGGCGGTCTGATCACCTCTCTCTGATAAGGAAGCGTGGTCACGCCCTGGGCGCGTTCTGCCAGAAGAACCGGCTGTTCCTGATTGTTGTTATAAGCATTCTGCCTGGAATCACCGCTGCGTTTTCCGCCGCGTCTTGTCTGCTGCTGCGGCTTGACATCGCCGATATTCTCGCTGCAGATGCTGACTCTTCTGTATACCTGCTCTGCGCCGATCTTTCTGCCAAATACGATTGCAGCGTCGTATCCCTGATCCTTGCTGATGATATAACAGGTATCATCTTCTTTTTTGGTAAAATAAAGCATAGCGATCAGCTGGAAATCCAGTGCGTTCTTCTGACCGCGCATGGTCACGTCGTGGAACTCCACGTTTGCGCTGACCCGCATCAGCTGAATCACCTGGTCCATCTTCATCGTATCTGCCTTGACACTGTAGAAAATATGCACCGTATTCCCTTCCGGCAGGGTATCGATTCCTTCTATTCCGGCGCTTCCGACATTCTCATAGTCGACAAAATAGGTTGCCATCTTTTGTATTCTCCTTCTTCCTGGTGTGCTAACATGATAGTACACTTGTCTTATTTGCCTTTTTTCTTTTCGTCAGTATATCACATCACATTTTTCCTGCCAAGTAGCAATCCCCTGTTTTGACTGGTCTTTACCTGTCTCCGGTGACATATTTCTGCCAGCCGCTCTTCCGGAAATAGACCTGCATAATGATGCTGCAGAGGACCCAACCGGCCGGGTAAGCCAGCGATACAGGGATCACCGAAGCCGTCAGATGCGTCAGGATAAACAGATAGATCTGACGGAAGAATACAAAGGAAAAGATCATGATAAACATAGGTGCCTTGGCATCACCGATTCCGCGCAGAACACAGGCCTGCACCTGATTGCTGGCTGCCAGTACATCAAACATGCAGTTGAGCCGGATAAAAAGCGTCCCGAAAGTGACCACTGCAGCCTCCTGATTGAAAAAACGCACCAGAACAGGGGCCGCGGCAAACTCCGTGCTGCAGATGGCCAGCGTGACTGCCACACACAAAAGGAGGGTCACCCGGATTCCTTTTTTGATCCGGTCCAGGTTTCCGGCGCCGGCATTCTGTCCGGTAAAGGTCGTGATCGCCAGTGAAAAACTCTGCATAGGCAGAATGACGAAGGCATCGATTCTCAGATAGATTCCCCATCCGGATGTGCTTGCCGGCCCGAAACTGTTGATGTAGCCCTGCACAAACACATTGGAAAAAGAAATGACTGCCATCTGGATCCCTGCAGGCAGGCCGATGGAGATGATTCTCCGGAGAATCTGTCCGTCCAGCCGCATATGATCCAGACGCAGACCGTAGTCTTCACTGCTGCGAAACAGGACTGCCAGGCCCATAAAGGCAGAGACAAACTGCGAGATCACTGTAGCCAGAGCAACTCCGGTCACTCCCATGTGACAGATGATGACAAAGATCAGGTCCAGCGCGACATTGAGCAGGCTGGTCACGATCAGAAAGATCAGGGGACGTCTGGAATCACCCACCGCCCGCAGGATGGCCGATGTCATATTATAAAACATGAGTCCCTGGATCCCCAGAAAATAGATCCGCAGATAGGTATTGGCCAGCGGAAGGATTTCTGCCGGCGTACGCATCATCCGCAGAAGAAAGGGACTGATGGAATATCCCACCAGCATAAAAATCAGGCCCAGTAAAAAAGTGGCCGCGATAGAGGTATGAACCGATTTTCTGAGCCTCTCCTCGTCTTTTGCCCCGAAATACTGTGAAATCACGACGCTTGCGCCGGTAGACATACCGACAAAAAGGCCGACCAGCGTATTAATGGCGGGCATGACTCCCGTCACGGCGCCCAGGGCGTCCGCTCCGACAAAGTTGCCCACCACAATACTGTCGACCGTATTATAAAGCTGCTGAAAAACGTTTCCAAGAAGGAGGGGCAGCGAAAACAGCAGCAGCTGCCGGAAGATCGGCCCCTCCGTCATATCCATTGTCTTTTTTGTCCGCATTATTCGTCAATCCCGATATCCTTGGGATCCAGTTTCCTCTTTCTTTCAATCCAGGGCAGAATGTTTTCATGATAGGCAAAATCAAGGATCGCTGCCACAGGAATGCCCAGAAGAATACCAATCACGCCAAACATCCTTCCGCCGACCACGATGGCGATCAGGATCCATACAGCCGGAACGCCCAGCTGGTTGCCAAAGAGTTTGGGCTTGATGATATAGCCGTCAACAGTCTGCAATGCAATGGTAAAGATCAGGAATGCCAGCGCATGCCAGGGATTGACCAGGAGCAGAATGAACGCCCCGATGATTGCACCCACGATCGGGCCGAAGGTCGGTGCCAGATTGGTCACGCCAACTACCACCGAAATAATTGCGATATAGGGCATCCCTGCAATGGTCATAAATATAGCATTAATGATTCCGACAATGAGACCGTCAATCAGGTCAAAGATGATAAACCGAAGCAGGATTTCATTGCAGCGGACCCAGAACTTGGAACCGGCCGCGTAAACGCGCTCCGGAAGGATGCCGCGCACAAGGCGCTTGAAGCCATTCCTCAGGTGTTTTTTGTCAAAAAGGAAATAGATGGCCAGGATAAAAGCAATGATAACATTGACCACATTCCTGCCGACATGGAAGGAAGTATTGAGAATATTGCTTCCATTTACAGAAGGAACCATATCCACAATCTGATTGAGCAGATTTCCGCCGGAACTTACAACACCGGAAAGGTCGAAATTGTAACCTGCAGCCAGCTCTGCCAGATCCTCCAGCAGCCGCTCCAGAGACCGGGCATACCCGCCCAGATTGGAAACAAAAGTAACCACACTGTCAATCAGCTGGGGAACCAGCTGCCAGACCAGAAGAACCAGAAGGACGATCACCAGGATTACAGATACAACCACAGCAACATTCCTGCGCAGCTGCTCTTTTTGGATCTTATAAAAGACCTTGTTCTGGAAAAGATTCACCAGCGGATCCATCACATAAGCAATCACGATTGCCAGAAGGACCGGCGAAAAATAATGAAAAATCTTCCTGATCGCACCGCCCAGTATACTGATATTGGACAGACCCAGATACACAACAACCGCTATGCACAAAGCAATCGCCAGATCCACCCATCTCTTATTTGCAAACATGTTGCGACTGAATTTCATATTATTACACGCCTCACATCTATTATTAGGGGACAGGGAGACAGGGGACGGTTCTCTGTCTCCCTCCGCGATACCATTGTTATGATACCATATTCATTTCTAAAATAAACAGTTTTTTTCTCAAAATAAAGCCCTGTCGTGTATAATATAAGAAGAATTCACTAAAGGAGGTTTTACGACATGACAGAAACAAGACCTTACGTTGCGTGGGATCTGATGAACCGCTTTATGATCGATGCCTTTACAGGCTTTGGCGTTCCCCGTGAGGATGCTGAGATCTGCGCGGATGTGCTTTTGGAGTCTGACCGCAGAGGCATTGAGAGCCACGGCTGCAACCGCTTTAAACCGATCTATCTGGACAGAATCGACAAGGGTACCCTTCTGCCCGTTACCAATATCGAGATTCTGAAGGAGACTCCGACCACTCTGGTTATGGATGCTCACGATGGCATGGGTATGGTGGCCAGCTACCATATGATGAAAAAACTGATTGAGAAGGCAAAGGCCTGCGGCATGGCCGGAGGCGCCATCCGCAATTCCACCCACTACGGCATTGCCGGCTACTGGACCGGTATGGCCTGCAATGAGGGCATGATCGGCATCACGGGAACCAACGCCCGTCCTTCCATTGCCCCCACCTTCGGTGTGGAGAACATGATGGGCACCAATCCCCTGACCTTCTCCATCCCGACAGATGAAGAATTTCCTTTCTGTCTGGATTGCGCCACTTCTATCGTTCAGCGCGGCCGCATCGAGTACTATGCCCGTGAAGGCAGACCGACCCCGGCCGGCACCGTGATCAGCAGGAACGGCGAAGCCCTGACGGACAGTGAGCAGATTCTGAAAGACCTGGTAGCAGGAACCGCAGCCCTTGCCCCGCTCGGCGGCATCGGTGAAGAGCTTGCCGGCTACAAGGGTTACGGCTATGCCGCCATCGTAGAGATTCTCTCTGCCGCTCTCTCCGGCGGTCAGTTTATGAAAGCCCTGACCGGCGTATCCGAGGACGGCAGCCCGCAGATGTATCATCTGGGCCACTTCTTCTTCGTCGTCGATCCCGACGCCTTCATGGGCAGAGATGTATTTATGAAGATTGCCGGCGACATCTGCCGCGCCTTGCGCGCCTCCGACAAGGCTCCCGGCCATGACCGCATCTACACCGCCGGTGAAAAAGAATATCTGGCCTGGCTGGACCGCAAAGACAAGGGTGTTCCCGTCAGCGAAGCCGTCCAGAAAGAAATCATCCAGATCAGAGACCGGCTTGGACTCGACTATCACTTTGACTTTGAAGACTAATTTAAAAAGCAAGAGGCGCGCCAGCCGGCGCGCCTCTTCTTCTATTTCCATATGATAAGTCTGATTACGCAATCTCCGCTCCGGACGGCATCTCTTTCTCCGGTACCATCAGGGACAGATTGCCTTCTGCATCTGCTGCGCAAAGGATCATGCCTTCCGACAGGATGCCGGCCAGCTTAGCCGGTGCCAGATTGGTCAGCACCATAACCTTCTTGCCGACCATTTCTTCCGGTGTGTAATACTTGCGGATGCCGGATACGATCTGCAGTGTGCGGCTGCCGACCTTAACCTGGCTGCAGAGAAGCTTCTTACTCTTCTTCACTGCCTCGCAGGAAAGGACCTCACCGATCTGGAACTGCATGGTATCAAAATCGTCGATCGAAATCTCCGCCTTAGCAGGGATATCCATTCCCTCTTCCTCCGGAGCTGCCTCCTCCGCGGCTGCAGCTTCTTCTGCCGGAGCGGACAGGGATGCCAGGTACTCCAGCTCTTTGTTGATATCGATACGAGGGAACAGAGCATCTCCGACTACAACCTTTACTTCCGGTGTCAGGGCGCCGAATGTGTGGATGGTATCCCAGCCGCGCAGGGCGTCGTCTTCTGCCAGGCCCATTCTCTCCAGCACGATATTGGTGCATCTGGGCATTACCGGTGCCAGGGCAATCGTACAAATGCGGATGGCTTCTGTCAGATTGTAAAGAACAGTAGCAAGACGAGTCATCTTCGCCTCATCCTTGGCAAGAATCCAGGGAGTCGTCTCATCGATATATTTATTGGCGCGTCCCAGCGCTGCCATAACCGCTGTGATCGCATCCTGCAGATGAATGGAATCCATCTTCTCCTCGAAGGTCTTTACCATATCATTTACAGCATTGATCAGCTCGTCATCCAGCGCATCCGCCTCGCGCGCTGCCGGCAGCTGGCCGCCGAAATACTTCTGGATCATGGAGAAGGTTCTGGAAACCAGGTTGCCATAGGTATTGGCCAGGTCAGAATTGATCCGGTTGAGCATGATCTCGTTATTGAAGTTGGAGTCGCCGCTGTAAGGCATCTCGCGCAGGATATGATAGCGAAGCGCATCCACGCCGTAGCGTTCTCCCAGGATAAAAGGATCTACCACATTGCCCAGGGACTTGCTCATCTTCTTATCGCCAAAGGTAATCCAGCCGTGGCCGTAGATTTTCTTGGGAAGAGGCAGATCCAGAGCCATCAGAATGGCAGGCCAGATCAGGGAGTGGAAACGCACAATTTCCTTAGCCATCATATGAATATCCGCCGGCCAGTACCTGTCATAATCCTGATAGGTATCATTTCCATAGCCCAGGGCAGAAATATAGTTGGTCAGGGCGTCTACCCACACATAGACGATATGCTTGTCATCGAAGGTGACCGGAATACCCCACTTGAAGCTGGTTCTGGATACACACAGGTCTTCCAGACCGGCGTCGATGAAATTGTTCACCATCTCATTGACACGGGAACCCGGATTCAGAAAATCTGTTGTCGTCAGAAGCTCGCGAAGACGGTCAGAAAAAGCAGAAAGCTTGAAGAAATAGGCTTCTTCTCTGGAATCAATGACTTCTCTGCCGCAGTCCGGACACTTGCCGTCCACCAGCTGGCTCTCGGTCCAGAAGCTCTCGCAGGGAGTGCAGTACTTACCCACATACTCACCCTTATAAATATAGCCTCTGTCGTACAGATCCTTGAAAACCTTCTGTACGGTCTTTACATGATACTCATCTGTCGTGCGGACAAAACGATCATACTTGACATCGATGAAGTCCCAGAGCTTCTTGAAATTGCTGACGATCCCGTCAACATATTCCTTGGGTGTGATGCCCTGCTCCGCAGCCTTCTGCTCGATCTTCTGACCATGCTCATCCGTTCCGGTCAGAAACATCACATCATAGCCGCGCGCTCTCTTATATCTTGCGATGCAATCGCAGGCAACCGTCGTATAGCAATGTCCGATATGCGGATTGCCAGACGGGTAATAAATCGGTGTTGTGATATAAAACTTTTCTTTCATAATCCGAAGAACCTCCTTGACTTACGCTAATATAGGATTATATCACAGTTATCTGGCCTCAGCAAGATTTACTTCTCATCATCTCCGGAAGCGGCTTGCCGCGGCGCAGATTTCCAGTTTTCTGGGCATGGCCATCTGCGGCATGGCATGTCCGCTGTAAAGAGCCGCAAATCCTTCTTTCTCCATCCGGCGGCAGGTCTCTTCTGCCAGCTGCACCAGGTCTTTTCTGCCATCCGCCCGGGTCAGAATCTGCTGCGTGATATAAGCCAGGGCCGTTACCTGCTCCGGGT
>CAMHFW010000021.1 GCA_946184675.1 uncultured Clostridia bacterium | reverse complement strand
CGCGCGACCAATATGGTCAATGCC
Organism: uncultured Clostridia bacterium; assembly: GCA_946184675.1. Lineage (GTDB taxonomy): Bacteria > Bacillota > Clostridia > Lachnospirales > Lachnospiraceae > UBA2912. Next base: position 18,129 of record CAMHFW010000021.1, on the reverse strand, counting down.
ATGATTACCCAGTACGGCATGTCTGAGAAATTCGGACTGATGGGACTGGCCAGAGTGGAAGACCAGTATCTGAGCGGCAGAAGAGTACTCAACTGCGGTGACGCGACAGCAGCCGAGATCGATCAGGAAGTCATGAGAATCCTGAAAGAGTCTTATGACAAGGCACTGGCCCTTCTCCGTGACAACAGGGATGCGCTGGATAAGATCGCAGCTTTCCTGATCGAGCGGGAGACCATCACCGGCAAGGAGTTCATGGATATTCTGGAAAGAGTCCGCAGAGAGCGTCTGGGAGAAACCTTCGATGATGTCGAGCTCTTAGAAGAGCCGGAAAAAACACCGATTCTGCCGGCAGAGGAAGTACCTGCTCAGGAGAATGCTGCAGAAGAATCTGTGCCGGAACAGGTGACGGCAGCAGAGGATGAGCATGAAGAGGCAGCTGCGGTGACTGACGAGGCGGAAGAAGAGGACGATGTTCTTGAAGAGGAAGAAGACATGCTTCCGGATGAAGAAGACGAGCCTTACGAGCCGCTGGATGAGAACGGCAGACCCAAGCCGCCGGCATGGCTGCTGCGTGACAAAGACAATTCAGAGAATAATAATCTGTAAATATGACTGCAAGCAGCCAGGATGCGCGGGTGCATCCTGGCTGTATGTGTGTTTGAGGGACAGGTAAGATGTTTGATATTCAGGAAGAATTAAAGAAATTGCCGGCCAAACCCGGTGTCTATATCATGCATGATGAGCATGATGACATTATTTATGTCGGAAAGGCTATTGTGCTGAAAAACCGTGTCAGGCAGTACTTTCAAAATAGCAGGAATCACACGCCCAAGATCCGTAGTATGGTCAGCCATGTCAGCCGTTTTGAATATATTGTGACAGATTCAGAGCTGGAGGCTCTGGTTCTGGAGTGCAACCTGATCAAGGAGCACCGGCCCCGCTACAATACCATGCTCAAGGATGACAAGACCTATCCCTACATCAAGGTGACGACGGATGAGGCCTTTCCGCGGGTCCTCTTTGTCAGAAGGGCGCAGAAGGATAAGGCAAAATATTTCGGCCCCTATACCAGCGGTCAGTCTGTCCGTGACACGATTGAGCTGGTCCGGCAGGTCTGCAAATTGCGTCACTGCAGCCGCAATCTGCCCAAAGACACAGGGAAGGAGCGGCCCTGCCTTTATTATCATATGGGCCAGTGCAGCGCTCCCTGTCAGGGGTGGATCAGTCAGGAAGAGTATGATAAGCGGGTGCAGGAGGCAATCCGTTTTCTGAATGGCCATTTTGAAGAGATTCTTTCCAGGCTGGAAGGGCAGATGAGGGAAGCGGCAGAGCAGCTGGATTTTGAAAAGGCAGCCTCACTGCGCGATCTGATTGCCAGCATCCGGCAGATTGACCAGAAGCAGAAGATCACGAGCGGGGATCAGGATGACAGGGATGTCATTGCCTTCGCCCGGGAGGAAGACGATGCGGTCTTTCAGGTCTTTTTTATCCGTTCCGGCAAGATCATCGGCAGAGAGCATTTCTATGTGACAGGCGTGCGCAATGAATCAGAGACCGATGTCTTTTCTGCTTTCGTCAAGCAGTATTATGCCTCGGCCATGTTCGTACCCCAGACCCTGATGCTGCAGCATATGCCGGAAGATGCCGATCTGATCGCAGACTGGCTGTCTGCCAGAAGAGGGCAGAAGGTTTCTCTGACCATGCCCCAGCGGGGACAGAAGGAGAGACTGGTGGAGCTGGCGGCAGAGAATGCCCGCATCGTTCTGACCAGAGACAAGGAAAAGATCCGGATGGAGCAGGCCAGGACGACCGGCGCAGTCAGAAATCTGGCGGATATGCTTGGACTGGAAAATATCAGCCGCATGGAGGCATTTGATATTTCAAATATCAGCGGTGTGGAGACGGTCGGATCTATGATCGTATACGAAGACGGACGGCCCAGGCGCAATGCCTACCGAAAATTCCGCATACGTACTGTAAAGGGACAGGACGATTACAAGTGCATGGAAGAGGTCCTGACCAGAAGGTTTACCCACGGTCTGCGCGAACAGGAGGAGGCTTCGCAGGCAGAAGGCAGTCTCAGAAGGCCCAGTGAAGGATTTGCGGATTTTCCCGATATCCTGATGATGGATGGCGGCAAGGGACAGGTTCATGTGGCTTTGAATGTCCTGGGCGAACTGGGACTGGATATTCCGGTCTGCGGTATGGTCAAGGATGACAGGCACCGGACCAGGGCCCTTCTTTATGAAGGGGAGGAGCTCCCGATCGACCGGCATTCGGAGCTTTTCAAACTGATCACAAGGATGCAGGATGAAGCCCACCGGTTTGCAATCGATTATCACCGCAAGCTTCGCTCCGGCGATCAGGTCCGGTCCGTGCTTGATGAGATCAAGGGCATCGGTCCTGCCCGCCGGAAGGCGCTGATGCGGCATTTTGGCAGCATTGAAAAGATCCGGGAGGCAGATGTGGAGGCACTCAAAGCGGCAGATGGCATGGATGCACGCAGTGCACAGGCTGTTTACGATTATTTCCATTAAATATAATCAGGGAAGAGCAGGCCGCTATCCTGATATTGAAAAAGAGACGTATTCGATTTATAATAGTCAGAGATAAAACAGACGCAAAGCGGAGGGGCTGAAATGGATACAAATAAGGGAGAATACAGTGTTGCATTGGAAAAGATCGTGGAGAAATTCCAGCTGCGGAATCTGACCCCGGATGTGAATATTGCCCCGATCAGCATTACAAATTCGGATATCAACCGGCCGGCCCTGCAGTTTGCAGGTTATTTTGAACAGTTTGATTACAACAGGGTGCAGCTGGTCGGCAAGGTGGAGCACAATTATCTGCTGACACATGAAGACAGCTATGTCCGCGCCATGACCCACAAGATTTTTGAAGCTGGTATCCCATGTATCATCTTCTGCAGGGGACTGATTCCCAACCCTATTTTTATAGAGCTGGGTAATCAGTACGGGATTCCTGTTTTCAGTACTACCGCAACGACTTCCTCCATGCTTTCGGAGATGAACCGTTTTCTCAAGATTGAGCTGGCGCCGCGGATCACCATACATGGCGTACTGGTCGATGTGTTCGGAGAAGGTGTCCTGATCAAGGGAGAGAGCGGCATCGGCAAGAGTGAGGCGGCTCTGGAACTGGTCAAGCGCGGTCACCGGCTTGTCGCGGATGATGTGGTTGTGATCAAAAAGACCAATGAGGATGAATTGATCGGATCCGCTCCGGATGTTACCAGATATTTCATAGAGCTGCGCGGCATCGGAATCATTGATGTAAAAACTCTGTATGGTGTGCAGAGTGTAGTAGACGAAGAACCGATTAGTTTCGTGGTCAAGCTGGAGGAGTGGAACCGCGAGTGCGAGTATGACAGACTGGGCCTTACGGAGGAATATGAGGAGATCCTGGGCAACAAGATTGTATGTCACTCGATCCCCATCCGTCCCGGCCGGAATCTGGCGATCATTCTGGAGACGGCGGCGATCAATCACAGACAGAAAAAAATGGGTTATAATGCAGCTCAGCTTTTGTATGAGCGTGTGACCAGTTCGATGCGGAATAAAGATACGGAGGACGATGGGCAGTGAAGAAATATTGTTTTGGCGTTGACCTGGGAGGTACGACGGTCAAGATCGGATTGTTTGACGCAGAAGGCAATATGCTGGAAAAGTGGGAGATCCCGACTCGCAAGGAGAACAGCGGTATGCTGATTTTGGGCGACATTGCCAATGCCGTGCAGGGAAAGTGCAGACAGAGAGAAATCTCCGCGGAGCAGGTACAGGGAATCGGTCTGGGAGTGCCCGGTCCGGTGGTGAGTGAAAATACAGTAAATATGTGTGTCAACCTGGGCTGGCATAAGTTTGAAGTCGGCGACACACTCCGTGCTCTGACCGGGATTCCTGTAAAAGTTGTCAACGACGCGGATGCGGCTGCTCTTGGCGAGAGGGTCCAGGGCTGCGGCAAAGGATGTGACAATCTGATCATGTTTACACTGGGAACCGGTGTGGGCGGCGGCGTGATCGTAGGCGGCAAGGTGATAGAAGGTGCGCACGGGGCAGGCGGTGAGCTGGGCCATATGGTGATTGCTGAGCCGGAAGAGGTCTCCGGCCACTGCAACTGCGGCCAGACGGGCTGCCTGGAACAGCTGGCTTCTGCCACCGGGATTACGGCAATTACAAAGAAAGCCCTGGAAGAGGCCGGTGAGGACAGCATCCTCCGCAGTAAACCGTCCTTTTCCGCAAGAGATATTTTTGACGCTGCCAGGCAGGGTGACCCCCTGGCGCTCAGGACGACGGATAAGATGATGCGGTATCTGGGGCGCGCAGCAGCCTTTGTTGCCTGCGTGACGGATCCGGATATCATTGTGCTGGGCGGAGGCGTTTCCAGAGCAGGTGAGTATCTGAGAGCAGGGACGGAGAAGTATTTTCATATGTATGCGTTTCCTACCATGAAAGAGACTCCTGTTGTGCTGGCCAGCCTGGGCAATGATGCAGGGATGATCGGCGCAGTCAGTCTGGTCTGCGGCAGATAAAGAGAGGACAGAATATGGATTTTGAAATAAAACTGAACGATATATTCGGCAAGGACAATGTCAGGCTTCAGGAAAGCATGGCAGAACATACCAGCTTCCGAATCGGCGGACCGGCGGACTATTATGTAACGCCGCAGGATCCTGAGAGTCTTGCACAGGGAATTGCCCTGTGTGTAGAGGAGAATGTGCCCTATTATATCGTTGGAAACGGAACCAATCTGCTGATTGCGGACCGGGGCTTCCGGGGCGTGATTTTCCAGATTCTGAGAACCATGGACAGTATCACATGCCGCGAGGAAGACGGCGTGCTGCTTTTGTTTGCGCAGGCCGGCGCTCTTTTATCAAGGGCAGCCAGAACAGTGGCGGAAAAGGGCTATGCCGGGTTTGAGTTTGCGGCCGGGATTCCGGGGACAATCGGCGGAGCAGTCATGATGAATGCCGGCGCATACGGCGGAGAGATCGGAGATCATCTCCTGTATGTGGATGTGCTGGATGAAAAGGGACAGACCCTGCGTCTGACCCTGCCGGAACTCGCGTTTGGATACCGGCGAAGCATCGTGATGGATAAAGGCTATATCGTTCTTGACGTGTGCATGTCCTTTGAAAAGGGTGACCCTGATGCAGTCATGCAGCGCGTGGAGGAACTGTCCGGTAAAAGGAAAAGCAGCCAGCCTCTGGATTATCCCAGCGCCGGAAGCACCTTTAAGAGGCCGGAAGGCTATTTTGCCGGAAAACTGATCCAGGACTGTGGTCTGAAGGGACTGACTGTCGGCGGTGCTCAGGTATCTGAAAAACATGCCGGCTTTGTGATCAATATCGGAGGAGCCACTGCCGCAGATGTCAGAGAGCTGATCCGGCAGGTTCAGGAGCGGGTAAAAGACCAGTTCGGCGTGTTGCTGGAGCCTGAAATCCGCATGATCGGAGAATTTGAGTAAAGATAATGTCCGCTATACGGGGCAGGAGGAGAGAAGTCACTATGAGTATGCGTTTTGTGATCGTTACAGGAATGTCCGGAGCCGGCAAGAGCTCTGTATTGAAAATGCTGGAAGATGACGGTTATTTCTGCGTAGATAATCTCCCTGTTCCCCTGATCCAGAAGTTTGCCCAGATCAGCTGGCATGAAGAAAACATGATCAGCAAGGTGGCACTGGGGATTGATATCCGCAGCCGCCGTCACCTGAGCATGCTCAGCGATGAACTCGCGGCAGTGCGGGAGAGCGGCTATTCTTATGAGATCCTCTTCCTGGATTGTGATACCAAGAAGCTGGTCAAACGCTACAAAGAGACCAGACGCAGGCATCCACTGGGCAAGGGAGCCCGGATCGAGGATGCAATTGCGGACGAGAGACAGCAGCTCTCTTTCCTGCGCGACCAGTCTGATTATATCATTGATACAAGCAATCTGCTGATCCGCGACCTGAAAGCGGAGATCCGGAAGATTTTTGCCGAAGGCAGAGAGTACGAGAACTTTTATATTTCCCTGCTTTCCTTCGGTTACAAGTACGGGATTCCGACAGACGCGGATCTGGTTTTTGATGTGCGTTTTCTGCCCAATCCTTTTTATGTAGATGAACTCAGACCCATGACGGGAAATGATGAGAAGGTCTTTCAGTATGTCATGCAGTCGGAGGATGCCAATATATTCCTGGATAAGCTGACAGATTTTGTGACTTTTCTGATTCCGCGGTATATCACAGAAGGAAAGAACGGGCTTGTTATCGCAATTGGCTGTACAGGCGGCAAGCACCGGTCTGTGACCATTACCAATGCTCTTTTTGAAAAACTCAAGAAGCTGCCTTACAGCATCAAAGCGGAGCACCGTGATATTGACCGTGACACCAGACGGGAACACCAGAATATGGGGGTCTGAATATGGCACAGTCTTTTTCTGCAATGGTTAAGGAAGAATTGCTTCACCAGCCGGAACAGGCCAGGCACTGCGGGATCGCGGAGACTGCGGCCATGGTCAGCATGAGCGGGCAGCTTTCGGAGAAAGAAGGAAAGAAGCAGCTGGTAATACGAACAGAAAGCAACTCTACCGCAAGAAAGTACTTTACATTATTAAAAAAAACATTTAATATAAGTAGTATCATGTCTGCAGGGCATCTTACCAACCGGAAAAAGAACAGGGTTTATGCTCTGACGGTGGAAGATTCCGTGTGTGTGGATCAGCTTCTGCAGACCTGCAGACTCTCTGAACAGGAAGGAGAGCTGCAGCTGGCGGATGAACTGGTGATCCAGATGGATTGCTGCAAAAGAGCCTTTGTGCGCGGCGCTTTTCTTGCGAGCGGATCGGTAAGCGATCCGGTCAAGACATATCATTTTGAGATTGTCTGCGCGGACGAGAAGAAGGCAGATCTTTTATGCGGAATCCTTTCTCATTTTGAGATCGGGGCCAGGATCGTCAGCCGGAAACAGCATTCGGTCGTATATATCAAAGACAGTTCACAGGTGATGGATGTCCTGGGTCTGATGGGCGCGACAGACAGCATGATGCAGATGCAGAATGTGCAGATCTTAAAGTCCATCCGGAATCAGGCAAACCGGAGCGTGAACTGCGACACAGCGAATATCCGCAAAGCCCTGAGGGCAGCGGAAAGGCAAATCGAGGATATCCGTCTTCTGCAGGAGACAGGCGCCTTTGATGATCTTCCGGAGAATCTGCGTGAGATTGCGCAGCTGCGTGTGACCTTCCCGGAGGCAACACTTGCGGATCTGGGCGAGATGCTGGATGAGCCAGTCGGCAAATCCGGAGTCAATCACAGGCTGAAAAAGATTGCGCAGATTGCGGATAAACTTAAGGATGGCAGCGAAGGATCAGCTGCTGTCAGAGATCACTGAAAGTTGAGGGAAAGATATGGTTTCAAGAGATGTTCAGGTCAATACTACTGCAAAATCCAACGAGATGCCGGCACTTATTGTCCAGCTTGCAAGTCGTTTTGACAGCGATATTTCTATTGAGAGCGACAATCGGAGAGCAAGTGCGAAGAGTCTGCTCAGCATGATGTATCTTGTACAGCATATCGGAGAGACTGGCGACAACCAGGTTACAATCAGTGCCAGAGGTAAAGACGAGGAGGAAGCGGTCAACAGGCTGGAAGCCTATTTTGACGGGACACAGGGCGCCTGATAAGGCCTGCTCCGCGCATTTGACAGCCGTAACTTCTTAATAATGCGAAAAACGGATCTCCCCGGAAAATTTGCCACAGCGGATTTTTCAGGGAGATTTTTGACCATACACCTGCAGCAGGTCTTCTGACTGCGTAAAGATAAGGGAGAGATTCCATGGAATTTACACATCTGCATGTACATACGGAATACAGTCTGCTTGACGGATCCAACAAGATCAAAAATCTGATTGCCCGGGTCAAAGAGCTGGGAATGGACAGCGTCGCCATCACAGACCACGGCGTTATGTACGGCGTGATCGATTTTTATAAAGAGGCCACTGCCGCCGGCATTCATCCGGTCATAGGCTGTGAGGTTTATGTCGCTCCCGGTTCCAGATTTGATAAAAGCGGTACACAGGTGGGCAACAGATATTATCATCTGATCCTGCTGGCAGAGAATGATACCGGATACCACAATCTCTGCAAGATTGTATCACATGGATTTACGGAAGGTTTTTATTACAAACCCCGTATTGACAAGGAGATCCTGCGCACCTATCATGAGGGGATTATCGCACTCAGTGCCTGTCTGGCCGGTGAGATTCCGGAGGCTCTGCGCACGGGGCGATACGAGACTGCTCTTGCGGCAGCCGGGGAGATGTCGGAGATCTTCGGACCGGATCACTTCTACCTGGAACTGCAGGACCACGGTATTCCGGAGCAGAAAACAGTCAACCAGGGCTTGCTGCGCCTTGCCCAGGACACCGGCCTGGAGCTTGTAGCGACCAATGATGTACACTATACGCTGGCAGAAGATGCCCAGCCGCATGATGCCCTGCTCTGTATTCAGACGGGTAAGAAGCTGGAGGACAAGGACCGTATGCGCTACGAGGGCGGACAGTATTATGTCAAATCCCCCGCGGAGATGGAGGCCCTTTTCCCCTATGCAAAGCAGGCAATCGAGAATACACACAAGATCGCCATGCGCTGTCAGGTGGAGATCCGGTTCGGGGAGTATAAGCTGCCGCACTTTGAAGTGCCGGAAGGATTTGATTCCTGGACTTACCTGCAGAAGCTGGTCAGGGACGGATTTGAGGAGCGGTATCCCCAGGCCGGTCCGGAACTTGAGGAGCGGGTCAGATATGAGCTGGAGACCATCCGGTCCATGGGCTTTGTGGACTATTTCCTGATCGTATGGGATTTCGTGCACTTTGCCAAGACGCATGATATCATGGTCGGCCCCGGAAGAGGTTCCGCGGCGGGAAGTATCGTTGCCTACTGCCTGGACATCACCCAGCTGGACCCGATCAAATATGATCTGCTCTTTGAGCGTTTTCTCAACCCCAACCGTGTAACCATGCCCGATATTGATATTGACTTTGCCGATGACAGGAGACAGGATGTCATCGATTATGTGGTGCGCAAATATGGAAAAGACCGGGTGACCCAGATCATTACCTTTGGTACCCTCAAGGCACGCGGCGTGGTTCGTGATGTAGGCAGAGTCATGAATATGCCCTACGCCAGATGCGATGCCATCGCGAAGATGATCCCCCAGGATCAGAAAATCACGGTGGAAGGCGCCCTGCAGGCCAATCCGGAACTGAAAAAGCTCTATGAGAACGACAGTCAGGTGCGTCAGCTGATCGATATCTCAAAAAGCCTGGAAGGACTGCCCAGGCATTCGTCTGTCCATGCCTCCGGCGTTGTCATCAGCCCGCTGGACACTGAGGAATATGTCCCGCTCTCCAAAGGGGCAGATGATGTGGTGACTACCCAGTATACCATGACGACTCTGGAAGAGCTGGGCCTGCTCAAGATGGATTTCCTGGGGCTCAGGACAGAGACGGTTATCTATAATACCCTGCAGCTGATCAACAGAGATAAGGCTGCGGAAGACAGGCTCAGTCTCGATCAGATCGATTATGAAGATAAAAAGGTCTACGATTTTATCGGGACAGGTCAGACAGACGGTGTATTCCAGCTGGATAAATCCGGCATGCAGGATTTTATGAAAAAGCTCAAACCGGACAACCTGGAGGAGCTTATTGCGGGAATCTCCCTCTACAGGCCGGGGCCGATGGCCTTTATTCCCAAGTTTATCGAGGGCAAGCGGGACCCTTCCAGTGTGACCTATGATACACCTGAGCTGGAGAGCATCCTCAAGGAGACAAACGGCTGTATCATCTACCAGGAACAGGTCATGCAGATCGTCATGAAGCTTGCAGGCTACACCCTGGGACGAAGCGATCTGGTCCGCAGAGCCATGGCCAAGAAAAAAGCCTCGGTTATGGAAAAGGAACGGCACTATTTTGTATACGGCAATGAGGAAATGGGCGTCCCGGGATGTCTCAAGAACGGAATCAGCGAGAAAATCGCCAACCGGATTTTTGATGAAATGACGGATTTCGCGGCCTATGCCTACAATAAATCGCATGCGGCTGCCTATGCGGTGATTACCTATCAGACGGCCTGGCTCAAGTACTATTATCCCTATGAATACATGGCGGCGCTTATGACTTCCTTTATTGACAGTTCCGACAAATTGGCAGAGTATATCATGAGTACGCGCGCTATGCGTATCCCCATGCTGCCGCCGGATATCAACAGAAGCCTGTCCGATTTTTCTGTGGAAGACGGAGCCATCCGCCATGGACTGACAGCGGTCAAGGGAATCGGAGAGTCTGTTGCCGACGCAGTCGTTGCGGAACGCGAAAATGGCGGACCTTTTATCAGCCTGCGTGATTTCATTGACAGAATGTTCGGCAAGGAGCTGAACAAGAGGATTCTGGAAAGCTTTATCCTTTCCGGCACTTTTGACTGCTTCGGGCAGACACGCAAGGCCAGCATGATGGTCTATCCCCAGATCCTTGCCCAGGTCACCGGAGACCGGAAGAAGAGCTTTGGCGGACAGATGACCCTCTTTGACTTTATGGATGAGACAGAGAAAAAGTCCTTTGAGATTAAATTCCCGGATGTGGGCGAATTTGAATCCCAGGAGCTGCTGGATTTTGAAAAAAAATCACTGGGCGTATATCTGAGCGGTCATCCTTTGGATGCCGACGCAGATCTGATCCAGGCCACTGTCACAGCGACTTCTGCAGATTTTCAGCCCGGCGAGGACGGGGAGATCGGTCTGGGAGACCAGGCAGAGGTGATCATTGGCGGAATGGTTCTGGGGAAGACGGTCAAGTCGACCAAATCCCAGAAACTGATGGCTTTTGTACAGGTGGAGGACATGAGGGGAAATGTTGAAGTAATCGTGTTCCCGCGCGACTACGAAAGATATCAGAATATTCTGCAGAAGGATGAAAAAGTGTTTGTGCAGGGCAGGGTATCTCTGTCCGGGGATGACCAGGCGGCCAAACTGATCTGCAGCAGGATCATTCCCTTTGACGAGGTGCCGGCTGAAGTATGGCTGCAGTATCCGGATAAGCAGACATTTCTTAAGCAGGAACAGAAACTGACAGCTTTGCTGTCCCGCTGTCCCGGAAAGGACCGGGTCATCATTTACTGCAGAGCAGAGAAAGCCATCCGGAAAATGCCTGCGGCCTGCAGCATGCGGGCGGCCGCGGAAAATCTGTCCGGGCTGGAGGAGCTGCTGGGGAAGGAAAATGTAAAAGTAAGACGGACCGGCTTGAAAATTTAACAAAACTGTAATATATTTAGAGATAGGACAAAGGCCCTTTTGGAGGAGAAAGCATGAGTGAAGCAGTACATACGATCGGAGTATTGACAAGCGGCGGCGACGCCCCCGGCATGAATGCCGCAGTGCGGGCAGTTGTAAGGACAGCACTGGCCTCAGGGTGCGGCGTGAAGGGAATCCAGAAGGGCTATGCAGGCCTTCTGGAAGAAGAGATCATGGATCTGGACAGATACAGCGTCGCAGATAAGATCAACCGGGGCGGCACCTTTCTCTACACAGCGCGTTCCGAGGAGTTCCGGACAGCAGAAGGACAGGAAAAAGCCGCGGAAAACTGCAGGAAGCACGGAATCGACGGCCTGGTCGTGATCGGAGGCGACGGTTCCTTCCGGGGGGCTGCAAAACTGGCAGGTCTGGGCATTAACACCATAGGCGTGCCGGGAACGATCGATCTGGATATCAGCTGTACCGAATATACGATCGGATTTGATACGGCAGTCAATACCGCTATGGCAGCCATCGATAAGGTGCGCGACACTTCTACCTCTCATGAGCGATGCAGCATCATCGAAGTCATGGGCAGACGGGCGGGATACATCGCGCTCTATTGCGGTATTGCAAACGGCGCTGAGGACATTCTTCTGCCGGAGCTGTATGACTATGACGAGGAGAAAATTGTCGAGCATATCGTGAAATACCATAAGCGAGGCAAAAAGCATCATATCATCATCAACGCGGAAGGCGTCGGGCATTCCACCAGCATGGCCAAGAGGATTCAGGCAGCAACCGGTATTGAGACCAGGGCTACCATCCTGGGCCACCTGCAAAGGGGCGGCAGCCCCACGGCCAGAGACCGTGTCATGGCCTCCCTGATGGGGGCTTATGCTGTTCAGGTTCTGCTGGAGGGCCGCAGCAAGCGTGTTGTCGCCTATAAAAACGGCGCGTTGACAGACTATGATATTGAAGAAGCACTTGCTATGCAAAAAGAGATCAACAGCTTTGAAGTGATGGTCTCCCAAATGCTCTCGAAATAACAGGAAGACATCATGATCACCAGCACATCGAACAAACAGGTGAAGCATATGAAGGCGCTGCTGGGCAGCGCAAAGGAAAGGACATCGTCAGGCTGCTTTGCGGCAGAGGGCTGGCGCATGGTCTCAGAGACACCGCCCGCGCGGATCAGGACTCTGCTCCTTTCCGAACATTTTGCAGACAGCCGGACCTTAAGGGAGAGCGGTCTGCTTGAAAAAGTCCCCGCTGACCGCGTTTTCGAGGTGAGCGGCCGTGTATTTGATGCCATCTCAGACACGAAGACGCCGCAGGGAATCATGGCGGAAGTAGAGATGGAAAACTATACGGCAGAGTATCTCCTGAAAGCGGAAAACGCAATGCTCGTTTTCCTGGAAAACCTGCAGGATCCGGGGAATCTGGGGACAATCGTGCGGACGGCGGAGTGCGCCGGGGCGACCGGGATCATCATGAGCCGGGGAACGGCAGATATCTACAATCCCAAGGTCGTCCGCTCTACCATGGGCTCTCTTTACCGGATGCCATTTGCCTATGCGGAGGACCTGCAGGCTGTGATCCGTGAGGCCCGGCAGAGGGGAATCCGTGTTTATGCAGCCCACCTTGGAGCTTCAGGGGCATATACGGATCAGGATTACACCGGTCCTTCGGCCTTTCTGATCGGCAATGAGGGCAGGGGGTTGACGGAAGAGACGGCCGCGGCGGCAGATGAGAAGATCCTGATTCCCATGGCGGGGCAGGCAGAGTCGCTGAATGCGGCAGTGTCTGCAGCGATACTGCTGTATGAAGCAGTCAGACAGCGCACCTTGTACCTGAAATAGACCAGATGCGTAAGTGGACAAAAAGGAATTAACCATGATATAATACTACGATAGATAGACAGGAGGAATAGGTATGACAGGAATGTCTGTAAGCCTTGTCTGGATCTGGTTCGGACTGATGGCTGTGATGCTGATCATTGAACTGTTTACTGCGGGACTGACAACCATATGGTTTGCTGCAGGCGCTCTGTGTGCTATGGCAGTCAGCCTGTTCGGGGCCGGTCTTCCCGTGCAGATCATTGTTTTTGCAGTCGTTTCCATACTTCTGCTTCTGTTTACAAGGCCTCTTGCCATGCGTTATCTCAACAGGCAGACTCATAAAACAAATGCAGAGGCACTGGTAGGACGCAAAGTAAGAGTGACAAAAGATATCAACAACCTGAAAGATGAAGGTGAAGTCGTGGCAAACGGGCTTCCCTGGAAGGCCAGAAGCTCTGACGATACGGTTACCTTCCGCTGCGATGAACAGGCAGTTGTAGAGGGAATTGAGGGCGTGAAGCTGATCGTCAGCAAAGCGGATGAGCCTGTAACAGACACTGCAGACTGAGAAGTGATAGGAGGTCTTAGGGGTATGATTATTTTAGTAATTGCTCTGATTGTCATCATTCTGATTATCGCGGCATCCTGTTTCCGCATCGTGCCGCAGGCACATGCCTATGTTATTGAGAGACTGGGCACATACACCGGCACATGGTCGGTAGGATTTCATGTTAAGCTGCCGATCATCGATAAGGTTGCCAAAAAGGTAATTCTGAAAGAGCAGGTTATCGACTTCGCGCCGCAGCCGGTTATCACCAAGGATAACGTTACCATGCGGATTGATACCGTTGTTTTCTACCAGATTACAGATCCCAAGTCTTATTGCTACAATATTCAGAATCCGATCGTTGCCATCGAAAATCTGACTGCGACGACTCTTCGTAATATTATCGGTGATCTGGAACTGGATGAGACACTGACATCCCGTGAGATTATTAATACCAAGATGCGTGCAACCCTGGATGTAGCGACCGATCCCTGGGGCATCAAAGTAAACCGTGTCGAACTGAAGAATATCATCCCGCCTTCGGCCATTCAGGACGCGATGGAGAAGCAGATGAAGGCGGAGCGTGAGAGACGAGAGTCGATTCTGATCGCAGAAGGTGAAAAGAGATCGGCCATCCTGAAGGCGGAGGGACACAAGGAATCCCTGATCCTGGAAGCGGAAGCATCCAAGCAGGCCGCTATCCTGCAGGCTGAGGCTGTTAAGGAAGCCAAGATCCGTGAAGCGGAAGGTGAAGCGCAGGCCATTCTCAAGATTCAGCAGGCTAACGCGGATGGTATCCGCTTTATCCGTGAAGCCGGAGCAGATGCTTCTGTTCTGCAGATCAAGAGCCTGGAGGCCTTTGCAAAGGCCGCAGATGGAAAAGCAACTAAGATTATCATCCCTTCCGAACTGCAGGGAATCGCAGGACTTGCAGCATCGATGGGAGAGATTTTGAAAAAGTCAGAAGGAGAATAAATACGGATGATAGAAGAAACAGTCATCAGATTGGCAGCGGCGGCAAAGAAACATCCTGTCTGCTTCTGCCTGATCTATTTTGCAGCATATATGATATGGTTCTCTCTGTTGGAACGGTTCAGGGAACCTGTTATCATCGTGCATTCTGCGATTGACGACCTGATCCCCTTTGTGCCGGTATTTATCGTGCCTTATCTGATCTGGTTTTTCTATATTGCCCTGACGACATTCTGGTTTTACCGGCACAGCCGTGAGGATTTCTGGAATGTTTGCCGTTACATGTGTACCGGTATGTTTCTGGCACTTGCCATTTACACGATCCTTCCCACAGGGCTGCATCTGAGACAGGAGATTACAGGGACTGATATATTTTCCAGAATGGTTGCCTTCGTTTACCAGACAGATACGGCGACAAATGTCTGCCCGTCGATTCATGTGATGAATTCGATCGCAGTCAATGCCGTTGTGCAGAGGTCAGATGCCTTTAAGCATCCCAGGCTGGTGAAGCCGGCATCCTATCTGCTTGCTGTATCGATCTGTCTTTCTACGGTACTGCTGAAGCAGCATTCTGTGATCGACGTCTTCTGGGCCATTATCATGGAAATCATGCTGTATTCACTTTCCTACAGACCTTTCTATGCGGGAAGAACAGCAAAAGAACAGAAAAAGATTGCTTAATAGTCATAGACACAGACATGCCGGAGAGAATCCTCTGGCATGTCTTTCTGTGCATAACAGGAGGTACTTATGAAGCCGGATTCGGTGAAACAGATGCAGACAGCGGCTCCCGGCAGCCCCTTGTCTGTCTGCCGGATTCTTTCCTATCAGGAGCTTGGATCGACGAATGCAGAGCTGCTGGAGAGGGCAGATATGGGCGAGCCGGAAGGCACCGTTGTGACCGCGGATACGCAGACGGCCGGAAGAGGCCGCAGGGGCCGGAACTGGTATTCTCCGCCGGGACAGGATATTTACCTGAGCATTTTGCTGAGACCGCAGATCCCTGCAGAGAAAGCGTCAGGGCTGACGCTGGCGGCAGCTGCGGCAGTGCGGGAGGCTATCCTGATGAACGCGGCCCGGACAGATCCGAAGGAAGATCCGGAGAAACGGTACCGGATCAAGTGGCCCAATGATATCGTAGCGGATGGAAAGAAGGTCTGTGGTATTCTGACAGAAACACGGATGGAAGATATGCAGATTCAGGCTGTTGTAGTCGGAATCGGCATCAATGTCAATACGCCTTCCTTCCCGGAGGAGATACGGAATATTGCGGCTTCTCTGTGCAGTGTGGAGGGGAAGCTTTTTGACCGTCAGCAGCTGATCAGAGATCTTCTGCAGTGTTTTGCCCGCAAGTACGCGCTTTTTCTGCGGAGCGGGGACCTGAGCGGGTTTGCAGACGAGTACAGAGCCAGTATGGCGGGGATCGGACAGTCTGTGAGAATCAGCGGCCCGTTCTGGGAAAAATGCGGAATCCTGCGGGGAATCGACGCCTCAGGAGGTCTGCTTCTGCAGACAGAGGATGGCAGGATCGAGAAAGTGATTTCCGGCGAAGTCAGCCTTCGCGGAATGGATGCTTATATATGAGGAGGAAGTATGGCACAGGATATATGCGTACTTTGCGGTGCAAGCGCCTATGAGCAGAAATACTATTTAAACCCTGTATTTAACAGGCTGCCTCAGCAGATCAAGGACGAACTGCAGATCCTCTGTGTCCTTTTTACAGAGGATATCGGCGGAGTGATCACTCTGTTTTATGACAGCGAGGGCAATCTGCTGATCAATACTTCAGCAGCAGAGGAAGATATCCTCTATGATGAGATCGGATGCGGCCTGAAGGTACATAAAATACAGAATGAAAACAGAGAATTGTTTGAACAGCTGGAGGCCTATTATAAGGTGATAAGGGAAGGCGGGACAGATTATGCTGCTGGTCATTGATGTAAGCAATACAACAACAACTCTGGGAACTTTTCAAGGGAAAAAACTGAGAAAGACCTACCGCATTACGACAAAAGTTCCGCGTACATCGGATGAATACGGTGTTCTCCTCTGCGATATGCTTGGGGTGTCAGGGAATGAACATGGAGAAATCAGCGGTATAGTAATTGCCTCTGTCGTGCCCAATACTATGCATTCTCTTCGGAATGCCTGTATTAAGTATTTTGGAATCCGTCCCATCGTTGTCGGGCCCGGACTGCGGACCGGCGTTAAGGTCCGCTCCGCCAATCAGAAAGAGGCGGGGGCAGACCTGATCGTAAATGCAGCTGCCGTCAAAGAGCTTTACGGGGGACCGGCCATTGTCATTGACTATAGTACAGCGACCTCCTATCAGCTGGTCCTGGAGGATGGAACTCTGGATTCCGTGGTCATCGCGCCTGGCATTCAGACAAGCCTGCAGGCACTGGTTTCTGATGCTGCCCGCATCATGGATGTAGAGATCCGCAAGCCCAAGACAATCCTGACCAATGATACGGCAGAATGTATTCAGGCGGGTCTCGTTTACGGGACAATCGGAGAGACAGAATATATCGTACGGAAAATGAAAGAGGAATCAGGTCTCGATAACATCAAGGTGATTGCAACCGGAGGCCTGGGCCGTGTAATCGCATCGGAGACAAATGCGATAGATATTTATGACAGTATCTTGACCCTGCAGGGTATGCGGATTATTTTTGAAAAATGCAAGAAGTAAAAAAGACACTTCAGATTGGAAAGATAACCGTAGATCCGCCGGTCGTCCTTGGCCCTATGGCCGGGGTAACGGACCGGCCTTTCCGTGTGCTCTGCAAGGAGCAGGGCTGCGGCCTGGTATGCACGGAAATGGTCAGCGCAAAGGCAATTACCTACCATAACAAAAAGACAGGTGAGCTGATGCTGACGGATCCGGGAGAGCATCCGGTCTCCCTGCAGCTGTTCGGATCAGAGCCGGAGACAGTGGAAGAGGCCGTGCATATGATCGAAGATCTGGATTTTGAGATCCTGGATTTTAATATGGGCTGTCCGGTTCCAAAGGTTGTCAGAAACGGGGAAGGTTCTGCCCTTATGAAGTCCCCCCTGCTGGCAGGCAAGGTGATTGAGGCCCTGGTGCGTGCTGCCGGAGAGAGACCTGTGACCGTCAAAATCCGGAAAGGCTTTGATGATGAGCATGTCAATGCTGTCGAGATCGCCCGCATCGCCCAGGAGAGCGGAGCGGCAGCCGTGACGGTGCACGGGAGGACCAGAGAGCAGTATTACAGCGGCCGGGCGGACTGGGAGATCATCCGGAAGGTCAAAGAGAGTGTCAGCATTCCTGTCATCGGCAATGGCGATATCTTCAGCGGGGAGGATGCCCTGCGCATGCTGGCCCAGACAGGATGCGACGGAGTGATGGCTGCCCGCGGTGCCCGCGGAAATCCCTGGCTCTTTGCCCAGATCAGGGATTGTCTGGCAGGAAAGAGGCCGGATCCTGCACCGGAAAGGGAAGAAATCGCGCAGATGGCCATCCG
>CAMHFW010000020.1 GCA_946184675.1 uncultured Clostridia bacterium | reverse complement strand
AAAAGAGGGGAAATGCCTAAAAAGCGTTCCCTCTTTTTTTACATTCCCATGATATTGCCTAAAATCAGCTTGCTATTTTCTGAATTTTTTGTTATAATCACAATGTCCGATCGGCAGGGTGCCGATCAAAAATATTCGTGCACTGAGATGCACAACCATAAGGGGGAAATAGTATGAAAAAACCTTTAGCACTTGCTCTTGCAGTTGTTATGGCTGCTTCACTTGCAGCTTGCGGCGGCGGCTCCAGTTCCAGCGGCGGCGATTCCAGCAGCAGCGGCGGCGATTCCAGCAGCGCCAGCGGCAGCGGAGAGATCCGTCTTGTTAACAACAAGGTTGAGATCGACGAAGGCCTTAAGAAACTGGCTGCTAAGTATGAGGAAGAGACCGGCGTGAAAGTAAACATCGAGTCTCTCGGCGGCGGTGTTGACACCCAGGCAACTCTCAAGGGCTACTATCAGGCAGGCAACATGCCCGACATCTTCGTATTCGAGGGTGACAAGGACTATCCTACATGGGAAGGCAACCTTGCAGATCTCTCTGACATGGCCTGCATGGCAGACACAGATTCCGCTTACTCCGTAGACGGCGTAGTATACGGATTCCCGACCACCACAGAGGCTATCGGCCTTGCTTACAACAAGGCTATCCTTGATAAGGCCGGCATCGATCCCGCATCCATCACCGGACCGGAATCCATGAAGGCTGCATTTGAGACACTTGATGCTAAGAAGGATGAGCTTGGACTTACAGCTGTTGTTGGCTGGTACACCGAGCCCTCCGCTCTGTACTGGACCACCGGTCAGCATATGTTCGGTACCTATCTTGACGAAGGTCTGGCTCGTGACGACACCACATATTTCGATCTCCTGACCGATGGCGGCAAGCTTGACGCTGACCGTGCTAAGGCTTGGGGCGAGATGGTTGCTCTGTTCAACCAGTACTCCGATCAGGACAACATGGTTTCCGGTACTTATGACCAGCAGATCCTGAACTTCGCATCCGGCAAGTATGCATTCGTTACCCAGGGTTCCTGGATCGGTGCTACCATGACTTCCGCAGATGCTGAGCAGTACGCAGCAGCTGGCAACTTCGAGTGCGGCATGATCCCTTACGCTTTCATCGAGGGTCAGGACACTATCCTTACCAACACACCGAACTGGTGGGGCGTTTACAAGGACGGCAACGTAGATGCAGCTAAGGCATTCCTTGAGTGGTGCGCAAGCAACGACGGCGGCCAGCAGATCCTTGTTGAGGATTGCGGTTTCGTATCCCCTTACAAGAGCTGCACATATGTAGCTGCAGATCCGTTCGCACAGACCATCATTGACTACCAGAACGCTGGCAAGACCTCTGCATGGCACTGGCTTGGTATGATCGATGGACTTGGCGCTAACTACACAGGCGTTGTATTCAACGAGTTCTCCAAGGGCAACTACAAGACCGTTGATGAGTTCATCGCAGCTCTTCAGGAGCAGCTTGAGGCAGCTTACGCACAGTAAGTCTCCAATAAGAGTCTGATTGTTAACTGAGAGAGGAGAGGCGGGCGAAGGCTTTTTGCGGTCGCCCGCCTTTCTGTAATGTTTGGAGGAAAGGTGCAACTATATGAATGAAAATACAGCCGGTAAAAAGGTACTGTCACTAGCTTTGATGGCAATCGGATGCATCGGCATGATCGCCGCTCTGGTTCTGGATGCCACAGGCAGTACAGTAGGTTTTCGCGGTCCGCTTCTGATTATCGGAGCGATCGTATTTCTTGTCGGCCTCTATGAGTTTCCGACGATCGAGCATCATCGCTCAATCATCAACTTTATCTTCCTTTTCCCGCTCCTGTTCACCTTTATCGTAACCGTAGTCATTCCTATGATTCTCGGTATTTTCTATTCCTTTACCGACTGGAACGGCGTAAAGATGAACAACTTTGTGGGACTGAATAACTACACGACTATGTTCAGCGAAAAGAGTTTCATATGGTCTATCGTTCTGACCTTCCTTTTCGTTGTCATCAATATGATCCTCGTTAACGTGGTAGGTTTCCTGCTTGCCCTTCTGTGCACGCAGAAGATTAAGGGTATCGGATTCTTCCGTGCCGCTTACTTCCTGCCCAACCTGATCGGCGGTATCGTACTGGGCTACATCTGGCAGTTCATTTTCAGTAATGTACTGATCAAGTTCACAGCCAAGGCATTCGGCCTCAACTACTCTGTACTGGCAGACAGCAAACTTGCTTTCTGCGCGATCGTAGTAGTATACATCTGGCAGTATGCAGGTTATATCATGCTCATCTATATCACCGGTCTGCAGACCGTTCCCAAGGATGTTCTTGAGGCATCCGCCATCGACGGTGCAAATGCGACAACAACCCTGTTCAGGATCAAGATTCCTATGATCGCTTCCACGATTACGATCTGTACTTTCCTGACACTGACATCCGCTTTCAAACAGTTCGATGTCAACCTGGCATTGACAAACGGTACCGGCGCTGTCAAGTTCATGGGCAGCACATTGTCCAATGGTACGCAGATGCTGGCACTGAACATTTACAACACTGCGATTTCCAAGAACAATTACGCACTTGGCCAGGCTAAGGCCGTACTGTTCTTCATCATTCTCGCAGCCGTATCCATCATTCAGGTACGTGTATCCAACAGTAAGGAGGTGGAGATGTAATGAAAATGAGAAAAGGCCCCTTTGCCATTCTGATGATCATTGCAATTATCATTGCGGTATACACATTGTTCCCCTTCTTCATGGTAGTACTTAACTCCTTTAAAAAGGCCTCCAATATCGTTGCAAGCCCTGTAACGACAGCCGGAGCCTCCTTCGGACAGTTAAAAGCTAACCTGTCAGCGGTTGTAGGAAACTCCAACTTCAACTTCTGGGCAGCATTTGGTACTTCCGCAGTGATCACGGTTGTTTCCCTTGTCCTGCTTGCTCTCTTCGGCGGCATGGCTGCATGGGTTATCTGCCGTAACAAGACCAAATGGTCCACCATGATCTATATGACATTCATTGCTTCCATGATCATTCCTTTCCAGGTAGTCATGCTTGCACTGATTTCTACTTTCCGTGATGTCGGCAACTTCATCGACATCAAGATGCTGCAGTCGATCCCCGGTATCGTATTTGCCTACTGCGGATTCGGCGGCGCCATGACAGTATTCATTCTGACCGGTTTCATCAAGGGTATCCCTTATGAACTGGAGGAAGCAGCAGCTATCGACGGCTGCTCACCGGAGGGAACTTTCTTCCGTGTTATCTTCCCGCTCCTGAAGCCGGTTATCGTTACCGTTACCATTCTGAACGGCATGTGGATCTGGAACGACTACCTCCTGCCTTCCCTGATGCTGGGACAGAACGGACCGGTTAAGACACTTCCGGTTGCCGTACAGGCATTCGTTGGATCCTATGTAAAACAGTGGGATCTGATCCTGACGGCTGCACTGCTTGCCATCCTGCCGATGATCATCATCTTTATCGTTGCACAGAAGCAGATCATGAATGGTATGGTAGAAGGTGCGATTAAGTGATTTCGCGTGCTAGCGGCATTCTGCTGCCGGTTACGTCACTGCCTTCCCGCTACGGGATCGGCTGTTTTGACCGCGCAGCTTACGAATTTATTGACTGGCTGGCCAGAGCAGGTCAGCACATCTGGCAGATCCTTCCGATCGGCCCGACCGGATATGGGGATTCCCCTTATCAGGCTTTTTCCACCTTCGCAGGCAATCCCTATTTCATCAGCCTGGATGAGCTGATCGAAGCGGGCTGGCTAAGCGAAGAGGAATGCAAAGAGGCCCTGCCGGACACAGATCCCCGCCATGTAGATTACGCTCTTCAGTATGAGCAGCGCATGGCACTTCTGCGGAAGGCATTTGAGAGAAGTGACCTTTGCCAGACACCTCAGTTCGATGCATTTCAAAAGGAAAACGCAGACTGGCTGGAGGATTACGCCCTCTTTATGGCAATCAAAAATGCCAGATTCGGGCAGGACTGGACTGGCTGGGAGCCGGAGCTCTCCATGCGGGAGCCGGCAGCAATCGAAGCAGCCAGAAAGCAGTACGAGCAGGATATTCTCTTTTATGAATTCCTTCAGTGCCTCTTTTTTGACCAGCTGCAGAGACTCCTTGCGTATGCACACAGCAAAGAGGTTTATCTGATCGGTGATATTCCCATCTACGTAGCGCCTGACAGTGCGGACGCCTGGGCGGACCCGCAGCTGTTTCAGCTGGATGAACATCACCGGGCAACAGATATATCAGGCTGCCCGCCGGACGCTTTCGCGGCAGACGGACAGCTATGGGGCAATCCCTTATACCGGTGGGAGGTCCATGAGGCCACAGGCTTTGATTGGTGGATCCGTAGGATCCGGCACTGTTTCAAGACCTGTGACATCCTTCGTATCGATCATTTCCGGGGATTTGACGAGTATTATTCCATACCCGCAGGTTCAAAGACCGCGGCGGCCGGCCACTGGGAAAAGGGGCCGGGGATGAAGCTCTTCATCGCACTGCAGCAGGCACTCGGTGAGGGCGAGATCATCGCGGAGGACCTTGGCTATGTAACCGACAGTGTACGTCAGCTCGTCGCCGATTCCGGATATGCAGGAATGAAGGTCCTGGAGTTCGCATTTGACTCCAGAGATACCGGTTCCGCCAGAGATTATCTGCCCCACAATTATCCGGTCAATGCCGTAGCTTACACCGGAACCCATGACAATGCTCCTCTGGAAGGCTGGCTTAGTGAGATCACTGAGGAGGAGAAAGATAAGGCGCGGAGATACATCTGCTCCGACGCTGCTGATGAGCAGCTGTACTGGCCTCTGGTCTGCGCAGTGCTCAGAAGCCCTGCAAGGCTTGCAGTCATCCCTATGCAGGATTATCTTGGATATGGCAATGAGGCGCGCATCAATCAGCCATCTACCATGGGAAAGAACTGGAGATGGAGACTGCTGCCCGGCGAGTGCTCGCCGGAGCTGGCCGAAAAAATCTGCAGCGCCGCCATACTTTATGGCCGGAAGGAAGAAGCATGAGTACATTATTTGACCCTGATGGCATGCTGATGAGCGGTCTGCGAAAGATCGCGGACATCGTTCTATGCAATATTCTGTTTTGTCTGTTCAGTTTGCCGGTTATCACCGCCGGAGCCGCGCTGACCGCGCTGCACACGGCGATGCAGGAACTGGCAGCCGGACGGGATGAGGACGATCAGTCGCCCGAGAGAGTATTCTTACGGGTATTTAAGGAAGACTTCAAAAAGTCCACCCTTCTCTGGCTGATCTGCCTGGGATGCATGGCATTTCTGTTTCTCTACTATTTCGTAACAGGAATGCTGACAGGAAACCTGGGAAGAGTATACCGGATCACATTTTTCGTGCTTTTGATGGTATTTCTCTTCGGATTTCAGTACATCTTCCCCATCGAAGCCAGATTCCGGCTCCATGTAAAAGATACACTGAAAAATTCCTGGCTGCTGAGCATAGCGGCATTTCCCTGGACTATCCTGAGCCTGGCCATACCGGCCGGACTGGTCTACATCCTGTTCTTTATGAATCCTACCGGATTTTCCATGGGAGTATTCCTCTGGACGATCTGCGGATTCGGGGTTGTAACCTTTCTAAACAGTTTCATCTTTCTGCATGTTTTCAAGAGACTTGGCGTCAGACTGACGCCGGAGGATCAGGAAACCGAGCAGGCAGAGGGAGCCCTCTTTACGGATGAAAAGCATATGAAAGGCGACTATCTGGACGGAGGTCTCAGCTATTCGGATCCGGACTGGAACCGGAAAGAAGAGTCACTGGAGCAGAAGGCAGAGCACAGAGCATGGCAGCGCGATACGCGCGGTAAGGGTAAAAGAGTAAAGTAGAATCATACAGGTTCGTGCAGGCTTTTAACTATCATTGGAGGAAGTAATATGGCTTCAATTTCATTTAGAAACGTAACAAAGATTTATGACGGAGCAAAGACCCCCGTTGTTCCCAACCTCGATCTCGAGATCGCGGATAAGGAATTTGTAATCCTGGTAGGACCTTCCGGATGCGGAAAGTCCACAACTCTTCGTATGATCGCCGGACTCGAGAGCATCTCCAGCGGTGAGCTCTACATCGGCGATAAGCTGGTAAATAAGGTACCGCCCAAGGACAGAGACATTGCCATGGTATTCCAGAACTATGCTCTGTATCCTCATATGAGCGTATATGACAACATCGCATTCGGTCTCAAGCTCCGCAAGATGGACAAGGACGAGATCGACAAGAGAGTACACGAAGCAGCCAAGATCCTCGACCTGGATCACCTGCTTCAGAGAAAACCCAAGGCTCTTTCCGGTGGTCAGAGACAGCGTGTAGCTCTTGGCCGTGCCATGGTTCGTAACCCTGCTGTATTCCTGCTCGACGAGCCTCTGTCCAACCTGGACGCTAAGCTTCGTACCGCAATGAGATCCGAGATCACCCGTCTCCACCGCCGTCTGGACACCACATTCGTATATGTAACACATGACCAGACAGAGGCTATGACCATGGGCGACAGAATCTGCGTTATGAAGGATGGTATCATCCAGCAGTTCAATACCCCGCAGGTACTCTACGATACCCCGGACAATCTCTTCGTAGCAGGCTTCATCGGCAGCCCGCAGATGAACTTCCTGGATGCAGAAATCGCTGAGGAAGGCGGCAATATGTACGCTGTTGTAAGAGGAGAAGCAGAAGACAAGCTTCTGATCCCGGCTGCAAAACGTGAGGCTCTCAAGCCCTATGTTGGCAAGACCGTAACACTTGGTATCCGTCCCGAGCACTTCATGACAGAAGAGAAGCTCAATGCGGACAACGCTCTGACCGTTAAGGTTGACTTCCGCGAGATGCTCGGCTCCGAGTACAACTTCTACCTCTATGTCGGCGAGAACAAGATCATCATGAGAGTTCCTTCTCATGAGAAGATGCCCGAAGGCGATGTGATCAAGGTTCCCGTAAACCTCGCTCTCATGCACTTCTTCGACAAAGAGACCGAGAAGGCTATCGTTCACTAAGCAGTGAACAGGTCCCGGCAGCGGGACTTGCAATAACACAATAAGATTTCCCTGTGGAGGGCTGTCTGCACCGAGCAAGTGCAGGCGGTCCTCCTTTTTTCTTCTGTACTTGAAGTAACTTTATAAATAGAGTATGATGATAAAAGAAATCATTAGGCTGTGAGGATAGATAAATGAGTACAAAAACACAGATGGATACATATGAAGTGAGAAAGGCGCAGGCTCAGGATGAGCTGAAAGCGCTTTATATGGATCTTTACCACGATGAAAACGCTTTCAATTATTTTATGGGTATGCTCGACAGGGCCTGGGAAAACAGAAGCGCCGGGCTTCGTGCCTGGGATGAAAAAAGAGCAGAGAAAGGTCTCTGGTATAAGGGAAGAGATATTCTGGGAATGATGCTCTATACAGACCTTTTCGGAGGCAATCTGAAGGGAGTCCTGGACCATCTGGATTATCTGGAAGACCTTCATATCAACTACCTGCACCTGATGCCTCTTTTAAAGAGCCCCAAGGGAAAGAGTGACGGCGGGTACGCAGTTTCTGATTTTACGCAGGTTCAGCCGGAACTCGGTACCATGGAGGATCTGGCAGACCTTTCTGCCGAATGCCACAGCAAGGGCATCAGCATCTGCCTGGACTTTGTCATGAACCATACCAGTGAGGAGCATGAGTGGGCCATTCATGCGAAAAACGGGGAGAAAGAGTATCAGGACAGATATTTCTTTTATGATAACTGGCAGATTCCGGATGAGTATGAAAAGACCGTACCGGAGGTATTTCCCCAGACGGCTCCCGGAAACTTTTCCTGGTGCCCGGAGGCGGGAAAGGTTGTTATGACGACCTTCCATCCCTACCAGTGGGATCTCAATTATGCCAACCCTACCGTGTTTAACGATATGACAGAAATGATGCTGGGACTCTGCAATCACGGCGTGGATGTCATCCGCCTTGACGCAGTTCCTTATATCTGGAAAGAGCTGGGTACCAGCTGCCGCAACCTGCCTCAGGTCCACCAGCTGGTCCGCATCATGCATATCGCGGCCCAGATTGTATGCCCCGGCACCCTGCTTCTGGGAGAAGTCGTCATGGAGCCCTCCAAGGTAGTTCCCTACTTCGGAAGCGTAGAGAGACCGGAGTGCCACATGCTTTACAATGTGACTACTATGGCCAGCACCTGGCATACCGTAGCCACCAGAGACGTCCGTCTTCTGGAGCACCAGCTGGCAGGCGTATTTCTTCTGCCGGGACAGTACACCTTCCTCAACTATCTCCGCTGTCACGACGATATCGGCTGGGGACTGGATTATCCCTTCCTGCAGAGATTCGGGATCGAAGAGGTTTCCCACAAGAAATATCTCAACGACTACCTCTGCGGTAAATGGCCGGGCAGCGACGCCAGAGGAGAGCTTTACAACGATGACCCCGCCAGAGGAGACGCCAGACTCTGCGGAACCACAGCATCCCTGTGCGGAATCGAGGCAGCGGAATTTGAAAAAGATTCCACAAAAGAGGACTGGTCCATCCGCTTTGACATCATGCTGCACGCCTTTCTCCTGACCCAGAGCGGAATCCCTGTGATCTACAGCGGCGACGAGATCGGCCAGCTCAACGACTACACCTATCACGAAGACCCTCTCAAGGCAGAAGACTCCCGAAACCTCCACCGGGGCGTCATGCACTGGGATGAAGCAGAGCTTCGGGATAAGGAGACCAGCCGCCAGGGACGAATCTTCCATGCAATTAAAAAACTGGCAGAACTGCGCAGAGACAATCCGGTCTTTGATCCGGACGCTGACACCTGGGTTCTGGAAACCCATAATCCTCACGTGCTGGGAATCGGAAGATACAAAGACGGAGAAAAAATGCTTGCTCTCTTCAACTTCGGAGACCACGATGAGACAGCCTGGATCAACGAGGGAGAGACCTACCGGGAGATGATCCGGGGCTACGAGACCGAAGGCAAAGGCGTCGGCGTACCCTCACGTGACTTTGTCTGGCTCTATCATAAGTTTGAGTAAGAAATATAAAATAGTAAAGGAAATTGCAGCATGGATTATGCAAAAGAATCGCTCCGCCTTCACGGAGAATGGAAAGGTAAAATCGAGGTCAATACAAGGGTTCCTGTAGAAAACGCTCAGGACCTGTCATTGGCATACACCCCCGGCGTGGCCCAGCCCTGCCTGGAGATTCAGAAAGACATTAACAAGAGTTATGATCTGACGCTCCGTCACAATCTCTGCGCCGTTATAACAGATGGCAGCGCTGTTCTGGGCCTGGGAGACATCGGCCCGGAAGCCGGCATGCCGGTCATGGAAGGAAAGTGCGTGCTCTTTAAGAGCTTCGGCGGTGTCGACGCCATTCCTCTCTGCATCAAGTCCAAAGATGTGGATGAGATCGTAAACACCATTTACCTGCTCTCCGGATCTTTCGGCGGCATCAATCTGGAAGACATCGCAGCACCCCGCTGCTTCGAAATCGAACGCAAGCTCAAGGAAAGATGCGATATCCCAATTTTCCATGATGACCAGCATGGGACCGCAGTTATTACACTTGCCGCCCTCAAAAACGCCCTCAAGATCACCGGAAAGAAGATTGATGAGATTAGAGTTGTAACCAGCGGCGCCGGCGCAGCAGCGATTGCTATCGTAAAACTGATCATGAGCGCCGGTGTAAAAAATGTTATCATGTGCGACAGAAAAGGCGCCATCTACAAGGGACGCGAAGGGCTCAACTGGATCAAGGAAGAGATGGCAGAGGTCACAAACCTGGAAAGAAAACAGGGCAGCCTGGCAGACGCGATCAAGGGAGCAGATGTCTTTATCGGCGTATCCGCACCCGGTACCGTAACCACAGAAATGGTCAGAAGCATGAATAAAGACGCTGTCATCTTTGCCTGCGCGAATCCGACTCCGGAAATCTTCCCGGATGAGGCTAAAGCAGGCGGAGCAGCCATCGTGGCAACCGGCCGCAGCGACTATCCAAACCAGATCAACAATGTACTGGCCTTCCCCGGCATCTTCCGCGGCACCTTTGACGTGCGTGCTTCCGATATCAACGAGGCCATGAAAGTAGCAGCAGCAGACGCTCTGGCTTCTCTCGTCTCCGATGAGGAATTGTCGACAGATTATATCCTGCCGAAGGCATTCGACCCCAGAGTCGGAAAAACCGTGGCTGCAGCCGTTGCAAAAGCAGCAAGAGAAAGCGGCGTGGCAAGGCTCTGAAAAGAGTTCTAAGCCTAGAATAGTTAACATAATAAAAGAACCGTTGGATAAGAAACTCCTTTGTCCGACGGTTCTTTTATTATTCTTTTCTTTGAAAGAAACGATATCAGAGGATATTGCTTTTTATAGCAATAACTTTACCAATGACGTAAAGATTTTTGCGAGCAGATCCAGAAATCTCAATATCAGCTTTTGAAGGATCTCTGGAGCGTAAAAGAAGAAGTGTTTCATTGACGTATCGATAGGCCTGCCTGAGAAGAAACTTGTTATTGTAGAAAAAAACAAATGGAATCCCGTCCTCCAGATTCTCCTGCCGGCAGATATATACAGAAAAAGATCCGCATTTGGAATCTTGCATCTGAATAAAGAAATCAGCAGAGGGAGAATCATCCATATTAACGGAAATCTCGTAAACATCTTCTGATAAAACCAGATTACCATTCTCAAAACCTGTGCAAAGAGGAATCTTTACGCTTGGATTATTATGTGGATTTTCCGAAGATGACCAGCCCATCAGCCAGGCAGGAGTGGTGTGAAGGGCATCCGCAAAGGAAATGATTTTGGACTGGGGCAAATCAACGATTCCCTTTTCAATCTTAGCAATCATACTTTTGTCAGCATAGTGCATTCTGGCGGCAAGCTGCGACTGGGTCAAGCCTAATTCCTTTCTGCGTTTGCGAATATTGTCATAGAGTCGTGTATCCATTGCTCACCTCTTTTTGTAGAATATAGACGGTTTTCAGTTCACTAATAGAATAGCATATAAATGATTAATCACAAAGAAAAAAGTAATAATACTTTCTGCAGATTGATGTGGTTTGATGCAGACGAAAATGAAAATTAGTATATTGTTGATTTTGATATAAAAATAATGTATACTTACAATGGGTTGAACAAGATGCAACTACTTATCAGGGAGGTGTCTTTTTTTGGGTAACATGCAATTACTGAAAAGGTATATAGAGGAAAGCGGAAAAGATATTGATCAGCTTGCTCAATTGTGCAATATTTCGAAAATGAGGTTTTCCAGGCTAATCTCTGGGAAAGATGAGTTTAAGGCATCAGAGATGCAGTCTCTAAGTGAGATATTGGGATTAAGTGGTGATATGAGTGAAATGATTTTTTTTGATTTTAGAAGTTGAATGAAATGAAATTAGTTGAATCAGGATATATAATGAACCAGTTGAACTGTAAGAAAGGCAGAGTATAAATGTATAATAAGGAAAACACTAAGGAAGCAGAAGAAATTCTTGCCCGCATTTCAGGAGAATTGGGAAAGAAAAAAAAGAAGCAGGCTGAATTAATCAGGTACTTGGATCTTCCTGTCGGAACGTTTACAAACTGGAAATTGAAAAAGAGCCGTAATTTCTGCGAACATCTTCAGGCAATCGCTCTTTTCCTGGAGGTGGATCCGGGCTGGCTTCTGACTGGCAAGATGACAGAGGGACTTGTTAAAGATTCCAGTGAGAAAAAACTGATTGAAGACTTCAGAAAATTGAATGCAGAAAAGCAGGCTGCAGTAATACAAAATGTAAGATGGTTAGCGAAGTGACCTTTTTGGGCGGGGAGATTTTTCTTAAATAATATGTCAAGAATAGAAAAGTTCGTTTTTTAGCTAAGATAGGGCAGCGGACCCGGGGTTCGAGATTGACTTTCCCAGGTAGGTAGGATATACTTTGAGGAAGATGAATATTACGCAACTAATTATGGTTGTGTATTTTTTGTCGCCATAAAGATGAATGTAATGCAACGCTATGTTCAGCAGATTACTTTGGGAATATAGAAGTATTATCGAGTGCGATGGATGCAGGACGGGAGGATACTATTATGTCAGAAAATATTTTTGGTGTAATCCTTGCAGGAGGCAAGGGAACCCGCATGGGTAACGCGGAGAGACCCAAGCAGTTCCTGGAGATCGGCGGCAAGCCTATCATCGTGCATACTATAGAGAAGTTCGCGGTCTATCCCGATTTTGAGAAGGTCATCGTTCTCTGCCCCAAAGCATGGGTGGAGCATACAAAGGACCTGATCAGGAAGAACATCCCCATGCAGGACAGGATCGTTGTGATCGAGGGCGGAGCTTCCCGCAATGAGACCCTGATGAACGCCATCCGCTATATCGAAGAGAACCATACCCTGGATGAGGATACCATCATCATCACGCATGATTCGGTGCGTCATTTCGTGACCAGGCGCATGATCGAGGAGAACATCGAGGCGACCAGGAAGTACGGCGCCTGCGACACTGTCATCCCGGCGACCGATACCATCGTGGAGAGCTGCGACCACCAGGTGATCAGCCAGATCCCGGACCGTTCGACCCTGTACCAGGGACAGACACCGCAGAGCTTCCACGCGCTGAAGCTGAAACAGATCTACGAGTCACTGACGGAAGAGGAAAAGGCCATCCTGACCGATGCCTGCAAGATCCTAGTCCTGAAGGGGGAGCAGGTGCACCTGGTAGAGGGTGACGTTTCCAATATCAAGATCACATATCCGGCGGATATCCGGATTGCGGATTCTCTGATTGGGGGCAGATAAATGCTGAACAAAGTCTATCAGCTGGTGCGTCCGCGCCAGTTTGAGATCGTATATAAAAACATTGAACTGGATGACAGCCATATTCTGGTCCATCCGACGCACCTTTCCATCTGCAACGCGGACCAGAGGTATTACCAGGGCCTGCGCGCGGAGGAGGTCCTTCGCAAAAAGCTGCCCATGGCGCTGATCCATGAAGCCATCGGCGAGGTGGTCTATGACCCGACCGGCAGTTTTGAGACCGGGGCCAAGGTTGTCATGATCCCCAATACGCCTGTGGAGACGGACCCGATCGTGGCGGAGAACTACCTGCGCAGCAGCAAATTCCGCGGGAGCGGGTTTGACGGCTTTATGCAGGAGTTTGTGAGCATGGAGCCAGACAGGCTGGTCAGACTCCCCGAGGGGATCAACCCGGTTGTGGCTGCCTTTACGGAGATCGTCAGCGTCAGCTACCATGTGATCAGCCGTTTTGCGCGCTTTTCGCATGAGAGGAGAGATACCATCGGCGTCTGGGGGGACGGTAATCTCGGATATATCACCGCCCTGCTCCTCAGGAACCGCTTTCCGGATTCGAAGATCTATGTATTTGGCATCAATGAGATGAAGCTCAATGACTTCACTTTCGTGGACAGGACATTCCTGGTCAACCATGTGCCGGAGGACCTGGCCATCGACCACGCCTTTGAGTGCGTAGGCGGCGGGGCTGCGCCAGGGGCCATCAACCAGGCGATCGACATCATCCATCCGGAGGGGACGATCGCATTTATGGGCGTGTCGGAGGACCTGGCGCCTCTGAATACCAGGATGATCCTGGAGAAGGGGATCCGCTGTTATGGGAGCAGCCGGAGCGGCCGTCAGGATTTCGTCGACCTGATCGAACTGTACAAGAGCAGGCCGGAGATCGTGAACCATCTGGAAAAGATCGTGGGCGTCCAGCAGGAAGTACGGGGAATCCCGGATATGGTAAAGGCTTTCGAGATGGATATCCACAAGATTATGGGTAAGACTATCATGGAGTGGGACCAGTAAGGAGAAGTATAATTCATGGATATAAAAACATCTGTAAAAGGTGTGATTAAGAAACTTGTGGCCGGGGGACAAAATGACCAGGTTTCAATAGATTATCAGACAAAGATTGAAAATACCAAGGCGCTTGAAAAAGCTGTCCGTCTTTATGATGGAATCGACAGAGACCATGTCTGGGCTTTTATTTCCGGTATGGCAGGTCAGGATTTCCGCGGAAATCCCAAGTTCCTGTTCGTCTACATCAACCGTTACCGTCCCGACATCAAGGCTTACTGGCTGTGTGAGGACGAGGAGACGATCGCACAGGTTCGCCAGCTGGGCTTTGAGGCATATAAAGAGTCCACTCCGGCAGCGCAGTATGTGATCAACAGGACCGGTGTTCTGGTGGCAGAGCAGGTCAGGATCGCTATGCCGGATGGTTTTGTCAACATCAAATATATCAATCTCTGGCACGGGGTAGGCTTTAAGACCATTGAGAGAAGGCTCTTTCTGGGCGATATCGCCATGGGATTTGCCAAGAAATATATCTTAAGGGGAACCTTTTACCGGGATCACCAGCTGCTCAATGCCAGCTGCCCGGTCATTGAGGATGAGTTCGCCCTTGACTGCGGCGTAGATCCGGATAAGTTTATCCGTACCGGTTACCCGCGCAACCTGTATCAGCAGAATTATGAGCCCGTAGTGACCTTTGACCATGACCTGAGGGGGATCAAGGGTCTGCCCGCTGACACAAAGCTGGCCGTCTACGCGCCGACTTACCGGGCCAATCTGGGCGGGACCTTTGTCAGCGCCATCACCGATTTTGACAGACTGTATCAGTTCTGTGAATCTCACGGGATCCTCATGATCTTTAAGGTGCATCCGACAATGGAGAAGGAAGTGGGCTTCCTCCGTGCCTGGGAAGAGTACGGAGACAGGCCTTATTTCTGGTTCTGGGATAACAGGGATGATTTCTATGAGGTCATGCACCAGATGGACCTGGCTATCGTGGATTATACCAGTCTGATCACAGATATGGTAGCCGTCGGCATCCCGCATTACATCCGTTATGTCTTTGATTATGATTCTTATATGGAGACGGTTTCCGTCCATGATAAATATTTTGAGAGGACCACAGGTCAGGTCTGCAAGAGTTTTGACGAGCTGCTTGAGGCTATGGCAGATTTTGAATCCAGAGATGAATCTGCAGAGATCGCCAGACTGAATGAACTCATGTGGTCTTATTCAGAAGGGGCAAAAGATTTTGACAGGATCATCGATCAGGCTCTGGAGTTTAAGATCGAAAAACGCCATTTCCCTACCCTCTACAGCTTTGATATCTTCGATACCCTGTTTACCAGAAAGGTGCTGGCAGCAGAGGGGATCTTTTATGATGTCAGGGAGCGGATGATAGAAGAGGGCAGTTTCCCCTTAGTGCTGACCCGTCAGTATCCGTTGATCCGTCACTCTGCAGAGTTTAATGTGAGGGAATACTATTCAAAGTCACAGGAAGACCGGAAGAGCGACCATGTGGAGATCACCTTTGACGAGATCTTTGACCGGATGGCAGAGGTCTATAACCTGGATGACCGCCAGGTCAGCCTCCTGAAGAAATGGGAGCTGGAAGCAGAATTGGACAATGTCATCCCCCTGCCTGACCAAATCAGTCTGGTCAGATCCCTGGTGGAGAAGGGTGAGACCGTCGTCCTGATCAGCGATATGTATCTGCCGGCAGACTTTATCCGTCAGATGCTGAAGAAGGCGGATCCCATGCTGGCGGAGCTTCCCCTTTACGTTTCCAGCGAATACGGAGTCCAGAAGACGACCCAGAAGCTCTTCTTTGAGGTCTATAAGAGCTTTGAGCCTTATTATGACTTTGAAAAGTGGATCCATTACGGAGATAATGATAAGGCTGATAAGAATCAGCCGAGGAAGATGCATATTAACACACGTAAGATCGAAAAGCCTGAATTCAATGATATCCAGCTGGCCCTGGTCAGATACGTGGACAGTTATGATGCTTATCTGGTGGCAGCGATGCAGGCCAGACTCTGCAAGGAGAACTTCTTTGACAAAGATAATTTTGTCATTTCCTTTGTATCCCTGTGCTTTGTGCCTTATATCGACTGGGTGCTCAGAGATGCCGAAAGACGCGGCTATAAATCCCTCTATTTTGTATCCCGCGACGGATATCATCTGAAACGGATCGCCGACGAGATCATACAGGAGAGAGGCCTGGACTTCAAGACCAAATATATCTACGGTTCCAGGCGGACCTGGCGTATCCCGGCCTTTATCGATGAAGTGGATCCCGGTTTCTGGGAGAATTACGGAAGCTTCGGGGATATCATCTCCAAAGACAAGCTCTTTTCCGCGATGGCACTGGATGAGGAGACTTTCCGACGTTTCTTCCCTTATATCGATCCGGATCACATCGATTTCCTTGACAACGAAGAAATGAAGAGCCTGCGGGAGATCTTCAAGCAGAATGAAGAATATAATAACTATCTTCTGAAACTGGCAGAGGAGCAGAGAGAACTGTGCGGCGGCTATCTGCTGCAGGAGATCGATCCGGGCGAGCCTTTTGCAATCGTGGAATACTACGGCAGGGGCTATACCCAGGACCTGCTGGTGAACCTGTGGCGTTATCTGATCAAAGACGACACGGTGGATGTGCCTTTCTATTACAGCAGAGCGATCATGCCCGGCAAGGGCGGCGCGGTAAGGCACAATTTCACGACCAACGACGCGAAACCCTATTTCATTGAGGCTATCTTTGCAAATATGCCTTACCGCAGCATCAAGGAGTATACGCGGGAAGGCGATAAGATCGTTCCGGTGATCGAGCCGCTGGAGTGCGATAAGGATTTGTTCGATGCCATGAGCCGGCTGCTGCCGGAGGTTGCGAAAAGGTATGCACGTCTGGAGCTGAAGCATCCGGCGGATACCGACCGCATCCTGTATGATTTCCTGTTTGAGTATTTCCAGGAGAACAGGGACAACCGGGACTTTGCAGACCAGATCGGCATCCTTGTGGATTCGGTGGCCCTGTACGGGACCAAGCGTGAATTCGCGCCTCCTTACACCATGGAAGACCTGGACATGTTCGAGGAAAAGAAGATCGCCAGAGGCTCCATGAAGCTGACTTCCAACGTGACCATGTCGGTCATCCGTATGGATGATGAGACCAGGCGACGTTATGATGAGATGTTCCAGATCATGCCGGGAGATGAACTTGGCAGCGGACGGGTGCTTACAGAAGAAGAGAGAAAGAAGAATGCTGACTTCAGTAAGAAATATAAGACTCTGAAGAAAAGGGCCGAAATCTTCTCCAGACTGTATAAAGAAGCGGCTGCAGCCACTCCGGTAAAAAATAAAGTAGTATTTGTTGCAGAATCCAACAGTCTGGCCAACAGAGGGCTGGAACTGGTAGCCGGTAAGCTTAGAAAAGATGGGCGTTATGAGGTCTGCGAGCTCTTATTAAATAAGAAGCCGAGACCGGGTGATGAAGCGATCGCAGCCATGATCGCGGATGCCCGCTTTATCATAGTCAATAAGGCCATACCTTTATTCTGCAATGTTTCCTTCCGGGAGGAGACGCAGGAGATCCTGCTGCCGGAGAATCCTTTTGTATTGTATAACAAGGGAAGGGCTTCGACCCCCTTCCTGAAATGGCAGAAGAAATATCAGAACCTTTCCGAGGTCAATGATATCTCACTCATACAGGTACCAGCGGCAAGCCGTGAAGAGACCTTCCGCAGAAGTTACTGCCACAGCGGTCTGGCCAGGGCGGACCTTTTGGGCTGCTGCACTTCGGACTACTATTTTGACGAGGACTACTGCAGCAAGGCCAGAGCTAAGATAGAATCCAGGTTCCCGGAAGCGAAGGGCAAGAAGCTGATCCTGTACTTCCCGACATGGCGGACACGGAAGGATTGCGACAGCTGGATGAGCCTGCTGGATCTGGAGATCCTCCAGAAACTGATCGGGGACGAATATTTCATGATCCTCAACATCAATGAGTCCCAGGTAAAACAGGAGACCATGAACCAGCTGGAGATCCCGGGTTTCTGCAAAAAGATCCCTGCAGGCATCACTTACAGGCAGCAGCTGGCAGCAGCGGATGTCGTCATCGGTGATTACCGTGATACCTTCTTTGAAGCACCGCTGATGCACAAACCTGCATTCTCTACCGCTTATGACTATGAGAAATTCATTCAGGCCAATAACATGAGCCAGAATGCCAACCACTTTGAGGACCTGATTTTCTGTCCAATCGTGAAGACAGCGGAGGAACTGGCCGGTCATCTGAAGCATCTGGACAGTTACGACTATGGTCCTATGGAGCGGTTCAGACAGGAAATGTACGCTGACTGTGACGGTCATTCTGCACAGCGTGTAGTGGATTACTTGTTGAGACATCTTTAATTAACAATACAAGTTGATAACTATCGTTTAGAAGTTGGAATGGTTTATCAGAAAAGAAGAAAATGATTTGGAGACAAGAGAAAGGACACACACCTGCCAGGAGTTTGCAGATACTTATAACAGGAGTTATTGCTATCAGTCTTACAGTTGGATTGAATCTGGCATTAGGTGAGATAGATATTAAAAATGATTCTGCATTACAGAGTCTAATCATAGACTATTCACATGCATTTTCAACAGATTTAATAA
>CAMHFW010000019.1 GCA_946184675.1 uncultured Clostridia bacterium | reverse complement strand
GATCACGCCGGGAATCAGTACCTGGGCGATAATGCGCAGGCCCTGAAATCTGCCTGCCATATTTTCCGGTGTCTCATTTCTCAGCTTGGCTCCGAAGACCGCCATACCGCACAGATAGCCGCTCATCATAAAGAGAGATCCTATAAATACGGGGATTCTCATAGCCATACCGCTGACCGGGATCACATGCGGGAACAGATATAAAAGGATATATCCTGCCATCAGCATGCCAAGTGCCGGCATAATACTTCCGGAGAAGCCAATCCTGTCACCCAGTCTCCCGTAAAAGGCCGTAACTACAGCCGCCAGAATGATGGCAGGAGCCATGATCAGTACATAATCAGCCATCCCCAGACTCTTCTCGTAGTATATGATCAGGAAAGGCATAAAGATCTGGATAGAGATACCAAATATCATATATAAGAGCATAGCAAGGTAAAGAGCAGGATTCTGTCTCACAATGATCGGACGGAAACCATACAGAATCGTATCCAGATAACTATCTTTATCATTTTTGGGAATTGCATTTTCTCTGACAATAACAAAGCCCAGTACACCGATTGCCAGTACAGCGATACCGATGATCAGATAGATGGTAGTCCAGCTTTCAGGCTTGTCCAGATTAAATCCCATAAAACCGCCGAACACGACCAGAATCGCGATCAGGGGCATCATGGAATTGATCCCCTCTGCAGCACCGCGGTTATGCTCTGTCGTAGAGTCTGTCAGCCAGGCATTAAATGCAGCATCATTGGCCGTTGAACCAAAAAAGGTCATTACACAGTCCATCAATATGACAAGACTGATCCCCATAGATGCCGCTCCGGCCGCAGCTGTACCTAGAAAAGATATGATCATATCTTTTCGGATCAGGGCAAATCCAAGGATAGAAAGCCCCCATGCGATATACCCGGCGCACATGAGAATCTTACGCTTGCCGATCCTGTCTGAGAAAGCCCCCATGACAATAGTAGTCACCGCAGCTGTCACCGCGCTGGCCTGCACCATCAGGGAAATCTGAGAGGCGGAAGCCTGGAACATCTTGTAAATAAAGACGTTAAAATACATATTTTCAACGACCCAGGCAATCTGCCCGGTCAGAGAAAAAATGACAAGCACCAGCCAGAAATGTCTTTTCGCAGGACTAAGATTTGTGTTTTCATCCATCTGACATCTGCCTCCTGTAAAAAAAGCAGTCAGAATCAAGCTCTGACTGCTATCCGTAGTTTCGTGGATCTGGCGCGCGGATTTCTGGCGCACTCCTGTGCAGTCGGCCTGATCACATCTTTTGTTACATCTTCATACAGACCGCCTCGAAGGCAGTCGCGAAAAGCCCGTTTCACCAATCTGTCTTCCCCGGAATGGAAGGTCAATATTGCCACCCTTCCGCCAGGCACAAGGACATCCGGAAGCTTTTCCAGTAGCATATAGAGACTGTCAAACTCCCCGTTTACATCGATCCTGAGCGCCTGAAAAACCCTGGCACAGGACTTCTTGACTGCATCCTGATATTCCTTTTTTGGCAGAAAGCTGAGAGCCTCTTCTACAGCAGCACGCAGCTGCTTTGTCGTCTCAATCTTCTGCCCCTTTTTCCTGTATCTGGAAATAACCGCGGCAATCTGGTCTGCGTATGGCTCATCTGAATACTCTTGCAGCAAAGCGGCCAGCGCAGGCTCTGTAAGCTCTCTCAGGCGCTCTGCTGCTGTTTTACCCTTCTGCGGATCCATTCGCAGATCCAGCGGCCCCTCCAGCTTATAGGAAAAGCCTCTGTCCGGATTGTCAATCTGCATAGAAGAAACACCCAGGTCAGCCAGAACAAAGTCGAACTTGCCGTACTTATCTGCTGCTTCATTAATCTGAGCGAAATTCAGATGCTCCACTGCAAAAATCTCGCTGCCATACCCAAGACTTCGCAGACGCTGCTCTGATTTTACAGACTCAATGGGATCAATATCGAGAGAAACCAGGTGTCCCTCCCCCTTAAGAGCCTTCAGCATAGCTTCCGAGTGACCGCCGTAACCAAATGTACAGTCACAACCCTTCATACCAGGCTGAATCATCAGACCGTCCAAGATCTCATCTACCATGATGGATAGGTGCATTCCTGCAGGAGTGCTTCCCTTACTGATTACCTTTTGAATGGTATCCTGATATTTATCCGGATTCAGCTCTTTATACTTTTCCCGGTAACTTTTTGGATGTGTACCAGAATAGTGAGGCCTTCTTTTATGTTTGTTTTCTTCACTCATGATTTTACAATTGTATATTCCGGATGATCCTTCAGCCAGCCGGCAGCATACCAGCAGGAAGCTGTGATCTGCTTTCCCTCTTTCTGGATCTGATCTGCTGCCGCTTTTACCAGTTTCGATGCCATCCCCTGACCACGCAAAGATGCGTCCACAAAGGTATGATCTATGTTGGCAATGCCGCCGCTCACCGAGTAAGTAATCTCAGCAACCAGCTCTCCATTGTCATTCTCAGCATATATTCTGCCTTCTTCATATTTCAGATCCATAATAACTCCTTAAGAATCCTTTACTTCGCCTTGGATGCCTGTGCTGCTGCCTTTTTCTCCATGATCTCTTTCAGGGACTCTGTATAGGGAGCTCTGGCAATGCCGTACTCTGTGATGATACCAGCAATCAGCTCATTGTCTGTTACATCAAAAGCAGGATTGTAAACCTTGACACCCTCCGGCGCCATCCTCTTTGCATACCACATCTCGGTCACTTCTTCAGCAGGACGCTGTTCGATCACGATCTCATCTCCGGTAGGTGTATCCATATCGATTGTAGATGTTGGCGCACAAATATATACAGGTACGTTATAAAGCTTAGCCACAGCTGCCACAACAGAGGTACCAATCTTATTGGCAGTATCACCATTAGCCGCAACACGGTCACATCCTACGAAAACAGCATTGACCCAGCCCTTTTTCATGACAGAGGCAGACATATTGTCACAGATCAGCGTAACATCCAGCCCGGAATCATGCAGCTCATAAGAAGTCAGTCTGGCTCCCTGCAGGAGAGGTCTTGTCTCATCTGCGAAGATTCTGAAATTATAACCTCTCTCAAAGCCCAGATACATGGGCGCTGTAGCTGTGCCGTAACGTGAAGTTGCCAGCTGTCCGGCATTACAGTGGGTCAGCAGGCCGTCACCGGGCTTAACCAGTGTCAGACCATATTCACCGATCATCTTGCAGGTCCAGATATCCTCTTCCTGAATAGCAACTGCCTCATCATGCAGGAGCTTGCAGATCTCCTCTACACTGCAATCCGGATGATCCAGCACTACTTTTTCCATACGGTTCAGAGCCCAGGGCAGATTGACAGCTGTAGGCCTGGCGGAATTGAGATAATCCTTGGCCTTGATAAACTCTTCCTTGAAGACCTGGTAATCATCTGTCTTCTCCTGGATCTCTCTGGCTGCAAGATATACGCCGTATCCGGCTGCTACACCGATGGCCGGAGCCCCGCGCACCTGAAGCTTGTAGATGGCTTCCCAGATCTGATCCTGCCCTGTCAGGTGAAGGATCTCCGTATGGTAGGGAAGCTGTGTCTGGTCGATGATCACCAGAGCTCTGCCCTCATCATCCAATGCAACTGTATCATAATCCAGTATGTGTTTTTTTTCACTCATGTCGAAAACTCCTTTTATATCTTAATGTCAGGTTCTGACAAACCCTGTTATATTATAGCACAGATTGCCTTCCGGCGAGAACCTATCTACTGTAATGCCTCTGTTAATACCTGCAGGTTGTCTTCCATAATGGACAGATAATCCTTGCCTTCTTCGATTTCCTTCTGACTGATTCCCTGCATAGAATTCAGGACTGATACCTTCATGTCCTTGTAGGAGGCATTTTGTGCGATTGTATCTGCTATTCTGTTTCCTTCTCCTTCTATCTTCAGGATGGTGTGAAGCTGCAGTTCGTCTGCTTTCTGGGTGAGAAAGGCGATGGTTTCAAAACTTGCCTCTGTCTCTGCGCTGCAGCCTGCGAAAGCGGCATAATAATCCAGGCCATAGTCTTCTGTCAGATATCGGAAGGGAAAACGATCTCCGAATAGAAGGGTGCTGACACGCCCTCCGCTGACTGCTTCCTGATATCTGGAATCCAGATCATCCAGAGAAGCTGTATAAGTGTCTGCATTTCCCTTATATTCCGCCGCATGATCCGGGTCCAGCTCGCCAAGCACTCTGGCGATCTCTGTTGTGAACTGCTTCGCATTCCGGAGGGATAACCATACATGTTCGTCGTACTCTGCTTCTCCTTCCTCCTCTGCCTCTTCCTCAGCCTGCATACCCTCTACAAGCTCTTCCTCTCTGGCAGAGCTTCCCAGAACATCCAGAAGATTGATCACCTGGCGGTCAGGATTTCCTTCACTTGCCAGGGCATCATCGACCCATTCATCAGACTCTCCGCCTACATAGATAAAGAGATCACAGTCTGCAATCCTGGTCATATCCTCAGCAGAAGGCTGATAGCTGTGCAGATCGACTCCATTGCATAAGAGAGTCAGATCCGTCTCCTCCAGTCGGTCCCCCAGGACCTGCCTTGTCCAGTCATACTCCGGGAAAATAGTAGCTACGATATGTATACCTTCACTGTCATCTGCTGCGGCGGTAACAGCTGTGTGACCAGATCCGCCGCATCCTGCCGCTCCTGCAAGCAGGCACACTGACATCAATATAGTCCAAATTCTCTTCTTCATCTGTGAATCCTCCGGTTTCCTAATCTATAATATAGATGAATTTGAAAATGTTTTCCATTTGTGAATTATAGTATACTAAGCTATTTCCGTCAATATGAAAGAAGTTTCCATATTATAAAAAATGACCTGCATGCAGCTTTATTTGCTGCAGCAAGTCATCTTTTGTAAATCAGGGAAATATATAATACATCAATCTGCGCCGGCGGCAGATAACTGAACAGAAATACCGGACGTGGGGATGGCAATCAGATCACCCTCATAAATGTGAGTAGACTGGAGTTCATTGACTCTCATGACCTCACGGATATAATCTTCTCTGGAAGCAAAAGAACTCTCATAGAAACGGTCTGCAATGCTCCAGAGTGTATCCCCGGACTCTACTACATAACTCTCATAACTGATCTGGCTATCTGAAGTCTGCGCGCCGTATGCACGGTGGGAAGAGGAAATAAAGAATCCGCAAATCAGAACAGCCGCAGCGGCTATGACAACAATCAGTAACACTCTCATTCTGTAAAGATCTCTGCTCATATCTGTAAAACCCCTTTCTTTGAATGCATAAGGTCGAACATGTTTTCCGAACGTTTGTTCTTGTACTTGTATTCTATCGAACAGTTGTTCTTTTGTCAAGGGATTTTTTACAAAAATATTAAAAATCAAACATTTGTTTGCAAATATCTGTTTGGTATGGTATGATAATAAAAATCGAATGTATGTTTTGTCAGGCTGCCGCAGGCAGTCCTGCACGGAGGTTTCAGATATGGCAAACGGAAAAATTTCTTCCAAGCAGCAGGAAATATTATCTTATATCAAAGATGAGATCCTCTCCAGAGGTTACCCGCCTTCAGTCAGAGAGATCTGTGACGCGGTACATCTTAAGTCTACTTCTTCCGTCCACTCTCATCTGGAGACTCTGGAGAAGAATGGATTCATACGCAGAGATCCTACTAAGCCCAGAGCGATCGAGATCCTCGATGATGAGTTTGGGCTGACTCGCCGTGAGATGGTCAATATTCCCATCGTCGGACGCGTCACTGCTGGCGAGCCCATCCTCGCTGTTGAGAATATTGAGAACTACTATCCCATGCCTGTAGATATGCTCCCCAACGCCGATCTCTTTATGCTGAAGGTACGGGGAGAAAGTATGATCAATGCCGGCATCTATGACGGCGATCATGTCATCGTCCAGCAGCAGAGCACTGCCCGTAACGGAGACATTGTTTGTGCTCTGATCGATGATTCCGCCACGATTAAGACTTTTTATAAGGAAGACGGCTATTACCGGCTTCAGCCGCAGAATGATGCACTCTCTCCTATTATTACCAGACAGTGCGAGATTCTGGGCAAGGTAATCGGGCTGGTCCGTTTCAATATGTAAGCGGACCATACATATAAGAAAAAGCGATCAGCTGCAGCATATGACTGCATGGCTGATCGCTTTTTATCATATCAGTATATATCTTGTCAGTCCGCAAAGGCGTCTGTATCCATCACTTTGCCGTCCCGCCAGATTCTTTCCAGATCATAAAAGATCCTCTGGTCTTCGGAGAATATATGGATGATAATATCATTATAATCCATCAGAATCCAGTTAGCACTTCTGTAGCCTTCAATATGTCTGGGTTCAAATCCGGCTTTGCCAAGCGCTTCCTCGACACTGTCAGACAGTGCCTGCACCTGCAGTGCATTTTTACCGCTTGCAATAATAAAATAGTCAGCAATTACAGATACGT
This sequence comes from uncultured Clostridia bacterium, assembly GCA_946184675.1. GTDB lineage: Bacteria > Bacillota > Clostridia > Lachnospirales > Lachnospiraceae > UBA2912. The sequence goes on along the minus strand of CAMHFW010000019.1, from coordinate 12,405 downwards.
CTGTGATATCGATCACTCGGATATCTTCTGCTTTTCTGTCTTCAAGTGCATGGATGGCAATGGCTGTCATATTTCTGCTGTCTGTCATATCTCCCCTTCTTTCTATCTCCCTGGTCACAGGTTATTTTTGTAACTATTATACGTTAACTCTGTCTGCGGGTCAATCTCTTTCCCTGTTTCTGTAAGATAATCCAGCGTCTGTTTCAGTATTTCCACGACTGCTTTATCAAGATCCGTAAAGGAAAGCTGCCTCAGCCGATCCAGATCAGGCGCCTCATTTCTGCCGGGTTCTATATAATCCGCTGTAAATACAATCTTCTCCAGGAGTGTCATGCCGGGGCGTCCTGTTGTATGCCAGGTGATCGCGCCGAGTATATCTTCATCTGAAATGCCGTATTTTTCACGTGCAAAGAAAGCGCCGACGCGTCCGTGGAGAAGGAAAGGACTCCTCTCTTCTGCTTCACTCACAGGCAGATGATTCTCCCTGCAAATGGCAAGCAGTTCTTCTCCGCTCAGATACTTGGCACAATCATGCAGAACTCCCGCCAGCGCAGCTTTTTCCAGATCCTCACCATAACGCATGGCCAGGCATACGGAAGTATATTCCACCCCGATGGTATGACGCCAGCGTTTGGGTTTCAGTATTTTTTTTAATTCTTTTTCAATCTGTCTGCAGTCCAAAGCACTCTCCCTTTACTCATCCTTCTGATAGAGGTCCTTTTCTGTCATATAATCCAGGACATCCTGCGGTACCATGAACCGCACAGACTTTCCCTGATGCACTCTCTGCCGGATCTCACTGGATGAGAGATCCAGACGGGGAACCAGAAGCTTCCGGATGTCTGCTGCATGGTACTTCTCTGTAAGAATGGCTATATGCCGGTCCATCTTTTTGCTGCCATCCTCTTCCCGTGCCGCAGCCAAAACGATGCAATTGGCCAGAATGATATCCGGTCTGTGCCAGGTCTCAAACTGTTCGATTGAATCCCCGCCCATGATAAAATAGTATTCACAGTCCGGATTCTTTGACCGCAGCTCCAGAAGAGTGTCGGAGGAATAGGAATAGCCCTCCCGGGTCATCTCCATATCGGAAACAGAAAAATAAGGAATGCCTGCTGTTGCCAGGCGGACCATAGCCAGCCTGTCTTCATCCGGCGCGATATGTGCAAAGCGCTTATGGGGCGGTATATGATTGGGCAGAAATATGACCTCATCCAGGTCAAATTCCCTGTAAGCATTTTCCGCCAGAATCAGATGCGCTATGTGAATGGGATTGAATGTGCCTCCCATCAGACCGATTTTTTTCTTGCAGTCCATATCTGCTCCTGTCTTATAAGATCAGGGAAGTATGATCTTTCTCTTGTCGTCTTTTCCCTGCTTGTAAAGTACGATTTTCTTGCCAATCACCTGCACGACCTCAGAATGGGTGCGGTCAGCGATCATCTGTGCCATCTCTTTGGGATCCTCCAGACAATTCTGCAGGACAGAGATCTTGATCAGCTCTCTTGCATCGATCGCTTCCTGAACTGCAGCAGTCAGCTCCGGTGTCAGTCCTGATTTTCCGATCTGCACGATTGGCTGCAGCTCCATCGCCAGGCTCTTCAGGTAAGCGCGCTGTTTGCTGTTTTTAATCATCATGAAATACTCCTCTATTTCCAGTATTCAAACTCCAGCCCGTACAAACGCACGGTATCGCCGTCCTGAATACCCAGTTCCTCCAGTTCTTTGAGAATACCATTCTCTTTCAGGAATTTCTGGAAGAAATCAAATCCTTTTTCAGAATCCAGATTGGTATAACCAAGCATACGTTCAATACGGGGACCTTCTACCAGGAAAGCACCGTCATCTGCACGGGACACCGAATACGGTTCCTCCGCAAACTCTTCCTGCGGATAATACTCCCGCTCAAAGACGATCTTTTCTTCGCCAAGTTCATCCAGCATGCCGCGCACATGATAAAGGAGCTCTTTCACTCCCTTTCCGCTGACTGCGGAGATGGGAAAAATGGGAATATCCGGATCGCCGAATGCTTCGCGCAGGAGATCCATATAGACTTCCTGCTCTCCCTCCGGAATCGTATCCATCTTGTTGGCAGCAATGACCTGGGGTCTGGAGGCAAGTTCTTTATTATAAGCTTCCAGCTCTGCGTTGATCTTGGCAATATCCTCTACGGGATCACGCCCTTCTACGCCTGCACCGTCCACCATATGAATGATGACTCTGGTCCGCTCGATATGACGAAGGAAATCAAGTCCCAGTCCGACTCCTTCAGAGGCTCCCTCTATAATACCGGGAATATCTGCGATGACAAAACCTCTTCCGTCAGGAAGGTCCACCACGCCCAGATTCGGAGAAAGCGTCGTAAAGTGATAATTGGCAATCTTGGGGCGGGCATTGGTTACTCTGGAAAGGAAAGTCGACTTTCCGACATTGGGAAAGCCCACCAGACCCACATCTGCGATCATTTTCAGTTCCAGTGTCACTGTCAGTTCTCTGCAGGGCTGTCCGGGTTGGGCATACTTTGGCGCCTGCATGGTCGCCGTGGCATAATGCTGGTTTCCCTTGCCGCCTCTTCCACCCTTCAGAATGATCTGACGACGGTTCTCGCCAGACATATCAGCAATCACAAGTCCGGTCTCAGCTTCTCTGATCACAGTTCCTTCCGGCACCTTGATAACCAGGTCTTCCCCGTCTGATCCGTGACAGTTTCTCTTGCCGCCTTCTTCGCCGTCTCTGGCACAATACTTGCGCATATGGCGGAAATCAGAAAGCGTATTTAGTCCTTCATCCACTTCAAAGATGACATCTCCGCCCTTGCCGCCGTCACCGCCATCAGGACCGCCGGCCGGCACAAAAAGTTCTCTCCGGAAGCTGACATGGCCGTCTCCGCCTTTACCGGATCGTATATATATTTTCACATGGTCCGCAAACATAGAGACCTCCTGACCTCCTATAAGATAAAACAGCTTAACCATCCAGAATATCTGAACAGTTAAGCCGTCTTCTAACAATCTTTATGACTCTTATTCGTGAGCCGCTACAGGATAAATGGATACCTGCTTGCGGTCTCTGCCGAGACGCTCGAATCTTACCACACCGTCTGTCAGTGCGAATAATGTATCGTCGCCGCCTCTGCCGACATTATGACCCGGATGGATCTTTGTGCCGCGCTGTCTGTAAAGAATATTTCCGGCCTTTACAAACTGTCCGTCTGCTCTCTTGGCACCAAGTCTCTTGGACTCGGAGTCACGTCCGTTCTTTGTAGAACCGACACCCTTTTTATGAGCGAAAAACTGAAGGTTCATGGATAACATGTCTTACACCTCCTCAATATCAAAATGTATGAATGCGCTGTACTGATCTGCAATGCTCTGAAGGCCAAGTACCAGGGTCTTCATCAGAAGCTGCGCGTCATGCCCCGGATGCTCTGTGAAAGTAAGTTCCATCCGTCCGTCCTCTTCTCCGGTATCCAGCCTGAATGGCTCATCCGTAAAGGACTCAATGGCATTGCAGGTATTGATCGCAAGCACGGAAACCGCGCTGCACACAATATCCTCGCCGCTCTCGGCATACCCTGCATGACCAAGCATACGAAATCCCGTATAGCAGTCTTTGTCTTTGTAGACAGTGATCTGTATCATGACCTGTGGCGTAAATTAAGCAATGATCTGGTCGATCTTTACCTGTGTAAAGTACTGCCTGTGGCCATTTTTCTTGTGATATCCGGTCTTCGGCTTGTACTTGTATACGATAACTTTTCTGGCTCTGCCCTCAGCTACTACGGTAGCCTTAACGCTTGCACCTTCAACAACGGGGCTGCCGACCTTAGTCTGCTCGCCGCCAACTACAAGTACCTGATCGAAAACAACTTCCTCGCCGGCAGCTGCGCCAAGCTTTTCAACCTTGATCACATCGCCCTCGGATACCTTATACTGTTTTCCACCTGTTGCAATGATAGCGTACATATAGCACCTCCTATTTCATTACTCGCCAGCTTCGGTATTGCCTGCCATAAGTACGACAATTTAGACCCCGCTGTGCGGCATCGGTAGTATTCTATCACAGCCGCTGTATACAAGTCAAGAACATTCTTTAGTTTTTGCGCATTTGTTCCTGCAGAGTCCGGCGTACCTTTTTTCGCGTCAGTTCTGCAATCTGAAGCCCTGTGATATCTACAAAAGTCGTCTGCACAGGATCCTTGTAAGACTGCTCTTTCAGCTGCTGCGCAATTGCCTCAATATGTTCTTTGTTTTTCATATTGATGAGGTCAATCATGATAATACCGGACAGATTCCGCAGGCGGATCTGGCGCATGGATTCTCTGACCGCCTCCGAATTGATCTTAAACAAATGCGCTTCTTTCTGGTTTTTCCCGACGGACTTTCCGCTGTTGACATCAATTACAGTCATAGCCTCTGTCTGCTCAATAAAGAGCCTGCCGCCGGAAGGAAGCCAGACCGCTTTGCCCAGAGCTCTTTCCAGCTCGGCCTCCAACCCCTTGAGCTTGATCAGCGGCCAGGAATCATCATTATAAAAGCGGACTATCCCGGGATAATCGGCGGAAAGCTTCTCATATAAAGACCTGATATCGGTCAGCACACTGCATTGCGGTCCATAACGCTGGATGAGTTCTTCTACGCGGCTTTTTCCCCTGCAGATCCTGGAATAGCAGCTGCGTGACCTTGCCATATTTAATGCCTCCCGGGCTTTCTGTGCAAGTTCCCCCATCTCTTTCAGGATCTCATCCTCTGATGCATCTGCTGCAGCCGTACGAATGGTCCAGCCGCCGGCCGGCGTATTTTCCCGCTCTGTCAGCGCCAGCAGATGCCGACGTAGTTCTTTATCACGGATCTTTGCAGATACTCCTCGTATATTGCCGGATGGTTCATAGACGACCCATTTCCCGGCAAAACTCAGCTTTCCTGTCAGTTTCCATTCCTTGCTTTTGAGCGGCTGCGCACTGACCTGCACCAGAATCTCATCACCGGAAGCGACCTTGTCATTTTTCTTCTGATTCAGAAAATGCACAGGAACCCCTTCTTCCAGCGGATAATATCCCATGTGCCCCTGTTTGAATTCTACAAAGGCGGCCCGGAGATTGAGAACTGCATTTTTCACTTTGGCCACATAAATATCACCTACGCAGATCTCTTCTTCCTGACCGATCCACAGTTCTGCCAGAGTATTTCCTTCATACACAGCAGTCAGCTGCCTGTCATCATATCCGCAAATACAGATCTGGGTATTCACGCCTCCATCTCCTTACTGCAAACAGACAGTTTGTCTGCGGAAACTGCCTGATACTCTGACAGAGGAACCAGTCTGCCGTCCGCATCGGCTGCATACATTTCCAGGCGCGTGATCAAAAGCGCATAGGGATCAAAAGCGATTCCATTCTGACAAAACATACTCTCGAGCAGGAGTTCCGGCTTCAGATTTGCCGCACTTCCGGCTGACACCTGCATCCATATACTTCCATCTTCTTTCACCGAAAGAGTCCGGATCATGGGACGGATATCAATTTCCAGAAGGTTCTTCTTGGTCTTTTTCTCTACCGGGATCTGTTCACAGGCAAGAAAAGCCTCGATCATCTCCTCCATTTTTGTGCGGTCACAAGGCATCCTTCCATCCCGGAAACAAACCTTATAATCTGCAGCCGCAAGAATCGACATGGAGTTTTTGGCATCATCCCGCAGAACAGAATAACAGTTGGCCTCGATTCCCTCTGCCATCTGGGCATTGAGTCTCTCCAGCATCACAGCCGGGCTGTCCATGGTATTGACTTCCAGGTCCATGTATTCCCCCTCACTTTCCAGTCCAACCCCTAAAGGGGAGGCAAAGGAAAGAATGGGATGGGGATGAAATCCCTGCGAATAGATCAGATCATAATCCGCTCTTCGGAATGCTTTCTGGAAATAGCGCAGAATATCCAGATGTCCGATAAACTTCACCGGTCCCTTTTTGGAAAAACGGATCCTAAGCTTCATAACAGACACCTCCTCCATATACCCTGCAGCCGCATCCTGAGCATCCCTGTCTGCAGTTCGGCGTTACCTTTTCATCCAGCGCACGCTCATATTCTCTGCGCAAAAATGCTTTGGTCACGCCTGCATCAATGAAATCCCAGGGGAAGATCTCTTCCGCTCCCCGCTCTCTGTGCACATAAAAAGCCGGATCCATACCTGCTTTTTCAAAAGCATGTACCCACAGGTCGTTGCGGAAACACTCTGACCAGGAATCGAACAGGCATCCGCTCTGATAGGCATTTACCAGTACCTCAGACAGCTTCCTGTCACCCCGCGCCAGAATGCCCTCCAGCTCAGTCAGGTGAAACTCGTGCCAGTTGTAGCGGATACTGCGGTGATTGAGGGACTCACGGATGCTGTTGCTTAAGTACCGCTGCTTATCTCTGAACTCATCTTCCGTACACTGCCTGGACCACTGGAAAGGAGTAAAAGGCTTCGGCACAAAGAAAGAGGTGCTGACCACGATCTCTACGCGTTTGTTGCCGGGCCGGTCTTCCTTGGGAATATCATAAAATTCCAAAGCAATCTTGTTGGCAAGATCTGCGATTCCGAAAATATCTTCCTGTGTTTCTGTCGGCTGCCCCAGCATAAAATACAATTTCACCCGGTTCCAGCCGCCCCGGAAGGCATCCCCTGCTCCTTTGAGAATTACTTCCTCTGTCAGTCCCTTATTGATCACATCTCTGAGTCTCTGCGAACCGGCTTCCGGTGCAAATGTCAGAGAGCTCTTTCTGATATCCTGCACTTTGGACATGACATCCAGAGAAAAAGCGTCGATACGCAAGGAAGGCAGGGAAATATTGATCTTCTTTTTCTCACAGTAATCAATCAGAAAATCTGTCAGTTCGGGAAGATCGGAATAGTCACTGGAGCTTAAAGAACTCAGAGAGATTTCATCATGTCCTGTCGATGTCAGGATCTTGATTGCTTTATCCTTCAGGTATTCCAGACTCCTCTCACGATTGGGCCTGTATACCATTCCGGCCTGACAAAAGCGGCAGCCCCTGATGCAGCCCCTCTGGATCTCCAGTACAACTCGATCCTGGGTCACTTTGATAAAAGGAACCAGCGGTTTTTCCGGATAAATCACATGGCTCAGGTCACTGACAACCTGTTTTTCAATCTTTTCAGGAATGCCCTCGACATTTGGAACAAAGTCTGCAATGGTACCATCTTCATGATAGCTGACATCATACAACTGAGGCACATAGATACCCGGAATCTTCGCTGCCTTTTCCAGAAAGGCACGACGGCTTTCTCCGGCCTTTTTGCAGGCCTTGTAGGTGTCCATCAGATCATAATAGACAGTCTCTCCCTCACCGATATAGAACATATCAAAAAAGTCAGCGATCGGCTCCGGATTATAGACACAGGGGCCGCCTCCTATCACGATCGGATCTTCCTCGCTCCGTTCTGCAGCATAAAGAGGAATACCGGAAAGATCGAGGACCTGCAGTATATTTGTATAGCACATCTCGTACTGCAGAGTAATCCCCAGGAAATCAAAGTCTTTGACCGGATCCTGGCTTTCCAGCGCAAAAAGCGGTATATTCCTTTCACGCATGATCTTGTCCAGGTCTGTCCAGGGGGAATAAACACGCTCACAGGCAATGTCGTCACGTGCATTCAGCAGATCATAGATAATCTGGATTCCCAGATAGGACATGCCGATTTCATAAACATCCGGAAAGCACATGGCAAACCGGATGTCTACAGACTCTTTATCCTTATATACCGCGTTGATCTCGTTTCCGAGATATCTTGCCGGTTTTTCAACGGCTAATAAAATATCGTCTGATAATGCAAGTTTTCTCATCATAAATTATTAAGCTTCCTTTTTGGTAAGGCGCACCACGATCTTTCCGCCGTTCGGATCAATGATAAAGCCTTCTGTTCCACCTGCAGGGGGAAGTTTCAGTACTTCTTCCATTTTCATAACACGCCTTCTGATCTGCGGATTGGCGCGTTTCACAGCCTCAAATGCAGCCTCATTGCTGAGCAGCACAGATCTTGCAGGAGCATTTTCCCCATTTCCGCGGAAAATGATGGGGCTCTTGCGTTTTTCTCCGTCTGTTTCCTGCAGAACATAGGGGAAGATCAGATCCACTTTTTCCTGATACAGCTGGTTGGATATCTCAGCCTGACAGCTTTTGATCAGAGTTTCATCCGGCTCTTTTCCCAGAGCCCTTCGGCCTGCTTCCTGCTGGAAAAGGAGCATGGCCCGGATCAGTCTGGGATTTTCTACAGGAGCTCGTCCTGCAGGCGCATTTTTCTTTTTGGCCAGCTTCACAATATCATACAGATAGATATCAGAGATCTGCCCATCGATTTCGAAACGTGCTGCATTGCAGCCGAATGCGTAAAATGACCCGAATACTCCCGGATAATCCTTCTTTAAGACACGGATCACGCGGCAATTATATCCCTGCTCACGGAGCGCTTCTCTTCCCGCATGTGCTCTCTGCTCCGTATCAAAAGCCAGAATATAATGGTCTCCTTCTTCTTTCAGATAGGGTGTTCCTGTCGGAACAGAAAAAAGAATATATACTTCTTTTCCCGACAAAAACTTCCTGACACGCGACACATTCTGTTCCCGCTCTTCTTTCAGTCTCTGTTTGCGCTCTGTCTCCGAAGCCAGAGAGGCTATATACTCCCGGGCAGCTTCATCTCCCTGCTCTGCAGCGCTGCGCATCCACTTTAAGCCTTCCTCCTGCTGATCGGGATCCTGCAGATACAGGTAGCCAAGGTTAAACTGCGCACCCGGGTCTCCCGCCTGCGCTGCTGATTTATACCAGTACATAGCCTGCCCCAGATCCTGTTCTGCTGCCAGGCTGCCTCTTTCAAAAATCATTCCCAATGAAAACTGTGCCATAACATGGCCATTCTCTGCTGCTTTTTTGAAATACTGCAGAGCTGCCGCATCATTTCCGTCATCCTGGCACTCCAGTCCCATACGGTAAAGCTGTTCAAGTTCCTCTTCATCCGGCACAACAGCGCCGGAGAGCGCAGCGTCATCAGACGCCGTCGTCTCCGGCTCCGCAATTCTTTCATTTTGCGCCTCAGAAGCAGGATCCTGTGAATTCTTCTTTTTACCGAATCCAAAAAGTCCCAAATCTGCTTCCTCCTGCTATTTTATAATGTTACTTCTCAATATCAACCTTTACTGCCTTAAAGACGGTATCTTCCGCTTTTGCATCCTTCATATCTGCGATAACACGAACCTGGGCACCTGCAGCTACATCTTTTGCTACTTCAGCATTCTTGCAGTTAAATCCTGTCTGCGTGCCCTCGCCGCAGTCAAGTATCAGGACGTCTTTCTCATAGGATACCGCAACTCCGCGGAATGTCTTTGTCGTCTGTTTGATACCATCGTCCGTTACCTTTACGGCGCGTACAGTGCTCATGTCTTTCAGATCACCGGTATAGGTTACTTTTACAACGAGGCCTTCATCGATGCCCTGTGAAAAGCTCTGAGATGCCTCGCGAATATCAAAGGTGTAATAAGTCAGCTCTTTGCCTTTTGCTTCCGAATAGGAAATGGAAGGATATTCATTGCTTCCGTCTCCCGGATCTGCTGCCGGTTCTTCAGCCGGTCTGGACTCGCTGCTGCTGCCGGAAGAATCTTCATCGACACGAATGGTGATGGATTCGATATTATAGCCAACTACGATACCCTCAATATCATACTGAGGAGCCGGAGCCTGGGTCTCGGTCTCGGGGGCTGCAGTCTCGGTCTCAGGAGCCTGGGTTTCGGTCTCAGGAGCCTGGGTCTCGGTCTCAGGAGCCTGGGTTTCGGTCTCAGGAGTCTGAGTCTCGGTCTCAGGAGCCTGGGTCTCGGTCTCAGGAGCCTGGGTCTCCGTCTCGGGAGCTTTGGTCTCTGTTTCAGGAGCTTTCGTCTCGGTCTCAGGCGCTTTGGTCTCTGTTGCCTTAGTCTCAGGCGCCTTGGTTTCCGTTGCCTTGGTCTCAGGGGTTGGAGCTGGCTTCGGGTTAGGATCCTTAGAAGTCAGCAAATCGTTATGGATAAATCCAACCTTGCCATTGTAGTCAACACGTGACCAGTTGTTATCTGTCACACCTGTGATCTTAATGCCGCTGCCTTTTTCAAGAACGCCAAGAGATTTGGAATCTACCGTAAAGGACTCACGCACATTTGCCTTGGTCACAGTCCATGCATATCCATTTGCCTTATAGATTTTGACCGTCTTATCCGGCTTCGGGTCCTTCTTTGTCAGAAGATCACTGAAAACATATGCATCCTGCTTATTGTAAGTAACTCTGGACCAGCCATTGTCGCAGATACCAGTTCTGACAAGGTTTGTGCCGGCTTTCAGAGTGTCGAGTATGTCGGATTTATCAGACCAGCTCTTTCTGACATTGGCATCTTTCACAATGAAAACGGTCTCATTCACTGCTGTGATCTTAACCCCGTCAGTCTCAGAATTGGGATTCTTTAAGGTCAGCAGGTCACTGTATACAAAACCGACCAGACCATTATAATTGATTCTGGACCAGCCATTGTCACAGATACCAGTTCTTGTCACGGAAGCACCTGCTTTCAGAGCACCGATCTGTTTGGCTGCTGTTGAGTAACCCTGCCGCACTGTCGCATCAGTCTTTGCGTATACAGTCTCACTCAGCTCCTTCATCTTGACCTTCTTGGAGATGGGAGTCAGGGAACCCTTATTCCCGGATTCGTCCGGATTGGTCGTCAGAAGACTGCCGTAAACATAAGCCTCCTTGTCCTTGAACAGAATCCTGTCCCAGCCATTATTGCAGTGACCGGTACGTTTTACAGATTCGCCCGTTTTCAAGGTTCCGAGTGCTTCAGAAGCCATCATGTAAGAGGCCCGGACAACAACTGTCTCAAGAGGATAAACCGTATCATTCGCCTCTTCTATCGTGGTCTGTGCCTTTACTGATCTTACATAATCTGTATCTTCGTCATGAATCTCAAGCACAGCGATTTTAGAGGTGTCTGTTCCATTGATCTCACCGCTGTAGATCACAGTGACCCAGTTGCCTTCTGTGATACCATAGCTGAAACTGTGCTTCACATTGTTCGCATTGAATGTCAGTACACGTCCATCGATCAGCCGCAGGGTAATCGTCTCCATGGTGATATCTTCAAGCGTACCTACCAACTCATGTTTTTCACTGTCAGCCTCAGCAGTCTCTGATGCCGTCTCTGCAGCTGCAGGAGCTTGTGTGTCATCATTTACCTTTGGCTTGGAGGATGACGAGCATCCTGCCAGCAGACATAGGATCAGTACAAAAGAAACCAAAAGCTGCCATAAACCATTTCTTCTCATGAACATACTCCTTCCGTTTACGCCTTGTCCAAAACTGTTTCAATGCCTCATCTGTTACTATTATCATCGGTTCTTTCATACGGCAAAGGCAAAAGATCCTGACCTTTCCCATACTCTTTCCAATCTGATTCCAATTGATTTCGAAGGAAGTAGCCATTCCCTGTTTATTATATCATAATTAAGTAAATTACGGTAGAATAAATACACATAAAAGAAGGAGTCCCGGCGGCCAATATAGATGACCTCCGGGACTCCTTTTCGGATGTTTCTTATCCAGTTAGTATGTTACCTTCACAGTCGGTGTATCAATATCTGTATAGGAATCTGCATCTTTGATTTGCAGAACAAATTCCATGTTCTTGATATCTGATAGTGCAGTAATCCCATTTATACCAGCATCATCTTTGCTGATCTTTATATTCAAGGCTCCTGTTTTACCGGGTTTAAGTGAGAGCGAGTAATTAATGAAATCTGTCATTTTATCGTTCACTGACAGGGAATCGTAATCAAGACCTACACTGATCTGAGCATCAGAATCATTGCTTACCAGATAAACGGCGTTGTAATACGTGGAATCGCTGTCATCGATCTCTCTTTTTAAAACCTTAATGCCATGATCATTATAGACTTCTTCTCCTGTGTACTCCTGCGGTTTGCCGTCCCCTGATATAACTATTTTTACATCTTCTGTTTTTAATGTATTATAGTTTTCGTCTTCCAGTTCTATAGAAAATCCCGCACTCGTAATATCGCTGATTCCCATAGCTTCTAAAGAACCGCCGCCATAGCTTGCTACATCATTGATATTGATTGATTCGATACAGCGGGTATGCTGATCAATCATATCACCAGTCCAGCTTCCATCGTGAAAGACAAGCCCATTGATTTCAATATCATAAAAGTTTACGTCTATAATCTTATCTGAACGATTTTCTAATTCCAGCAGCAAAGAAGTTTCATCATAACTATTCTTTACCAACGCTGCAGAAACGATACTGACATTCTCTGCTTCAAAGAATGTTTCCTCTTTTTCCCATATTAAATCTATATCGTATGCACCTTCATAAACC
>CAMHFW010000018.1 GCA_946184675.1 uncultured Clostridia bacterium | reverse complement strand
CCTTAATTGTAAAATAAAACGCAACACCGATTGTATTGATCCGGGTTTGTAGTGGTTTGTAAATGAATAAGTTTAGGGGATTGCATCTCCGTTTACAAATGGACTCGCTTAAGCGGGTCTGTTTGCATTTGTAAAAGGTCGCATACCATTGCTCTTTCCTTTTCTTATACGATATCCTCATATAGCTGGCGGTAAAAAACAGGAGGATATCATGTCAAACTATTTTACTTATGAAGAACGTCTGATCTTACAGAAACTTTTGAAAGAGGGACTGTCATTCAAAAAAATAGCAGCTCAGCTCCACAAGGATCCATCCACAATCTCGAGGGAGGTCCGAAAGTATGCGATACCACTTGCCACAGGTAAACCGGGATATTCTTTCAACTCCTGCAGAAAGAGATTTACCTGTAAGATCAAAGCTCCGGCTCTTTGCGGGAAGGATTGCACCAGAAAGGGAAGTTCCAACGTATCGTGCCGTCTCTGCCGTTGTAATGAGCATTGTACTGACTTTATAGAAGAAGTTTGTGCGGTCAGATTTCATGTCCCTTATGTCTGTAATGGCTGTCCGACGTTTGATAAGTGCACACTTCTTAAAAGCTTTTATGATGCAGAAAAGGCACATCTGAATGCTCACCAGAGGATCTGTGATGCCAGATGTGGTCTGTACACCAGTGAAGAAGAGATTGCCCGGCTGAACAGTATCATCACGCCGCTCGTGAAACAAGGTCACTCTATTCACGAGATTTATGCCAATCATCGCGATGAGTTGATGTGCAGTGAGAAAACAATCTACAACTATATCGATGACTGCCTTTTGGATGTCAGAAACATTGATCTCCCAAGAAAAGTCCGCTTTCGTGCCCGTAGGAAGAAACCGGAGTTTAAAGTCGATAAAGGATGCCGTATCGACCGGACCTATAAAGATTTTGAGGCTTTCATGAAGAAACATCCTGATACGCCTGTTGTACAAATGGATTCTGTGATCGGGGAGGTCGGAGGAAAGTGTCTGCTTACGATACATTTTGTAGAGTCTTCGCTGATGCTGGCCTTTTTGCGGGACGCTAATACATCCTGGTCGGTCATTGACATTTTTAACCAGCTTGACAGACGCCTCGGGGGGAAACTGTTTAACCAGTTATTTCCAGTGATCTTAACAGATAACGGCAGTGAATTTTCCAATCCGAAGAAACTTGAGTTACGGGAGCAGGCCACGGCGAGCTATGGATTTCATCGGACAAGGATCTACTATTGTGATGCAGGCTGCCCTCATCAGAAAGGTGCAATAGAAGTCAATCACGAATTGATAAGACGTATCTTACCCAAGGGCAGCAGTTTCGACAACCTGACACAGGCAGATGTAAACAGGATGATGGATCATATCAATTCTTACAAACGGAAAAAGCTGAACGATCGCAGTCCTTACGAAACGTTCAGCTTTCACTATGGAGAAGAGGCATTAAAGCTTTTGGGATGTACTCCAGTTGCACCTGAAGATATCATTCTTAGGCCAACTCTTCTCAAAAAATAATTCGCAGCAAGGCCGCCAGCACCGCCAACTATACCGCCAAATACAGGGGTGGATTCTCCGATTACAAAAAAATCGAGAGGGAGTCGACCTCCCTTTGGCATGCCTGCTAGAATTATCATACACGAAAAAGACCACTTTGAACAGGTTGCATTTCGTTTACAAATGTGGCGTTTCGTTTACAAACATCGCGTTTTACTTACAAAACTTGCGTTTCGTTTACAAATATAAAGTTTTCATTTTACAAACTGGCATTTTGCTTTACAAACTGGCGTTTCGTTTTACAAGTCAGCTTTTTTGGCATAAGCTTCACCCCCCCCCGGAGAAAGCACTACATATGGAAAATCCTCATTGTATATTCTGCAAAGCACTGCATATTTAGGACAGCTTCTTTTTTCGCTTATGTTTGTTTTTAGGGAAAGTTTTATCTTCTTTCAGGATTATCTGTAATTTTATCCTTATATTGTTTTTAAAAAAATACTGCCGCAGTCAGTCGTCTCCGGTGACTTCTGACAGCGGCAGCATTTTCAATCTGTTATCTCTCCTATCCCGGCGGAATCACGCTTTCCAAAGCCTGCGGCAGACCGATCTTTTTCAGGCCGGCTACCAGGATCAGAAGAAGGTTCTTATTATAGATGGTTTGAAGGACTAGACTTTCATTGATCTGGCGATTCAGTTCCGCTCCCGCCTCTGTCCCGGCGAACAGAGCAGCGATACTGCACAGTATCCAGAGTATGATCATACCATTTACAAAGCCAAATACCAGTCCTCCCGCTCTGTTCAGTGTATGTAAAACAGGGAGTCCGGCTATGCTGTCAAGCAAGGCGCACAAAAGCCTGAGCGCAATGACCGCAGCAAAGAATACCAGCAGGAAAGCCAGTACCCGCAAAATCACACGTGTGATATAAGCACTGATATAATGAAAGAAGGTATCCACACCCAGCAGGGAATAAATATTCTGGTCATTGTTCTCTGCCAGAGATTCCCGGATAAACTCCGGCACAGGGAGATTTTCTATAACAAGATTTTCTTCTTTCCCTTCCGCAGCCAGTTCGGGGCTGCCTTCCAGTGTCCTCTCCACGCGCACATTGATCGTCTGATACAAGGGAGACTCTTGCAGGACAGTATTGAGCCTGGGAGAAAAGAAAGCCGCCAGAATCATTGCCGCGATAAAGGTAAAGGTCGAAAATACGGTTCGTACCATTCCCATATGCAGTCCTCTGATCGTACATACTGCAAGAATTACCAGCGTGATCCAGGACACCATGTTCATATCTGCCAGATTCATGCCGATTCCCCCTTTCCTTCCAGACAATGCACAGACTCCATCTGTCTTATTTTACACGGATCTCGCTGAGCAGAGACTCTTCCACAAGCCAGTACATACCGGTATCCCAGGAGGGCATGAGTGCCGTGATCCGGTTTTCAAAATTGCCTCCGAATACCTGCCTGCCGTTAAATTTATAGATCTCCGCGCGGCTGCTGTTGAATAGAACCACTTCATCTGAGTCCGCCCGCAGATCTGTGTAATCCAGATCAGAATAGATGGTCATGGTCTTCTGTCCGGAAACATCATAGAGTTCAATCCGGTACTTACCGTTTTCATCCTTATTGCGGAATACAAACCCCATTCTCTGGTCATCCGCAAAGATACTGCGGATCTCGTCCTCAAATTCTTCAGAATAGACCATCTTGACATCACCATCAATGGCATAGATGTCAAAACCGTTCTCCCTGAAGACGGCCACCCTCTGATCTCCCAGAAACTGAATTCTCGGGCAGAGACCGTTTATGACGCCGGCATGCTTCTCGTGTTCACCGGTAGACATACTAAAATCATAAAAAATCAGCTTGGTCTGGATCTTTGCATTCTCCGAGATTGTAAGATAGCTGACTACCAAACGGGTAGCATCCGGAGAAACACCGACTGCCAGAGGGTATCCTGTATTCTCCAAAGTCGCGCGGATCCCGACAAGACGGCTGCCCTGTCTGTCATACAGATTGATAAAATTGCTTTCCGCATCAGACAAAATAGCGGCCACAACACCATTTTCCGCCAGCTGCAATCCCTGAATGGGGAGCTCTGTTGTCAGTTTTCCGCACTGACCATACTGGTTAAAAATATAAAGTGTGCTTGCTCCCCGATCGCCTGCGGCAATATAGTTTCCTGCCGTATCGATGATCGGATTATTCATCTCATAGGTCTGATTCCAGATGACATTGCCGCTCTTGTCCGTCAGTGCGATACCATTATTGCTGTACCGGATCAGACCGTATTTGCTGACCGCGTAAGACGCCGATGCGTCTCCTGTGCTGCTGACCTCACTCATAACCTCATAAGAGCTGTAGACCCTGCGGCTCTGAAACCAGGCATAAGCCAGGATGATAATCAGGATCACGACACCCGCAATCAGAATATTCCTGACACCGCTGGAAGGCATGAGCAGATTGGATTTCTCCTTCTTTTCATCCTCCGCCTTGCTTTCCTGCGCTTCTTCTGACGAAACCGTTTCCGTCTCCGCTGTTTCCTTCACATTCTCAGATTCCGGCTCGCCTTTTTCTTTCTTCTTCCCTCCCAGAAAAGGGATATGAAATGCAGATGCCCCCGCCTTTTCCCGGGCAGACTTTTCCCCTTCAGGTTCATTCAGGCCCAGCACATCCTCAATCTCAGGGAGTTCGTCATCCGGGAAATCCTTCTTAGCCGGAAACGTATCTTCCTTCTCTGCAGATGCATCTTCTCCTGATAGAGTCTGCGGCAGGCTATTCTCTTTCTGTTCAGCAGCCTGATCCGCCTGTGATTCCCTATCTGCCTCCGGATCCGTCCCGGTTTCCGGAGTCTCCTCCGCAGCAGGAATCTCAGCCTCCTGCCCCAAAAGCTCCTCTGCAGCAGAAGTCTCTGTCTCCTGCGCAGTCTCCGCTTCCGGAAGTTCCATCTCCTCTGCTTTCAGACTCTCCTCTTCAAAAACAGGATCTGCGGCAGGGATAACCTCTTCACTGCCATCCGGCATTTCAGTGAACATTTCCCCGGAAGGGATGCTCTCCTTTGATACAGTATCTCCCTCTGCAGAAGGAGCCGCCTGACCATCATCCGTAACTAATCTAATCCCATCCATACAGCCGTCCCTTTCCTGTTATGGTTATAGTTCAACTCTTCCGTCAAGCGCCCTGAGAAGTGTTACCTCATCAATATACTCCAGATCTCCGCCTACGGGTACCCCGCTGGCAATCCTGGTAACCTTAATTCCGGTCGGCTTGACAAGTTTGCTGATATACATAGCCGTTGTCTCCCCTTCCAGAGTGGAATTGGTCGCTATAATCAGTTCACTGACATCTTCCTGCAAGCGCACCATCAGTTCTTTCAGCCGGATATCAGACGGTCCGATCCCCAGCATTGGAGAGATCGCGCCGTGCAGTACATGATAGACCCCGGTATACTTCTGCGTCTTTTCATAGGCTGCCAGATCACGTGGGGTCTCTACAACCATGATCGTATTATGATCCCTTCCGGAATCTGCGCAGATCGGACATAAATCCGCATCTGTCAGATTAAAGCATGACTTGCAGTAATGTGTCTTTTTTCTGGCGGTCACGATTGTCTCCGCCAGGCTCTCCACCTGGTCCTCAGGCATATTGATAATATGAAATGCCAGTCTCTGCGCAGACTTGGCTCCAATACCCGGAAGCTTTGAAAGTTCTGCAATCAGCCTGCTGATCTGGCCGCTGTAGGCATCCATCAGAATCCAAGTCCTCCGCCAAGGCCGCCGAAACCGCCGGTGAGCTTAGACATAGCCGAATGGCTGGCTTCATCCACTTTGCGCAGCGCCTCGTTGGCCGCCGCCACGATCAGATCCTGCAGCATCTCCACGTCATCCGGATCTACCACTTCAGGATCGATCTCAACCGACAGGATCTCTTTCTTACCGGAGACCTTTACTGTTACCGCACCGCCGCCGGCACTTGCCTCCAGCTCCATGACTTCAAGCTGCTTCTGCGCATCTTCCATCTGTTTCTGCATTTTCTGCGCCTGCTTCATCAGGTTGCTCATATTTCCAGGCATGCCGCCTGCATAACCGCCTCTTTTTGCCATATCAATCTTCCTCCTCATATATTACGCCGTCCAGATTAAGCATCTGCGTGATGTCATCCTCCGGCCCGGCCTCTGTTTCTTTTCTCTCCTGCAGACGGAATGAAGCCTGCAGTTCCTTTCCGATATAATCGGTAAGCGCCTTTTCCAGTTCCGCTTTATGGACCTCGCTTCTTGTGTAATAAGAATAGCCAAAATTATCAGCCAGGGCAATCTGCACGATATTGCCTCCGCCGGGCTCCACAACGGCCCCGTCTAAAATCAGTGCCTGCTGCTCCGGCAGTCCCTTCCGGAAAGTCTCCCATTCATCAAGCAGCGCCAAAACATCTTCCGATGCTGCCTTTACTGGTACTTTTTCCTGCCTGACTGCCTTTTTCGGAAGCGCCTGTCCCGCATCAGAAGGTGCCGTCTGCAGGGAACCCCCCTCTGTCAGCACCCGGTCCATCATCTTTTCCAGATAGGCAATCCGCTCCTCCAGTTCATCCCGGCGTCTTTCCATATCCGGTCTGCACATCTTGATCAGCTCAGTCTCCAGCAGGACTCTTTTCTGCGCGGAATACCGCATCTGCCCGGCCAGTCTGGAAAGAATCCGGATATATCTGGTCAGTGCGCCGCTGTCGGCCAGTTTGATCTCTTCCCGCATATCCGCAAGCTGCTCTGCTGTAACATCCAGCAGCGGAATGGCACTTTCTCCGCACTGGAGCAGGAGAAGGTTGCGCAGATACCAGGTGAAATCCAGGGTAAACTGGGTCAGATCCCGCCCTTGTGAAGATATGTCCGATACCTCCGTAAGCGCCGCAGCTGCATCACTTGCCGCTACAGCCCGGAGCATCCGTCCAAATACTGAACTGTCTACCGCACCGAGCACGTCCAGCACATTCCGCAGGGTCAGCTTCTGTCCGATGTAAAAGGAAGAACACTGGTCCAGAAGGCTGAGTGCGTCTCTCATGGATCCGTCTGCAACACGGGCGATATGCCCGAGTGCCTCTTCCTCCGCGTCGATCTGCTCCCGGTCGGCAAGATCCTGCAGCTGCCTGGAAATAACAGGCGTGGTGATCCGCCGGAAATCGTACCGCTGACAGCGGGAAAGAATGGTGATCGGCAGCCTGTGCGGTTCTGTCGTCGCCAGGATAAAGATCACATAGGAAGGCGGCTCCTCCAGCGTCTTGAGCAGCGCATTGTAAGCACCGGGCGAAAGCATATGTACCTCGTCGATGATATAAACCTTATAGCGTCCCTCTGCAGGCGGGAAAGCAACCTCCTCGATGATCTCGCGGATATTGTCAACACCGTTATTGGAAGCAGCATCGATTTCGACCACATTCATGGAATGCTGCTCGTTGACCGCCCTGCACATGGCGCACTCATTGCAGGGATTACCATCCTTGGGATGCTCGCAGTTGACCGCTCTTGCCAGAATCTTGGCCACGGAAGTCTTGCCCGTGCCCCGGGTCCCGCAAAAAAGATAGGCATGCCCAACCCTGTCCATCTGCATCTGGTTTTTCAATGTGGTGACAATATGATCCTGTCCGCGCACATCATCAAAAGTGACCGGCCGCCATTTCCGGTAGAGTGCCTGATAAGCCATCTGCCTGCCTCCTTCCTGCAAGTTTACTGTCATGAAGACACTTATATTTTATATTATCTTAAAAGCATCTGAAATTCAACTGTCAATTGCAAAAACCGAATATATGTTCTATTTTTCCGCTTGACAGTCCGCCTCGATATGATTTATGATAGTTCAGATAATGTTTTGCTGACTATTATAAATGGAAAGGACGCAGCACATGACTGTTCAAAATAATTACGATGCCAGCAGTATCTCCGTTCTGGAGGGTCTGGAAGCTGTGCGTATGCGCCCCGGCATGTATATCGGCAGCGTGTCCCGCAAGGGACTCAACCATCTGGTCTACGAGATCGTGGACAATGCTGTTGATGAGCATCTTGCCGGTTTTTGCGATGAAATCCGGGTGACCATCTGCCAGGATGGCTCGGTTACCGTTTCCGATAACGGACGGGGAATCCCGGTAGACCTGCATGAGAAAGGCCTGCCGGCAGAGCGTCTGGTTCTGACAACCCTGCATGCCGGAGGCAAGTTTGACGATTCTGCCTATAAGACCAGCGGCGGACTCCACGGTGTGGGCTCCTCCGTTGTCAATGCGCTCTCCGAGTGGATGGATGTGACCATCTGCCGCGGCGGCTATATCTACCATGACCGCTTCAGCCGGGGCATTCCCGTTCTGGAGCTGGAGGGAGGCCTGCTTCCCGTGACCGGCCGCACCCGCTCCACCGGAACGACCATATCCTTTCTGCCGGACAGTGAGATTTTTGAGACCACCCGTTTCAAGACCGATGATATCAAGAACCGTCTTCATGAGACTGCCTATCTGAATCCCGGTCTTACTATATTATATAAGGATGAGACACCGGAAACTGCAGAGGAGATCACCTTCCACGAGCCCGATGGTCTGACCGGCTTCATACGTGATATCAACAGCAGCCGGGAGACCCTGACCGATATCGTTACCTTTTCCGGCACGGAGAACGGGATCGCCGTTGAGGGAGCTCTCCAGTATACCAATGAGTTTCATGAGAATGTTCTGGGCTTCTGCAACAATATTTACAATGCAGAGGGCGGTACCCACATTACCGGTTTTAAGACTGCTTTTACCACGATCATGAACAGCTATGCCCGGGAGATCGGTGTACTCAAGGAAAAGGATGACAATTTTACCGGTACCGATATCCGAAACGGGCTGACTGCCGTGATCAGCATCAAGCACCCCGCTCCCCGCTTTGAAGGTCAGACCAAGACCAAGCTGGACAACCAGGATGCGGCCAAGGCAGCAGCCAAGGTCGTCAGTGAAGAGCTGGTCCGCTTCTTCGACAAGAACCTGGAAACCTTGAAAACCGTTCTCTCCTGCGCGGAGAAGGCGGCCAAGATCCGTAAAGTGGAGGAGAAGGCCAAGACCAATCTCCTGGTCAAGCCCAAGTTCTCCTTTGATTCCAACGGCAAGCTGGCCAACTGCGAGAGCCGGGATGCCTCTATCTGCGAGATTTTCATTGTAGAGGGAGATTCCGCCGGCGGATCTGCCAAGACTGCCCGTGACCGCCATTTTCAGGCTATTCTGCCCATCCGCGGCAAGATTTTAAATGTAGAAAAAGCCAGCATCGACAAGATCCTGGCCAACGCTGAGATCAAATCCATGATCAATGCCTTCGGCTGCGGTTTTTCCGAGGGCTACGGCAATGATTTTGATATCAGCAAACTGCGCTATGACAAGATTGTCATCATGGCCGATGCCGATGTGGACGGAGCCCATATCTGCACCCTGCTGCTGACACTCTTTTACCGGTTTATGCCGGAGCTGATCTACGAGGGCCATGTCTATATCGCCATGCCGCCCCTCTATAAGGCTATGCCGGCCAAGGGCAAGGAAGAGTATCTCTATGATGACGCC
Organism: uncultured Clostridia bacterium; assembly: GCA_946184675.1. Classification (GTDB taxonomy): domain Bacteria; phylum Bacillota; class Clostridia; order Lachnospirales; family Lachnospiraceae; genus UBA2912. The sequence continues at coordinate 9,855 of CAMHFW010000018.1, read as the reverse complement.
GCCCTTGCCAGATACCGCAAGACACATAAAGGCAAGTTCACCCTGCAGCGCTACAAAGGTCTTGGCGAGATGGATGCCGCCCAGCTCTGGGAGACGACCCTGAACCCGCAGACCCGTCTTCTGCGCAAGGTCGAGATTGATGACGCCCGCGTAGCTTCTGAGATCACCGGCCTTCTCATGGGACCGGAAGTCCCCCCGCGCAGAGAGTTTGTATACCGACATGCCAATGACGCAGATCTTGATATTTAGGAGGAGTCCGGGTGAAAGAAAAGACTGAAGAAAGAATCATACGCTCGGATTTTTCCGAGATCATGCAGAAGTCCTATGTGGATTATGCCATGAGCGTCATCGTTTCCAGAGCGCTCCCTGACATCCGCGACGGACTCAAGCCGGTACAGCGGCGCACCCTCTACGATATGCATGAGCTTGCCATCCATTATGACAAGCCCTACCGTAAGAGCGCCCGTATCGTAGGCGACACCATGGGTAAATACCACCCCCACGGCGACAGTTCTATTTATGAGTCCCTGGTTGTGATGACCCAGGATTTCAAAAAAGGCCTGCCCCTGGTAGACGGGCACGGCAATTTCGGCTCCATTGAAGGAGACGGGGCCGCTGCCATGCGTTATACGGAAGCCCGCCTGCAGAGAGTGACCCAGGAAGAGTTTCTGGCCGATCTGGATAAAGATGTGGTCGATTTTGTTCCCAATTTCGATGAGACTGAAAAAGAGCCTTCCGTTCTTCCCGTCCGCCTGCCCAATTTCCTGATCAACGGTTCCGAGGGCATCGCGGTCGGCATGGTAACCAGCACGCCCCCGCACAATCTGGGTGAGGTGGTCGATGCAGTCAAGGCCTATATGAAAGATGACTCCCTGACCTCTACCCAGCTTATGAAGTATGTGCAGGGTCCGGATTTTCCGACCGGAGGCATCGTTACCAATAAAGACGACCTGGCTGCCATCTATGAGACCGGAAGCGGCAGGATCCGCATCCGCGGCCGCGTGGAAATCGAGAAACTGAAGGGCGGCCGCCAGCAGCTGGTGGTTACGGAGATCCCTTACACCATGATCGGTGCAGGTATCGGCAAGTTTCTGAGTGATGTGTATGCCCTGGTCGAGACCAAGAAGACGACCGATATCACCGATATTTCCAACCAGTCTTCCAAGGACGGGATCCGCATCGTCATCGAACTGCGTAAAAACGCGGATACCGATAACCTTCTTGCCCTTCTTTACAAAAAGACCCGTCTGGAGGATACCTTCAGCGTCAACATGCTGGCCATCGCCAACGGCAGGCCGGAGACCCTCAGTCTCCGGGAGTCGATTGAGCAGTTCCTGGACTTCCAGTTTGAGATCTGCACCCGCAAGTACCAGACCCTTCTGCGCAAGGAGCAGGAGAAAGCTGAGATTCAGGAAGGCCTCATGCGGGCAGTGGATATCATCGACCTGATCATTGAGATCCTCCGCGGCAGTAAGAATGTCAAGCAGGCCCGCGCCTGTCTGACTTCCGGCATCACAGAAGGCATCCGCTTTAAGACCAAAAAGGCTGAAAAAGAAGCCTCCCGCCTCAATTTTACCGAGGCACAGGCAACCGCCATCCTGGAGATGCGTCTCTACCGCCTGATCGGTCTGGAGCTGACTGCCCTGATCGAGGAGCATGAGAAGACCCTCAAAAATATTGCCGAATACCAGGATATCCTGGAGAATCACGACAGCATGTCCCGGGTCATCATCCGCGAGCTGGATCATATCAAAAAGACCTATGCCCGCCCCCGCCGTACGACGATTGAGAACGCCGCAGCGGTGGTATACGAAGAGAAGAAACCGGAAGCCATGGAAGTTGTCCTCCTGATCGACCGCTTCGGATATGCCCGCACGATCGACACAGCAACCTTCGAGCGCAATAAAGAAGCCGCCCTTGCAGAAAACCGTTATATCATCAACTGTATGAATGACGGCAGAGTCTGCATCTTCACCGACACAGGCCGCCTGCATTTCGCGAAAATGGCCGATATCCCCTTCGGAAAATTCCGCGATAAGGCAGTACCTCTGGATAATTTCACCGGCTACGACAGTACCCAGGAAAATATCATCCATATCTGCAGCCTGGAAAGCATTCTGGAGAGCAAACTTGTCTTCGTGACAGAAAGCGGTCTGGTCAAGCTGGTTTCCGGCAAAGAATTCGAATCCACCAGACGTACGATTGCAGCAAGCAAACTAGCCGAGGATGACAAACTCATCGCCGTTTTCGATGCCTCCTCCTACAATCAGCTTGTCCTGCAGTCTGAGAACGGGCAGTTCATCCGCTTCGCTCTTTCGGAGATTTCGGAGATGAAGAAGACAGCCGCCGGCGTACGCGGCATCAACCTTTCCGCCGCCGATAAACTCACAGCGGCATACCCGCTCAGCTCTTCCATTCCCTGCAGCATCCGCTACAAGGAAAAAGAACTCCTCTTAAACCGCATCAAACTCAGCGGAAGAGGCGGCAAAGGAACCAAAGTAAGAGTCTGAAAAGAGACAGGGGACGGTTCTTAAGTCTCCCTTTACCAAAGGAGACTTCTATAACAGCAAATACCACCACAGATGCTTTCTTCTGCATCATGTGGTGGTATTTTTCTTTGCCTTGATATACTCTATGCCAGATTCTCAGGTGTCAGTATCACTGTACTTCCTTCCCTGCCCGGCAGCCACTCTTCCAGCAAAATCTCACTTCCGCTGCTCTTCACTGCCTCCGGCCTCAATGCCGCAAAGGGTTCTGCCCCGCTGATCTCATCATATCCATAGCCGTCTCCTGAAAAATGCATGGGAATTACCAGTTTCGGGCTGACATCCTCCAGGATCTTTGCAGCCTCCGCTGCATCCACGGTATAGTAACCGCCAACCGGAATCATGGCCAGGTCAGCGCCGCTTACCTGCTCTGCCTGTTCCGGTGTCAGATGGCAGCCGATATCGCCGAAATGAACGATCTTGTATCCTCCCCATTCCAGCACAAAAATCTTATTCTTTCCTCGAAGCGAGCCTTCCTTGTCATCATGAAAGCAGTCAATCGCCGTCACTTTGACCGATTCAGTCTGCTTCCCGGTGATCTTCACATTTCCGGCCGCATTGTGATCCCCGTGTCCGTGGCTGCAAAGAACCATGTCTGCTGTCTCTTTTACCGGCAAAAGTCCCGGCACGCTCCCGTCGCTGTAGGGGTCGATCACCACGCTGGTCCCTTCATGTTCCAATTTGAAGCAAGCATGTCCAATCCATGTAATCTTCATCCCGGATCCTCCTTTTCCTCCCCATCTGTAATCATCAAGTTCAGTATAACACACTTTTCCCTTCATATGTTTTTTTGATTGAGAATATTGCTGTCCTGTGATAAGATTTAGTTAAATAGCAGATATGAATTATAATTTTCAGAAAATACAAGCAGCCGCATCCCTTGCGGCCGTTTTTCTAAAGGAGGGATTTCCTGATGAGTGATATCATGAAAAGCATTCCGTTTCCCCAGCTGCTGACCTGGATCCGCGAAGAATACCGGGACAAAGGCAGTGTATTTGGCGTTCACACGCCTTTTACCGCCCAGGAAGAAAAGGCTCTGACCCTTTTTGACCGGAAACTGGAAGTACCACTTGGCCCGGCTGCCGGCCCCAACAGTCAGCTGGCCCAGAATATTGCTGCCGCCTATTTTGCCGGCGCCCGCTTCTTTGAGCTCAAGACTGTTCAGATCATGGACGGTGCTGAACTGGCAGCCTGTGTCAATAAGCCCTGTATCAAAGCCGATGATGAAGGATACAACTGTGAATGGTCCACCGAGCTGACTGTACCGCAAGCCCAGGAGGAATATATCAAGGCCTGGTTCCTCCTCTCTTTCATGGCAAAGGAATATGGGCTGGGCGGCATGGACGGCTTCCAGTTCAATCTCAGTGTCGGCTACGACCTGGCCGGTATCCAGTCGGAAAAGATCAACCATTTCATCGACAGCATGATGGATGCCTCCGCAGATCCTACTTTTCAGGCCTGCCGCCAGTATCTGATCGACCATGTCGATGAGTTTGAAAATGTTACCCTGGAGGATATCGAGTCCATCTCTCCTCTGATCGCTAATTCCGCGACCATTTCCACCCTGCACGGCTGCCCTCCCCAGGAGATTGAGAGCATAGCCCGCCATCTGCTGACCCAGAAGCATATCCATACTCTGGTAAAATGCAACCCGACCCTGCTGGGCTATGATTTCGCACGCAGCGCTCTGGACAGTATGGGCTATGACTATATCCGGTTCGGCCGTTTCCATTTTGAAGACGATCTTCAGTATGCAGATGCCGTTCCCATGCTGAAAAGGCTGATGGCCCTCGCAGACGAGCTTGGCCTCTCCTTCGGCGTCAAGCTGACCAATACCTTCCCTGTCGATGTGAAGGCCGGCGAACTTCCCAGTGAAGAGATGTATATGTCAGGCAGGTCCCTGTATCCTCTGTCCATCTCTCTGGCCTCCGAGCTTTCCTGCGACCTGGAGGGACGCCTGCGCATCTCCTATTCCGGCGGTGCTGATGCCTTCAATATTGCGAAAATTGCTTCCTGCGGGGTATGGCCTGTCACCGTCGCGACCACCATCTTAAAGCCGGGCGGCTACCAGCGTCTTTTCCAGATGGCATCGGAACTGGAAGCAGCGGATATCCGCAATTTCACCCGGGTTGATACTGCTGCCCTCTCCATGCTGGCCGGCGAGGCTCTCTGCGACAGCCACCACCTCAAATCTGCCAAGGGAGAAGTTCCGGCCAAATCACCGGATCATGTTCCGCTTCTGGACTGCTTTACTGCCCCTTGCAGAAACACTTGCCCCATCCGACAGGAGATTCCGACCTATATCGCCCTGGCCGGGGAAGAAAAATATAAAGAGGCTCTCAAGGTCATTCTGAACAGGAATGCTCTGCCTTTCATCACCGGAACCATCTGTTCCCATCCCTGCCAGGGAAGCTGCACGCGAAATTATTATGAGCAGTCTGTACAGATCCGCGATACCAAACTCCTCTGCGCTAAGCAGGCTTTTGACGAAGTTATGGAAAGTATCGCGCCGACCGGCAGCATTGACAAAAAAGTCGCCATCGTTGGCGGTGGACCTGCCGGCATGGCTGCAGCCTTTTATCTGGCAAGGCTTGGCGCCGGTGTCTGTCTCTATGAGAAAAGCAGCCGTCTGGGCGGCGTGGTCAGCTCCGTCATCCCGGATTTCCGCATCGATGACAGTGTGATCAGCAAAGATGCCGCTCTTCTGGAAAAACTGGGCGTGGACATTCACCTGGAAACCGAGGCCCCTGCCCTTACCGATCTGGAGAAAGAGTATGATGCGGTGATTCTGGCAGTAGGTGCTTACAAGCGAAGCCATTTAGACATCGAGGGAGGCAGTGTCCGCAATGCCCTGGATTTTCTGGAAGAATTCAACCGCTGCAAGGGACAGGTTGATCTTGGGAAGCACGTTGTCGTCATCGGCGGCGGCAATACGGCTATGGATACTGCCCGCGCGGTACGACGCTGCAAGGGAGATCCTGAAGCAGCTCTTGTATACCGGAGAACCAAACGCTATATGCCCGCAGATGAGCACGAGCTTCTGCTGGCAGAGGAAGACGGCGTGGAATTCATGGAGCTGCTGGCTCCGGAAAGATACGAAAATGGCGAGCTGATCTGCTCCTGTATGCAGCTGGGCCAGCCCGACAGTTCCGGCAGAGCTTCCGTCTCACCGACCGGAGAGACAGTCCGGATCCCGGCAGATACCATCATCGCCGCTACCGGAGAAAAAGTGCCGACTGACTTCTTTACCGCAAACGGCCTGGAAACCGATGCTTCCGGCCGCGCCATCGTCAGCAGCTGTCTGGAAAGCAGCCGCAAGGGCGTCTACGTCATCGGCGATGCCCGCACGGGCCCCTCGATTGTAGTCAAAGGCATGGCCGATGCCATCAAAGCATGCGAAGCCATCCTGGGCAGAGAAATCTCCGGCATTTCCACCATTCTGCAGGATCCGGCATCCATCATTGCAAAAAAGGGCATCCTGGCAGAAGCCGGCGACGCGCCGGAGGCAGCCCGCTGCCTGGCCTGCAGCACCATCTGCGAAAACTGCGTGGATGTCTGCCCCAACCGTGCAAACATCTCCATCCGTACCCCGGATATGCCGGCGGCCCAGGTCATCCATGTCGATTATATGTGCAATGAATGCGGCAACTGCCGGACCTTCTGTCCCTACAGCAGTGCCCCTTATCTGGACAAGTTTACACTCTTTGCCAGTGAGGCAGACATGGACGACAGCAAAAACAGCGGCTTCACAGTCCTGGATCCTGAGGCCCTGCGCTGCCGCATCCGTCTGGATGGAGAAAACTTCTACTGGCAGAAAGGTCAGGATACCACAGTTCCCAGAGGCCTTCTGCGGGTCATCGAAGCCGTAGTCAGCAACTATCCCTATCTGCTGGGATAATATCTAAGGTATGTCTTTTCCTGTAACGCCTCACTGCCCGCCTCCTTGATCAGGCGGGCAGTGATTTTTAACAAGTTATCTCTCCCCACTGCCCGCTACCAGAATAAAGGCAGTGGGGATTTTCTTTTCGCTTTTTCTCCACTGCCGGAGGCAGTGCTTATTAACAAGTTTTTCTTCCCCACTGCCCCTTTCACACAAAAAAGCAGTGGGGATTAGATTTTCTCTGATCCCCACTGCCTTGCCCCGTTCCGGGTAATGCATATCAAATAATTATTATCTTTAATCTCTGTAATTGTGTACTTTGTCAAGCAGCTTGTTCTTGAGATCCCACAGATCCTGGGACAGGTCCACGAATACTTCCTGAGGATTGACCAGACGCTGGGACTCCTCCCAGAGGGTCTCTTTTTCCTTTGCGCAGATGTCGCGGATTTCCATAACAGTGGGAGACTCATAGACACACTTACCATTGATAAATACAGGTACCAGAAGCTCACGGATCTCATAGCTTCCGCCTGCCAGTGTTGTGCGCTTCCAGGTTGCTACCGGATCAAAGAGGGTCAGATCCTTCTCCGGATCGTACTCTTCCGCTATCAGAGCGATCAGATCACCGCGGATCTTTCCGGTTTTCTTGTCATAGAGACGAAGAATCTTCTTATTGCCCGGATTGGTAACCTTTTCCAGGTTCTCAGATACCTTGATCTTGGGGATCTCCTGTCCATCTTCCCCGTAAATTGCGGCAAGCTTATATACGCCGCCGAAGGAAGGCCAGTCTTTGGATGTGATCAGATTTGTGCCTACGCCCCAGGAAGTGATCTTGGCTCCCTGGTTCTTCAGGCTGTTGATCAGATATTCATCCAGGTCACTGGATGCGGAAATCACAGCGTCAGGATAGCCTGCCTCATCCAGCATGATGCGGGCCTTCTTGGACAGATAAGCCAGGTCGCCGCTGTCGATGCGGATGCCAAAGAATCTGGACTTGATGCCCTTAGCCTTCATTTCATCAAAAATCGTAATCGCATGCTTTACGCCTTCAAGCACATCATAAGTGTCTACCAGCAGAATGCAGTTATCCGGGAAAAGCTCAGCATAGGTGCGGAAAGCTTCCAGTTCCGTCTTAAAGCTCATAATCCAGCTGTGGGCATGCGTTCCCTTGACCGGAACATCAAACATCTGGCCTGCCAGCACATTGCTGGTGCCGATGCATCCGGCAATCATAGCCGCTCTGGCACCGTAAATACCGGCGTCCGGGCCCTGCGCGCGGCGCAGGCCGAACTCCATGACACCGGGACCTGCCTCATGCACAACTCTGGCTGTCTTGGTTGCAATCAGGCTCTGATGATTAATGATATTGAGCAGAGCGGTCTCAACCAGCTGCGCCTCCATGATCGGAGCTATAACCTTAACCAGCGGCTCCCTCGGGAATACGATGGTTCCTTCCGGAATCGCATAAATATCACCTGTGAATCTGAAATTACTGAGATACTCCAGAAAGTCCTCCGTGAAAAATCCTGTGGAGCGGAGATAATCAATATCCTTCTCCTCGAAGTGGAGATTCTTTATATAGTCAATGACCTGCTCCAGACCGCAGGCAATGGCATAAGCGCCGTTACAGGGATTCTTTCTGTAAAACGCATCAAAAACGACCCTCTCCGTAGCACCGCTTTTGAAATATCCCTGCATCATCGTCAGTTCATAAAGATCCGTCAGCAAAGTCAGGTTATCATAGTTCATCTTCTTTTCCCCCTTGTAAAAGCATCCCGCGTCAGCGAGGTCTTTTTACTTGTCAGTATGTTTTCTGGCTGTCATACCGATAGCATCATCGATATTGCTCTCAGCTGCAATCAGAAGTAAAGGAAGCGCCCCTTTAAACTCCTCCGAATTGGCGTCCGGACAAACCTGACATACAATCGGTTCCCCGTCCTTCTCGATGTAGGCCATCAGAACTTCCGGCATATACCACCCGTCCTCATCGTCTGTGACTGCTGTGACAGCCGCAGACAAGAAGAAACGCATCACACTTCTGCCAAAAGGCTGGTCTGCTTCCATACTGCTGAGCTGATTAACATAATGCTTAAAAACTCCCTCTTCAAACAAGGCGACACTGGAACCGTACCACTTGGTCATAACATATGCTTTGCTGTGGTCCAGATCCAGACGCATAGCGCCCTTGTCTGAAAAAGCTATCTTCTTGTACATCACATTGCCCTCTCTCTTATAACACCTGATATACCTTTTTCTCATTATATAGCCAAGCCCAGGCAAATTCAACGTTTTTTTTAAGTACGCATGCCTCTCAGTATCTGTTATGAACCCTTTCGATTGCAGCCGGAATCTCCCTCATTTTAATGACTCTTCCGTCATCTAAAACAGCTGTCCCTGTCAGCTGTCCGAAGACCTGATGCTGGTCGCTGACAAACATCTTCAGGTCTATGAGGCCTTTGCGGTCAATGATGGGCATAAAGACTGCTTCAAAACGACCGTCACTGGAAGTAATTGTCCAAGGCGCTGTGTAATCCGGGCTGCCATTGCCATCCTCCGAAATCCCGAAGCTGACCTCCTCCAGCTTATGGAGTCTGCCTCTGTAAAAAAGCGCATTCTCCGACGCACTGGATCTGTCGCTGAAGCCGTAACCCAGGTTAAATCCGAAAGGCGCACCGTCAATCCGGGTGCTGCAGGTCCCCCAATACCAGGTATTGTCGTAGGTCCAGACCCCGCGGCCCCAGTCCAGTACAGCCATATCATGCTCCGGCTGGAAACGGTACTCTTTGCCGCCCACGCGGACATATCCCCGGGCCGGCATACAATTAAACTTCTGGTTGTAATAAAAGGCTTCTTTCTTCTCCTTCCACGGCGTTGCGATGCAAATGCTGTCCGCATCCGGCTGGAACATGGAAATCTGCGCCTGAAGATCCTCCCCGTCTCTGAAGTTTCTGTATATGCACTGAATATGACGAACGCCGGGGCTGGCACTGTAGCGCAAATGGAGATCGCCGCTCTTAAAATCAACATCGCCGGAGGAAGAAGCAGCCCGAAGACCGATTTTCCCCATCGGGAAAGGTGTAAGAACCGTCTTTGTCGTCTCTGCCGGCCTGGTCAGGTCAATCAATGACACACTTGCCATGCCGGCATAGCCCAGATCCGAAACGGTAAAAGCCGCGGCGAAGGTCTCCCCTGTTACCAGGTAGTAATCCCACTCCTTGATCCGCAGGGCAGGGGCTGCAATATCCCGCCTGTCATAAATCCAGAGAGGCTTCCTCGCCCAGCCGGGCTCTGCGATATGTCCCTGCGTATCCAGAAGCTTTTGAATCTTTGTTACCTCGTGCTGCATATGCTGCCCTCCCGTTTTTAATACAAGAGTCCTCTCATAGAATCTTCTGCTGAAACCATACCCTTGCTGAACATGAGTAACCT
>CAMHFW010000017.1 GCA_946184675.1 uncultured Clostridia bacterium | reverse complement strand
GGAGGCTTCTCAGGTATTTATGCCGGATGAGGTGACGGATCCGCTTGCATGGGAAGCAGGCTATGCAGAGGATGACGGCCTCTTTCACATTTCCGCAGATGCCATCAAGGCGGGCAGTACCGTCAAGTTAAATGGCGGGTACAATGTCGGACCGGCAGTTTCTGCTTCCGGCAGCGATTATCTGGCGGAATATACTTTTCGGATCAACGGAAACACCGGCTTCTGCGGCAATATTGCCGCCAGCCGCGGCATGTATGCTTCCGCCTCCGGAACACGCAATTATGTTTGCGGAGTTTACGATTTTACAGATGTCGGCGGCAAGGATGTTGACTACATTGTTCAGCAGGTTTATGACAAAAATAAGGACTATAGCTACGGCGGCAGGACAATCGACGGCACACTTATCCGCAAGATCCTTTATTACAGCGACGGAGCTCCCGGAGCATCTAAGTTTGGCTGGGAGTCTTTTGAAAAGGGTTATGCAGAAAACAGCTATGTATTTTCAGATCTTCCCGGCGCAAACAGAGACAGTGATCCGAACCGCAGCAAATATACGGGGAGTAATGCTTACCGCATGGGAGTTGTCTCCTGTGCCTGCTCCTATATCTGGGGACAGGAGATGGGACTTTGTACGGTAAATGAAGATTCCAGTTACAAGACCTATGTGATCGGGAAAAGATATGTGGACAAGATCAGGTCCCTTCCGGCGGCTCCGGAATCCTTTACAGCCTATTTTGCGGTGATCTCAGATTCGTACGGGTTGGATACTTCCATGTCAGTCGTGCAGCCGGTTCTGTCCTGGGTCTACCGGGATACGATCCAGCTGCGGATCCGCAAGATTGTTGCAGCGGATAGTTCCATGATCAGGCCATCCGGCTATGACATGAGCAAGTATTATTCCCCCAAGGGGCTGGTATTCGGGATATATTCGGACAAGGCGTGCACAAAGCTGGCGGCGAAAGTCACAATCGGGGCAGCAGATGCAAACGGCAATTATTATTCCGGCTGGACAGAGCTCAGTCAGGGGACCTATTATCTGAAAGAGATCGACAATGCAGCCAATAAAAACATCAAAATCAGCAAGATCACGTCGGAGTTTCAGGCAGAAGTGAATGACAGCCTCTATCCGGACGGGAAGCGGACAATCGATGTGACAGACAGCCCGGTGACAGGAGGCCTGCAGGTGCGCAAACTGGTCAAAGACAGCAGGGGAGCGGATGTCGGGAAATATTATTCGGCAGAAGGAGTGAAGTTTGCCCTTTATACGGCCGCTTCCGGTGGAACGAAACTGGCTGATCTGACGATTGGAAAACGCAGCGCAGACGGGGGCTACTATTCCAATACTGTAAAAGAGATCGCCTATGGAACCTACTATCTGCAGGAAGTCAGCATTCCAAAGACGCTGCAGGATGCAGGCGTCACCATGCTAAAAGACCGGATCAAGTGTGAAGTCATCCCGGGAAAGGTAAACAGCAGCGGGATCCTGATCCTGGATGCAGAAAATCAGGTAGAGGATCCAGAGATCAAAACCAGCGCAGCCGATGTCCGGACAGGATCACAGGATTCGCTTTCCGTAAAGGAGGTATCCATCACAGACCATGTCTCTTATGAGAGACTGGCGCCGGGACACGAGTATGTGCTGACAGGTATCCTCATGGACAGGGAAAAGAAGGAAGCTGTCAAAGTAAATGGAAAGGAAATCACCGGCCAGACCACATTTACGCCTGAGAAAGCTGCAGGGACTGCAGATGTCACCTTTTCCTTTGACGGTTCCGGACTTTGCGGCAGAAAACTCTGTGTGTTTGAGGAATTATTCCTGGATGGAAAAAAAGTGGCAGAACATAAGGATTATAAGGATCAGAAACAGCAGATCGATATGTCGGAGCCCGGACAGATCTCTCTGGTCAAATATGACAGCAGCGGAAAAGAGCTGCCCGGTGTGATATTTGAAATCACAGATGAGCAGGGAAGGCCTGTCAGAGATCTGAATGGAAATATCCTGGAAGATAAGACAGCGGCAGAAGACGGCAGTGTTGCTTTTACAGATCTGCCTTACGGGAAGTACCGGATCACGGAAATCAAAACACAGGCCGGGTACTCCCTGCTGGCAAAGCCACTGGATGTGACCCTGCCTGCTGTGTATACAGAAGAAGAGGCAGAGAAAGAGCAGATCGACACCAGTCATGCTTTTTACAGTCAGAAAGAAGGGAAATACTATATCACGGACCTGCGGTATAAGGTATCAGACAGCATTACCCTGCAGATGCCCAGGGCAGGAAAGAGCCGGTATTATGCAGGTATTCCGGGCCTGATCCTGATCGGCGCAGGCGGACTATGGATGATCCGGAAGAGGAAATCCGGTATGTAAAAACGGAATCGTTTGCAGATCCGAAACAGCTGTCTACAAAAGCTTGCGAAAACAAGGAAAAATCTGTATACTAAAGACATACTCGGGAAAGATTCACATGCACACGGGGAGGAATAACATTGAAGTATAAACATAATTATGTGATAGATGCGGTCTTTGCAGTAATCCTGGTCGTTGTGATCGGATACGCTCTCAGCGGGACACTTTCTCATATGGATCAGGTGCGCGCGGCGGAAGTGGCAAGAGCGGCTACAGAGACAGAGATCCAGACAGAAGCAGCCACGGAGACGGCGGCCCCCGTGACCCAGGAGACCGAAAAGGAAACGGAAGCACCGGTCACAGAGTATGAAGTTGTCGGCGGCGTCAATTTCAGAGCTGAGGCAAATGGTGATTCTGAGATCCTGGATATGCTTGCAGACGGAGATGTCGTTGAACTGATCGATAAGGATAACAGTGAATGGTGGCATGTCAGATACGGGGAGACAGAAGGCTACATCTATTCGGAATTCCTTACGGAGCATTGATGCTTTCATCATATACAAAATGGAGGATAGAGTATGACAGCCTGTGAGACCTGTGTGAATTATGTATATGACGAAGAAGATGAGACCTATTATTGTGAATGCAGTCTGGATGAGGACGATATGTACCGCTTTATGACATCGCAGACCTTTGACTGTCATTTCTACAGGTTTGATGACGAGTACGGTGTAGTCCGGCATCAGATGTAAGGGGACGATCGGTCTTTGCAAAAGAGAACTTTTATTGTGAGCGATATCCACGGAGATGCCCGCCATTTCCGGATGCTGTTTCAGAAACTTCATATCGATCTGCAGGAGGACTTTCTCTATGTGAACGGCGATGTGCTGGATCGCGGGGAGGATTCTCTGAGGCTCTTTTATGAGCTGCTTGAACTGGCCGGTACTAATCCCGGCCATCTTCTTATGACGAAGGGAAATCATGAACTTTTTGCCCAGTATTATCTGCAGGGCAGACTGCCCGGCCGGACCTGGAGCCGTTTTGGCGGGGAGGACACCCTTCGGGAGGTGAAAGCCTTATCTGCTGCGGAAAGAGATAAGCTGATCCGCATTCTGGACGCCCTTCCTGTATACCGGATTCTTGACAGTCCGTTTTACGGGGAGACGGTTCTGACCCATTCCGGGCTTTTGCATAACCGGATTGTGACTGCGGCAGATGGGAAGATAGATGTTCTGCGCTCGATTGAGATGGCCGCAGAAACAGAATTATATAATTTCCTGATTTCAGATGATATTCATTATATGCCGACCCGGCAGCTGGATCATATGATGATCGTAGGCCATGTTCCCGCGATCTTTTTAGAAGGACGCAGCTATGAGATTGCCCGCAAAAGGAATCTGATCTGTATCGATGCCGGTGCCGGTTACCGCAGCAGGGGCGGAAGACTCTGCTTTTACAGCCTGGAGGAAGACCAGGCATATTACATATAGGGGATGAAAGAGCTGCATGAGACTTTATTTTATACGACATGGAGAGACTGACTGGAACCGCGAACGGCGGATGCAGGGAATGGCAGACATTCCCTTAAATGAGAAGGGAAGAATGCTGGCAGAGATCACAGCAAAGCAGCTGAGCAGGATTCCTTTTGACCTGATCATTTCCAGTCCCTTATGCAGAGCGGTAGAGACTGCCAGGATCGTGACAGGGCATGCGGATATTCCGCTTAAGACAGATGACAGAATCCGGGAACTGTCCTGGGGAGACTGGGAAGGATTGACACAGACGGATCTGAGACAAATGGGATACAAGGACGGACTCAACCAGTTTTTTTCGGATCCTTTTCTCTTTCCCTGCCCTCCGGGAGGAGAGTCCATCCAGCAGCTGTGCCAGAGAGGAAGGCAGTTTTTTGAGGAAATCGCCGGAGATCCTGCGCTGCAGGATAAAACCATTCTGATCTCTACACACGGGGCGGCCATGCGCGGGTTACTGAATCATCTGTATGAAGATTCGGGCAATTTCTGGCAGGGAAAAGTACCGGCCAACTGCGCAGTAACCATTCTTGATGTCAATAACGGATCAGCCCGATTCGCTGCGCGCGATCAGATCTACTATGATCCGCAATTAAAAGAGGAGTTTTATAAACCTGAATAGCAGAATCTGTCAGGAGGGAAAAAGATGGATGCATTAGAAGTAATCAAGAAAAGAATTTCATGCCGTGCTTTTTCAGGAGAAGACATCGAAAGAGAGAAGATTGAAAAGCTGATTGCCTGCATAGAAAGGATCAATGAGAAGGCAGGGCTTCATTTCCAAATCTACACGGGATTGACCAAAGATGAGTCTGTTGTCAAGCTGGCAAAAACCATGTTTGACGGGAAAGTATACTGGTATGCGGCACTTGTCGGAGGGGAAGATGAGATCTCCGCAGAGAAGGTTGGCTACTACGGAGAAGAGTTGGTGCTTCTGGCGACTTCACTGGGACTTGGCACCTGCTGGGTCGGCGGAACATTTGACAAGAAGTCTGTCTCTCCGCAGATTGAACCGGGCGAAAAACTCTGGGATGTGATCCCGATTGGATATCCGGCAAAGAAGATGCCTATGAAGCAGAGGATTATCCGTGACGGTCTGCGTAAAAAAACACCCGCGCCGGAGAAGATGGTCGAGGGTGATACGGAGTATAAGGATCTGCCGGAATGGGTCAAGGCAGGCCTGCAGGCGATCCTGGACGGACCTTCTGCGGTCAACCGGCTTCCGGTGCATCTGGTATGTGAGAAGAATAATTATTTCCTGAAAATCTATAAAGAGAACGGCGGTTTCGAATGGAACGACCTGGGCATCGCGAAATACCAGTTCTGGTATGCCGCAAATGCCCTGGATGTCCATGGTGAATGGGAATGGGGATCTGGCGGTGAGTTCCAGATCAAGGCTCAGCAGATCGAGGATCTGTATCAGTAGCCCAGAGCTTCCCCTACAAGAATGATTTTCACGCGGTGAGGCTTGTTGGGCCTGCGTGTAACGACGGTGGCAGTGCAGATGCAGTCGGGGCTGAGACAGTCCCCGCATTTGCCGGTCACTGCGCAGGGCGTCTGTCTGCCGAGTCTGTTGCAGTTAGGCGGTGCTGCGGACATCTTCACGCGCTTATAAGCACTGTCAAGATCCAGACAGACCTTATTCATACCGGCAATCAGAACAACTTCCTTAGGTCCGAAGAGCATAGCAGCCACACGGTTGCAGGTGCCGTCGATATTGACCAGGAGACCGTCTGTTGTTATGGCATTGCAGCTTGCAAAATAGGTATCGCAGGTAAATACCTGGGCCCAGAAGGCATCCTGCTCTTCCTGGGTCTGCGGCTTTTTGCGGTCCAGATAGGTAAAGTCCTTATCCTCAGCCTGGAATTCGTCCATCAGACCAATCTCAGACAGGGTAACAGAACCGCCGTTTGATACCTTGCTGCCCGGTTTAATGAAAGACTTGGCAAGGGTGAGGGCTTCCTCGGCGGTTTCTGCGTAACATGCATCAAAACCGCGGCGGGTCAGGTTCTTCATCGTAGTTTCAGCCAAATTCTTATAATATGTCTGCACAGGTGTGTTAGCCATAAAAGATTCCTCCTTTGTATGATTGCTTTATTATCCCAAGAGTATATCACAAGAAGGGGAACTTGAAAAGATTGCCGCCGCATTCTCGTGATTTTAATAAACCCCAGCCAATAATTTGCTTTGGCTGGGGTATTATAGTTATGTTTGGAATAAGACTAGGTTCTTTTTGCAATCACTGCATCTGCGGCTTCACGTACGACCTTTTCCCCGATATGCCAGGCGGCGGACATGCAGAAGATTGACATTTCCTGTGCGGTATGCTAAGCTTGTCGCGGATGCAAAGTGCATCTGTATACAATAGAAAATGCGTAAGGTGCCGGATATCGACCGCCGGATTTATCAGAAAACAGGCAGTGATATCCGCTGAAAAGGGAAGCAGGTGAGAGTCCTGCACGATCTCGTCACCGTATTTTGAGAGCGAAGATCCATTACCACTGGGAGACCGGGAAGGGGATTCGAAGCGTTTGATCAATAAGCCGGGAGAACTGCCTTTCGCAGTACAGGGAGCTATAATGGCTTCAGATCACGAGGACTTGGTCGTACGAAATATCTACAAGGTGCCATGCGGTGCCTGCTTTTGCGTGCAAAATAGTCCTTTTTAGACTGCCGGACGGTAGTTTTAAGAGGACTTTTTATTTCTTATGACCCGGGAAAAACAGGAGGATGGACATGAAAAAAGTATTTACAGCGATGCTTCCTTTTGTGCTGGCAGCTTCTATGCTGGCAGGCTGCGGCAGCAAAGGCAGCGCAGAGACGAAGGCTGAATCAGAGGCAGAAACACAGGTGCAGACAGAATCCGCAGCAGAGTCAGCGGTGGATGATCAGGCGGCAGCAGATGAGGTGGCAGCTCTGATTGATGCCATCTATGTACAGAAACGGACAGAGGACACCGATGCTCAGTGTGCTGCGGCACGCGCAGCATGGGACGCTCTGACCGATGCCCAGAAGGAACTGGTTGAAGGCAAATTTGCGGATCCCGACTATTTCGGCAGAGATACCGGAGATGCTTCCGCAGATGACACGCTGAATGCAGACAATATCGGGGAGAACGAACTTCTTGTAGTAAGTTTCGGAACTTCCTTCAATGAAAGCCGTGCCATGGATATCGGCGGCATTGAAAAGAAACTCCAGGAAAGCTATCCGGACTGGTCTGTCAGAAGAGCATTTACAGCCCAGATCATCATCAATCATGTGCAGGCGCGTGACAATCAGAAGATCGACAATATGGACCAGGCTCTGCAGCGTGCGGTTGACAACCATGTTAAGAATCTGATCATCCAGCCCACCCATCTCATGCACGGTACAGAGTACGATGAGCTGAAGGACGCAGCTGCTGCATATGCAGACCAGTTTGAAAAGATCGTGATTGCAGAGCCGCTTCTTGGACAGGTCGGAAGTGAAGTTTCTGAGACAAATGATGACAAGAAGGCTGTTGCTGAGGCAGTGACAGCTGCAGCAGTAGAAAAGGCCGGCTATGGAAGTCTGGATGAGGCAGCAGAGGATGGGACTGCATTTGTTCTGATGGGACACGGCACCTCTCATGCAGCTAAGATCACCTACGATCAGATGCAGACACAGATGCAGGATCTGGGCTATGCAAATGTATTCATCGGTACGGTAGAAGGCGAGCCTGAAGATACTGCCTGCGAAGCAGTGATCGAAGCGGTAAAAGACGGCGGCTATAAGAAGGTTGTTCTTCGTCCCCTGATGGTTGTTGCAGGAGACCATGCCAACAATGATATGGCGGGCGATGAAGAGGATTCCTGGAAGAGCATGTTTACAGCTTCCGGTCATTTCGATTCCGTTGACTGCCAGATCGAAGGCATGGGAAGAATCGATGCCATCGAAGAAATCTATGTGCAGCATACACAGGATGTGATCGATGCAGAAGGCATCGAAGCTGCCGCATCCACTGGAGCAGCAGAGAGCCTGGAAGACGGCGTCTATAAGGCGAAGTTTACCACAGACAGCAGCATGTTCCATGTTAACGAGACCCTGGATGATATTGGAGTTCTCACTGTAAAAGACGGTCAGATGACCATTCATGTTACTCTTGCAGGCGACGGAATTGTGAATCTCTTCCCCGGAACAGCAGAAGAAGCCCAGGCAGAAGGCGCAGAGCTTCTTTCTCCGACAGAGGATACCGTGACCTATGAAGACGGAACAGAAGAGACCGTCAACGGCTATGATATTCCCGTATCCGTGATCGGAGAAGAGTTTGACCTGGCACTTTTAGGCAAAAAGGGCAAGTGGTATGACCACAAGGTCATGGTCTCTGACCCTGTTTTAGATGAATAAGCGCAATCAGAAGACAATGAGAGGCGCCCGGACAGACAGTCCGGGCGCCTTTTGTTATTCAGAGCGGACGAAAACAGAAGCAGACATTATTCGGCGGTAAAGCTGAGAAAGTCGTTTGTTTTTTATTTATTCATTGCTATAATAGTATAAAATCATCTGCAATATGAGAGGATGCAGTATATGAACATCAATCTCAGACCTGATGATGACTTGAGCGTGGAAAAGATAAGAATCAAAAACATCCCCACATTGGTCATCCGACCTGCGAAAAGAGAGGTCTTGAATGTGGCGGTTCTCTGGATCCATGGCGGGGGCTATATCCTTGGAATGAAGGAGATGGTCTATATGAGCCGGGCGCTGGATCTGGTGAAAAAGTATGGGGTTACCGTCTATTCCCCCGGATACAGACTTGCTTTTCAAAAGCCTTATCCGGCGGCGGTTAAGGACTGCTGGAATGTGCTCCGCTATATGGACAGAAACAGAGAGAAGACAGGGCTGAAACACATCATGGTCGGCGGGGAGAGCGCCGGCGGCGGGCTTGCCGCGGCTGTCTGTATGCTGGCACGGGATAAGGGAATAAAAATTGCATTCCAGATGCCCCTGTATCCCATGATGAGCAACATTGACACAGACAGTTCCCAAAATAATCACGGCAGGGTCTGGAATACCAGGCGCAACCATATCGGATGGCGCTTTTATCTGCGCGGAGAGGCAAAAAAGAGGGTTTCTCCCTACGCAGCCCCTGCAGGGCAGACCAATTACAGAAACCTGCCGCCCTGCTATAGCTTTGTGGGTGACGGAGAACCTTTTTACAGGGAAACTCTGGACTATATCCGTAATCTGAAAGAAGCCGGTGTGGAGGCAGACCTTGATGTATATCCGTCCGATATGCATGCCTTTGATATGCTGACACCGGAGAAAGAAATCAGCCGGCAGGCTGCAGACAGTTTCTGCAGGCACTTTGAATATGCGCTGGAACATTATCTGCAATAAGCTTCAGGTGCATCCGCTGACCTATCATGAAATAACCCGAAGAAGATTTGATTTACAGATTTACTGATATCCCGGGAGGTAAGGCAATGGAATGGATCTGGTATATCATTGCAGCATTAGGAGCAGGCATCGGAACAGGCCTTGCAGGTCTGTCCGCAGCGACAGTTATGGTTTCCATTCTTATTGTCCTGTGCCCGTCTTTTCACGGAGAAACGGGTGCCTATCAGGCGACTGCGATCGCCCTGGCATCGGACATCCTGGGTTCTGCTGTAACTACGTACACCTATGCAAAGCATAAAAATATCGACCTGAAGAGGGGCTGGATCATGCTGGTCTGTATCCTGTGCATGTGCACGGTCGGCAGCTATGCGGCATTTCTGGCAGGAAATGTGGTATTGGGCAGCTTCACCCTGTTTCTGACCTTTGGCATAGGCATTCGTTATCTGGTGAAACCGGACACCAGCCGCAAGGATCAGGCGGCAAAAGGAGAGAAGCTGGACTTGAAAGGTGTGATCATTTCTCTCTTTTTCGGACTGACGATTGGTTTTGGGACGGGCTTTGTCGGTACGGGCGGCGGCATGATGATGCTGGTCGTTTTTACGGCATTTCTTGGAATGGAACTGAAGACAGCGGTTGGGACCAGCACCTTTATCATGACCTTTACGGCCCTGATTGCTTCGGTCAGCCATATCCTGATCCACCCGGCCATTGTGCTGGAGAAATGGCCTGTGATGCTGATCTGCATCATAGTGGCGACAGCGGCCAGCCTGATTTCTGCCCGTTTTGCCAACCGGGTCAGCAACCGGACGATCGGTCTTGTGACAGGTGCAGTACTTACTGTGCTCGGCGGGTCTATGTTGATCCTCAATTTCTGGGACCAGCTGTCGCAGGTTACGCTTTTTGTACAGATCCTGCGCTGTCTGGGAAGCCTGGCGGGCTATCTGCTTCCCTGTATCCTGATTCTTTTCCCGATCCGGCTCTTTACAAAGATTCCATCCTTTGTTTTCCGGAAACTGCTGCATATCCTGGCTTTTACCTGCGTGGCGCTGATGATTCAGACGGCGGACAGCTGGCAGGCGGCTGCGCTGACTTCGGTCCTGATCGCTGTGGTCCTTTATCCGGTGCTGAAAATCGTAGAAAAGGAGACCTGGTATCCCAGGCTTCTGGTGGAGAAAAAGCCCGGAGAGATCAAGAAAAGCCTCCTTTTACTTTTCTTTATGTTTGCGGCACTCATCGCAGTTTGCTGGGGGATTTTTCATCAGCCTTATCTGGCAGGTGCTTCCATCCTCATGTGGGGGACCGGAGACGCGGCAGCGGCTCTGATCGGCATTCCTTTTGGAAAGCACAAGGTAAAGGTCTGGATCGCAGATGGGAAAAAGTCTTGGGAGGGAAGCCTGGGCATGCTGGCCGTTTCTTTCCTGGCCGGCTTTGCTGTCCTTGTGTTTGTGCAGCAGACGCCGCCGGGATGGGCCTTTTTATGCGCTGGCATCGCCGCTTTTCTGGGCACTGCGACAGAACTCTTTTCGCCCAGTGAATATGATACGGTTACCGTACCGGCGGTCATTGCCGCAGTATTATTGATCATGAACTTATAAGGAAGTATGAAAAAGATTTTATTATATCACGCCAGCTACGTGGTCATTGAAAAGCCGGATATCCATTTCGGCAGGAAAAATGCAGACTTCGGCCAGGGCTTTTATCTGACAAAAGACCTTTCCTTCGCCAGAAGGTGGGCAAAAGAGCTGCTCAGAAAGGAAGAAGAAGCATTTCAGGAAGAAATCGCAAGGATCCTGGAAGAGGACGAGTCGTAAGCTTTTATTTCAGCTTTTGCAGGGCGGTCCGGACAACAACAAAGGTGACGATGGCAACCAGAAGATCCGCAATCGGCCCGGACCAGAGGATTCCGTCGATGCCAAGGAGGCGGGGCATGATCAAAAGCAACAGAATCAGAGCTATCTGTTTGGACAGGGAGATGATAATGCCGTTTAAAGGCTTTTTGATGGAGACCATCAGGTTCATGGTGATAGGGAGAATGCCTGCCAGAACCACCAGAAGCATGAATTCATGCATGTAGCGGATGGCAAATGTCTCATAACCACTGGCTCCGGATCCGAACATAGACAGGATCTGACGCGGAAACAGCCAGAAGCATGCGGTCTCCGCGGCACCTATGAAGAGGCAGTAGCAAAGACCAAGGAAATAGGCTCTTTTTACCCTGTCATAATTGCGGGCGCCGAAGTTGAATCCCATGATGGGCTGGGCGCCGATACTGCAGCCGACAGTAGTAGAGAAGAACAGGTAATTGACCTTGGTGACAACGCCGGCTGCGGCAAGGGCCTCACTCCCGCCGTAAGAGGAAAGAGTTCCGTAATAGCGGAGAGAAGAGTTGAGGACCAGGTTCATGATCAGCATGGCCGCCTGGTTGATGCTGCCGGCCGCGCCGATGGTAATAATCTGCTTCAGTTTATCTGCAGTAACTGCAAAATGCCGCCGCTGTAGGCGTCCTGTGCGGAAGCGGAACATATAGATGATCACCAGTATGGCGGAGAAAACCTGGCCCAGGACAGTAGCCAGGGCAGCTCCCTCAATCCCCATGTGAAGAGGGAAGAGGAAGAGATAATCAAGGATAAAATTGAGGCCTACGCCGGACATGGAGCAAAAGAGGGCATAGCGGGGACTTCCGTCTGACCGGACCAGAAGAGTGCCGCCGTTTGTAAGGGCAAGGAAAGGCAAGCCCGGGGCAATCAGTCGCATGTAGGTCAGGGCATAGGGAAAGACATCTTCTGTCGAGCCGAAGAGATTGACAAACCAGGGGGTAAACAGAAGGACCACAGACATGATGCAGACGCCCTGCAGGGTCAGCAGGGTCAGACCGGCACCGGCAAAGCCAAGAGCTTCTTCCTTATTGCCCCGCCCGTTGGAAATATTAAAATTAACAGCAGATCCATTGCTGAAAAGAAGCATGAAGGCACCGCAAAGAAAGGTCAGCGGGTAGGCGACAGTCGTTGCCGCATTTCCCAGCAGACCGATCCGCTGGCCGATAAAGATCTGGTCAACCATATTGTAGAGAGAGGACAGCAAGGTGCTGATG
This sequence comes from uncultured Clostridia bacterium, assembly GCA_946184675.1. Classification (GTDB taxonomy): domain Bacteria; phylum Bacillota; class Clostridia; order Lachnospirales; family Lachnospiraceae; genus UBA2912. Next base: position 6,637 of record CAMHFW010000017.1, on the reverse strand, counting down.
ATGCTGGGGAGGGCATACTGCCAGAGCAGGCTGCCGACCGGGGCAGTTCCCAAAGGATTTTGCATGTGTCCGGATTTAGACATACGGATTACCTCGGCTTTACAAAGGATAAAGACTTGTAAATTGTATTTGTTGATATTATTTTATCATGTACAGGGATCTGGAACAAGAAAGAAAGGAAATTGATATAAGGGGAATACAATGATTTACGCAGATATTCAAAGACTAATCGATTACGCTATTAAAAATCAGCTGATTACAAAAGACGATGAAATCGTGATCCGCAATATGCTGATGGAGACCCTTAAGGTCTGTGACTGGGAAGAGGAGCAGGTCAAGGATCCGGACGCTTCGATCGATGATATTCTGAAGGCACTGGTGGACTATGCCTGCGAAAAAGGGATCATCGAAGATACTACGGGCAACCGGGACCTGTTTGACACCAGGCTGATGGGAATCCTGACGCCACTCCCGAGAGAGGTCATCCGCGATTTTCATGCTTTTTACCAGGAGTCTCCGGAAAAGGCGACCGACTGGTATTACGATATCAGCAAAAAGACCAATTATGTCCGCTGGGGAAGGATAGAGAAGGATCTCAAGTGGAAATATGAGTCGGAATACGGGATTCTTGATATCACCATCAACCGGTCCAAGCCGGAGAAGGATCCCAGAGATATCGCAAAGGCAGGTGCCTCTGTTTCGGCAGCCTATCCCAAATGCCAGCTTTGCGCGGAAAATATGGGCTTTGCCGGAAATGACCATCATCCGGCCCGCCAGAATCTGCGTCCCATACCGCTGACCATCGCAGGAAATCCCTGGTATCTGCAGTATTCTCCCTACGGCTACTACAATGAACACTGCATCGTATTTAACAGGGACCATATCCCCATGGTGATTGATGACGCTGTCTTTCTGAAATTGTTTGATTTTATTGAACAGTTTCCGCATTACTTTGTGGGGTCCAATGCGGATTTGCCGATCGTAGGAGGTTCCATCCTCTCGCACGAGCATTTCCAGGGAGGGCATTATACCTTCGCTATGGAGACAGCGGCAGAGGAATACACTTTCTCCCTGCAGGCATATCCGACCGTTCATGCAGCCAGGGTGAAGTGGCCCATGTCCGTGATCCGTCTGCGGAGTCAGGAAAAGGACAGCCTTGCGGCAGCCTGTGCGCACGTACTCCGGGAGTGGAGAGGGTATACGGATGAAAGTGCCGGTATTTTCGCTTTTACAGACGGAGTGCCTCACAATACCATTACTCCCATTGCCCGTATGAACGGGGGACTGTATGAGTGCGATCTGGTCCTGCGCAACAATATCACCAGTGAGGACAGGCCGCTTGGTGTATTCCATCCGAATCCTTCCCTGCATCATATCAAGAAGGAGAATATCGGTCTGATTGAAGTAATGGGACTGGCAGTGCTGCCGGCCCGCCTGGCGGAGGAGCTGGAAGCTGTAAAAGAGGCCATTCTCTGCGGGAAAGACATGTCGGCAGATCCGAAAACAGCTGATCATGAGAAGTGGGCAAAAGAACTGACAATACGGCATCCGGAACTTGACAGCGAGAATGCTATGGATATTATCAGGTCAGAGGTCGGCACTGTTTTTGAGCAGGTTCTCTGTGACGCGGGCGTTTTCAAAAGAGACAGCCAGGGAACGGCAGCTTTTATGAAGTTTATTGAACATATCAGGTAAAGGAGGCCGGATGAAATGAAAGTACTGGTGCTTGGCGGAGCCGGATACATTGGTTCCCACACAGTCTATCGACTGATCGAAGAAGGAAATGAAGTTGTTGTGTTTGACAATCTGGAGACCGGTCATATAGAGGCGGTTCATCCGCAGGCCAGGTTTTATCAGGGAGATCTGAGAACCAGAAGCGATATCGATCTGCTTCTGGAGAGGGAGAAAGATATAGATGCTGTGATTCATTTTGCGGCCAATTCGCTGGTGGGTGAAAGCATGACCAACCCCCTGAAATACTATGACAACAATCTTTGCGGAACCAAGGTACTGCTGGAGTCAATGGCACAGCACCCATCCGGACGGATACGGGAGACAGTCAGACCGTGATCCTGCATGAGAGGGGAAGACTGGCCTGGGTATCTGAGAACATGCCGAGGAAGGTTACAGTAAACGGAACGGATGTAACAGACAGGGTACAAAGAACCGGCATGCTCAATGTCATTTCTCTGGAGGAGGAGAGCGGATCTTCCTGCTGTTTATATTAGTTAGCAGGCCTGTTTTCATAATGAGAGTTTCCCGCATGCCGGTTTTCTGCATAGTACAAAAAGGAAGATGCTGTTTGACAAGTATTGTGGAAGAGGGTAGTATTAAGTTGAGAAATGCAGTATTTATTCAGCATCAGGAGGCTGGTCATGAAAAAAACAGGAGAAAAAAGAATCCGGGGCATAGAAAAGAACAGCATCATCGTACTGGTCATCGCAGCGGTGGTCTTTCTTTGCGTGTTTTTCCGGATCTATTCTGCAGATATCCTGAACGGGGCCGGAGAAATATTCTCACCTTACGGGGAGGAAAAGGTGGAGTTTGAAAAGGCCGCGGTGACGGAAATGCTGAATGAAAATATGGAGAAGGATAAGGTGGCGGACAGTGCTTATACGGGCAGTCAGGAGTTTCTGGTAATCGTGAAAAGCGGACGCTACAAAGGTGAGTCCATGATTGTGAAAAACTATTTTGGACCAAATTACGGGGGGCCGGTATCAGAGGGGGACAGTGTAATCCTGACCATCAAGACTTATGCTGATGGTGGTCACAGCGCTACTGTATATGAGTATAACAGGATTCCCATCCTTGCAGTCTTTCTGATCCTTTTCTTTGCAGCCATCATACTGATCGGCGGCCGGACAGGACTCAAATCGCTGATTGGTCTGATTGTTACAGCTGTCTGTCTGTTTATGATCCTGATTCCGCTCCTGCTCAAAGGTGCGCCGACTGTGTTTACAACTTTTCTGACATGTGTCTATATTGCCCTGGTCAGTTTTACGATACTGGGGGGCGTACACCGAAAGACCATAAGTGCGTTTCTGGGAACGACTGCAGGCGTTTTCTTTGCTATGCTTTTCGGTCTCCTGGTACAGCATTTTGCAAGGATTGACGGGCTGAGAATGGAGGACGCGGAGCCGCTCCTTCAGCTGAAATACGCGGGTGTACCGATCGGACTTCGCGGCCTGCTGGCGGCAGGTATTATCATCAGTGCTCTTGGGGCTGTAATGGATGTTGCCATGAGTATTTCTTCTGCGCTGGAAGAGGTCCATGCCGCCAACCCGTCCATGCCGGGGAAGGAACTGTTCCGATCCGGAATGAATATCGGCCGTGACCTTGCAGGAACAATGACCAACACGCTGATTCTGGCCTTCCTCGGTAGTGAGTTCACATTGATCATTTTTTTGTACGCGAGAGGGCTTTCTTTTTACCACTTGTTTTCGACAGCTTTTGTAGCGCTGGAAACAATCAGTGGTTTGTCGGCGAGTATCGGAATGATACTGGCAATTCCTCTGACGGCGCTGATCTCTTCCAAACTGATTTCCTTAAAAAAGAAATAATGATGATAAGAACCGGACCGAAAGACCGGTTCTTATTTTTGCATAACAGCTAATATATGCACAAGAATATTGTATACATGCAATATATAGGCTATAATTATGCGACAAAACAGCGGTTGCATGATATATTATATATATATTTGTATCATGTTTCTGCTGCACTTCGCGCATATACATGGTGCAAAGCACGTATTTATACTATGAGGAAGAAAGGAGAAAAGGAGTCTTATGAGAAAGTACTACCAGAAAGGCAAACGCTTCTTTGTCTGTCTGATCAGTATGCTGCTGATTATCAATCAGCTCACTATTCTTACTCCGGCAGCAGATCTGAAATCTGAGCTGGAGACATGGGCAAGTGGAAACAGCAGTGAAGAAATCAGCGGGCAGAATCAGCAGGCAAAAACAGAAGCGGATGTCTCAGAGGATGAGATCACGGAGATCGAAAACACAGCTGAAGAAGAGACCGTGATGGAATCCACAGGTCGTACTCATCAGAAGAATGAGAGTGAGGTCAGTGAGGCCAATGCAGGCCTTCTGGATAATGAATCAGCAGAAAAAGCGGATTCTGAAGAACTCTTGTTAGCAGAAGATGAGGACGATGAAGTTCAGACAGAGAGAGGTCCTCCGGCAGAAAGCACGCTGAAAGCAGCAGCTGATGCAGAGGAGAAGAGCGCGGACAAAGATCTTACTGTATTAACGTTTACCTCCGACATTCATAATTCATCCAATAATACAGCAGCAAACCGTCTTGACACATGGCTTGACCGTGTAGCTGAGATGTACAGCGGCGTGGATGTTATGAGTTTCTGCGGTGACATGGGAGCAGCACAGGCCGGTGAGAGTGATTTCTGGACCTATACGCGTTCTGTTTTAGGTGTAGCGGAAGGAAAGGACATACCGAACGTCTACACAACAGGAAACCATGAGATTTATAATGGAAAATTCTCTACTACGAGCAATAGCATGAAAGATGGATATATCGTTGATGCTGAGGGCATGGAGGGGGAGAATTTCCGTATCTACTGTCTGGGAACAGACAACTGGAACAACAATCAGGATAACTATACTACAGCGCAGATCAGCAAGCTTGGAAACTATTTAGACAGCGTGGGGGCGGATAAACCGATCATTATATTAACCCACTACCCGCTGCATTATTTCCCCAGCAGCAGCAGTTGGGGCGGCGGCGGACGTCAGACTACCAATGCAGATCTGGTGATTGATACACTAAATGACGCCGCAGATGCAGGAAAGACAATCGTTTTACTTTGGGGGCATAATCATACGGTTTCGGATACTCATTACGATGAAATGTATACCCCGGGGACCACGATTGAATACAGGAACGGCAGCACAAAAGTATTTAATTTCTATTATGGCGCAGCCGGCTGTATGAGTGACAGCGAATACGGAACAGGCAGCGCATTTGTAAAGGGCAAGGGCCTGGTTATCACAATCGACAGTGATAAAAATCTTACATTCAATTATTATGATGCAAATGGAAATAATGTAACGGAATCCCCCAGCGGAGGAGATGATCCTGCTCCCGGCGGGGATGATGAGACGGGCGAAGGCGTTACTCCGGAGGATGGCAAAAAGTATGTCATTCTGGCAAGTGACGGCTATGCTCTCACGTCAGAGGGCGAGGAAATTGGTTATACCAACGGCTCTGAAGGCAGTGAGCAGTATAATTATAACGGCCTGTCCGGAGAAGAGTACACAGTCGGTGAGGATGTTGCTCCTGACCGCCTGCTTTGGACATTTACGGCCCAGGGAGATGGTTTCCTCATCCAGAGTCAGGATGGGAAATACCTGAACGGAACCTATACCTCCAATAGTACAGGAGGATATGACGGTACACTTAAGCTGGATGATACGCCGGATGTGTGGATCATCAACGGAGCAAGTTCAGGAAGCACAGTAAGTGCTCATATTCTCAAAAGCACCAATGCCTCCCAGAGCGATGCAGGTGATAAATATCTGACACACGGAAACGGAGACAGTTCAGTTTCCAATATTTTCACTCTTCGTTCTGAGAGCAATGCCACGTCTACAGTTTTTTATGAGTATACAGATGACGGCACTTTTATAGAGCCGGATCCGGACAATCCTGTTACTCCGACAGGAGAAATCCGTTATGAAGAGACAGATCATTTTGAAGCCGGGAAAGAGTATATCGTTGCAGTTACGAAGGATGACAGCAGCGTATATGCCATCAGCAAAGGAAGCAGCAGCGTTTCTGCAGCGACATTGGATGTCACAGCAGCTTCCGGAGAAACGCCGGCATATATTAAAACAAATACCAGCAGTGTGCTCTGGGAGTATTCATCTTCCGGTTACCTGAAGAATGGAAGTGACTATCTCTATCCGACCAGCAGCAATGGTGTTATGACTTATACCAGCGGCCGCGCTGTAAACTATACAGACGGCAAGCTGTCCTATGAAACAAGCAGTTCGGGTACCTATTACATCACCTGCAGCAGCGGATCCTTCGGTACCAGCAGCAGCGAAGAAGATGCAGCAATCTTCCGCCTGTTTGTAAAGACACAGGGAACCACGCCGGATGATCCCACACCGGATGATCCCACACCTGCAGAAGGGACCGAGTATGTTCTGACGGATACCTTAGAAGCCGGTAAGAACTACGTGATCGCTTCTTCGAATGCTGCAGGAAGCACCTATATCCTGGGACATGACGGCAGCGCAGCCAGCACCTACAGTGCCAGCATCTCAGATGAGGATGGTGTTCTGACCATCACAACTGATAAAGAAGACGCTGCATTTGAAGCGGCTGAGATCACGAACGGATTCAGCCTCACAAATGGCGGTTACTATGTGACCGTAGAAGGCAGCGGAACGCTGACCTTCAGCACCGATTCTTCTACGAAATACTGGAATTATGCAGACAATAAACTGAGCAATGCTTCTTCCAGCGCGACAAGATATCTGACATTCAGCAATGATGAGTTCAAGGGATATTATTCCTCCTCCAATCCGAATCCTTCCGACATCTTCCTCTATGTGGAGAAAGAAGAAGGAGATCCGGTAGCGGTAACGGATGTTGCCCTGGATAAAGA
>CAMHFW010000016.1 GCA_946184675.1 uncultured Clostridia bacterium | reverse complement strand
AAACATTGTATTAACTTATCCTTCTTTCTATGTTTCACGTGAAACATTGTATTAACTTATCCTTCTTTCTGTGTTTCACGTGAAACATCTGTATTATCTTATCCTTCCTTCCGTGTTTCACGTGAAACATTTGTGTCAACTTATGCTTTCTTTCATGTTTCACGTGAAACATAAAAGGGGATAACACATATATGCATGCGTTATCCCCTTTGTTGATGGTAGAAGAGTGAAACTCTTATTTGATTGGACTTTTATTTGGCATTCCAGCTTTTCTCGGATATTTTTTCGGTGTTGGAGCTATTTTCTTTACTGGCACCAGGATTCTTGTGATGTCTGTATCCGGCAGTGTAAATTGGCAGAGCTGATTTCTTTTTCCTCCCATTACCTTTATGGCTTTCTCAGCTTCCTGAATTTCTTCCAGAGAACCTCCTGATTTGTAGGAGATGAAGAATCCGCCTTTTTTTACAAAAGGAATGCAATATTCACTCAGTGTTGACAGATTGGCCACTGCCCTGGATACACATAAGTCATATTTTTCCCTGTATCTGGGATCATGTCCGATTTCTTCTGCTCGGCCGTGGATGGTTTTCATATTTGATAACTGTAATTCATTCACAACCTGATCGATAAAGAGCATTCTTTTTTGCAGTGAGTCGAGCATGGTAATCTGAAGATGAGGAAAAGCAATCTTCAGAGGAATAGCAGGAAATCCTGCTCCGGTACCGACATCCATTACATAGTGGACTTTTGACAGATCAACTGCCTTGATCAGTGAAAGACTGTCTGCAAAATGCTTATCTACAAACTCTTCAAAGTCTGTAATGGCTGTCAGATTCATGACTTTATTCTTTTCGACTATCATTTCATAATAGGTCACATATTGATGCAACATATTATCTGTAAGGTCAATTCCAAGCTTTCCAATTCTGGATTTTAAATATTCCGTATCAGCCATGATCGTTCACCTCTTAACTGTTTCATGGTTTTTCATCTGTGTTAAATAGATCAGCAGAACAGAAATATCTGCAGGAGTCACTCCGGCAATACGGGAAGCCTGACCAATTGATGCAGGCTTGATCTTTTCCAGTTTCTGTCTGGCTTCAATTCGAAGTCCGCTGATCTGACTGTAATTGATATCCGCCGGCAGCTTCTTTTCTTCCATTTTCCACGCTTTTTCCACCTGCTGCAGCTGTCTTTTGATATATCCATCATATTTGATCTGTATCTCTACCTGCTGCGTGACATCGTATGGTAAATCAGGTCTTTCAGGATCCAGAGCAGCTGTTATCTGGTAATTTAGTTCAGGACGTCTGATTAAATCTGCAAGATTTACGCCTGTTTTTAATGCCGGGCTGCCATTTTCCTGCAGAAATGCCTGTACATGTTCGTTTGCACCGAGATTTACGTTTTCGACTCTTCTGATTTCCTCTTTGATTGCTCTTTCTTTTTCCAGCAGTTTCTGATAGCGGTCCTCATCAATCAGACCTATTTCATGGCCGATCTTTGTCAGACGCAGGTCTGCATTATCCTGACGGAGCAGGAGACGGTACTCTGCCCTGGATGTCATCATACGGTAGGGTTCATGCACATCCTTGGTTACCAGATCGTCAATCAGAACGCCAATATACGCATCGGATCTCTTTAAAATCAGAGGATCGCGGTCCAGTATTTTCATTGCTGCATTGATACCTGCAACCAGTCCCTGGGCAGCCGCCTCTTCATAGCCGGAACTGCCGTTAAACTGACCGCCGCTGAAGAGTCCTTCCACTGCCTTAAACTCAAGAGAAGATTTCAACTGGGTTGCAGGGATGCAATCGTATTCAATTGCATACGCATTGCGTACAATTTTAGCATGTTCCAGGCCGGGAACCGTCCGGTACATTCTGATCTGAACATCTTCCGGAAGGGAGGAGGACATTCCCCCGATATATACTTCATTGGTATAAAGACCCTCAGGCTCTATGAATACCTGATGTCTGTTTTTATCTGCAAATCGTACCACCTTGTCCTCGATAGAAGGGCAGTAGCGGGGGCCTGTTCCCTCAATCACGCCTGCATAAATGGGTGACCGGTCCAGGTTATCGCGGATCACCTTATGTGTTTCTTCATTGGTATAGGTGAGCCAGCAGGAGACTTGTTCCTTCTGCAGGGACTCCGGGTCACTGGTGAAAGAGAAGGGTACGATCTTCTCATCCCCGAACTGTTCTTCCATCTTACTGTAATCAATGGTCCTTCCATCCATACGCGCGGGAGTACCCGTTTTAAAGCGGACCAGCTCAATTCCCAGCTTTTGCAGGGACTGTGTGAGCCCTGTTGCTGCTTTCAGGCCGTTTGGACCTGTATAAGTAATGGCTTCCCCGCACAGACACCTGGCATTCAAATATGTCCCAGTTGCCAGAACGGCGGCTTTGCAGGGATAGATTCCTCCGGTAAAAGATTTTACGCCGGTAACCTTGCCATTTTCAGCAACGATATCCACAATCTCTGCCTGTTTTACAGTCAGATGCTCCGTGTTTTCCAGGGTTTTCCTCATTTCCCTGGTATAATCCTGCTTATCAGCCTGTGCCCGCAGGGAATGAACAGCAGGTCCTTTGGAGGCATTGAGCATTTTGGACTGGATGAATGTCTTATCGATATTTTTCCCCATCTCGCCGCCGAGAGCATCGATTTCACGGACCAAATGTCCCTTGGAGCTGCCTCCGATATTGGGATTGCAGGGCATGAGAGCGATGCTTTCCACACTGATGGTAAAAAGGATGGTCTCCAGTCCCAGTCTCGCGCAGGCAAGGGCAGCCTCACAGCCGGCATGTCCTGCGCCTACCACTGCCACATCATATTCTTCATATCTGTATTCCAAAGCAAAATCCCCTTTTACTTACTTGCCTACACAGAACGTGCTGAAAATCCGGTCGATCAGATCATCTCCCACATCCTCACCGACCACATTGGCCAGCGCGTGATAGGCATCTGTCAGATCTATGGAAATAAAATCCTCCGGCATTCCCTTTTCCAGACTGTCCATAGCCAGGGTAAGGCTGGATACTGCCGAACAGATTTCCTCATAATGACGCAGATTGGTGAGAAATGTCTCTTCACCGGCTTGCAATTTACCTGCTTCAAACATCTTTTTCACTTCTTCCGAAAAGGCTTCCATTCCCTGATGCTCTTTTGCGGACACACAGAGAACAGGAGAGGAGAGAAGATGATGGATATTTTCTACATCTACTGCTGTCGGCAGGTCTGTTTTATTGATCAGACAGATGGTCTTTTTCCCCCGGATCCTGTCCATAATCACGTGGTCATTCTGATCCAGAGGTACAGAACCATCAATCACATAGATGACCAGGTCAGCCTCCTCTACAGCAGAGAGCGCTCTCTCCATTCCGATCTGCTCGATGGCGTCCTCTGTCTCACGGATTCCGGCTGTATCTATAATATTCAGCATCAGACCATCCATTTTGAGAGATTCTTCCAGCGTATCCCGGGTTGTGCCGGCAATATCGGTAACGATCGCCCGGTTTTCCCCGAGGAGTACATTCATAATGGAAGATTTTCCCGCATTTGGCTTTCCTACAATTACAGCACGGATTCCTTCCCGGATGACCCTGCCGTTTTCAAAGGTATCGGCAAGATTTTTCAGGTCTGTATAGACTGCGCTGACAGATTTTCGGATCTCCCTGCGAAACTCCTGGCCTGTGTCATAGTGTTCCGGGTCATCCAGGGCTGCCTCTATCATAGCAATCGTCTGCAAGATAGCGTCTTTATCTGTCTGGATTCTTTCCTTCAGGCTTCCTCTGAGCTGACGAAGAGAAGCGTCCATGGCAGCACGGCTTCCGGACTGGATCAGATCCATCACTGCTTCAGCCTGAGACAGATCGATTCTTCCATTTAGAAAGGCTCTTTTGGTAAATTCTCCGGGTTCTGCCAGTCTGGCTCCTCTTTCCAGTACCACTCTGAGAACTTCTTTTGTCACAGCAATTCCGCCATGGCAATTGATTTCCACGATATCCTCCCGCGTGTAGGTGGCCGGCGCCCGCATTACGGACAGGAGTACCTCATCCACCATGCGGTCCCCGTCATAGATAAAGCCATAATTAATGGTATGAGATGGCATCTCTGCTACAGCTTTTCCCGGTCCGCGGAATATCTGATCTGCAATGACAAATGCCTGGTCTCCGCTGATCCGGATCATACTGATTCCGGCACTTGTCATTCCTGTTGAAACAGCAGCTATTGTATCTGAATGGATCATAATTTCCTCTGTCAAAAAAGGCTGTTATATCAATCGATACAACAGCCTTCCGGATGTTATTCTTCAGTAGTTTCCTCGCTGATATTTGTGCTTTCAGGAGTACTGGTCTCCTGTGCAGGCGCGTTATCGCGATTCTCATATTTTCTGGAATATCTGCCGGACCTGCCTCTGCCGCCCCTCTTACCGGAAAATGATCTGTCATTTCCTCTGTAACGGCCGCCGGTCTCTTTGCTGTCCTTATATTCCTTCTTCAGGGATACGATTACCTTTCTGTAAGGTTCCTCGCCCTCACTGTGGGTCTCGATAAAGCGATCATTCTGCAGGGCAGAATGGATGATCCTTCTTTCATAAGGATTCATGGGCTCAAGAACCACGGTGTGTTTTGTTCTCTTAACCTTGTAGGCAATGTTTTTCGCCAGATTTTCCAGCGTTTCCTTGCGGCGCTCACGGTAGTTTTCCGTGTCTGCCTTTACGCGGATATATACATCGCTCTCTTTATTCACTACAAGGCTGATGATATACTGCAGGGAATCCAGTGTCTGACCTCTTTTACCGATCAGAGATCCCATGTCATCACCCTCAAAGGTAATATTCATGGTACGGCTTTCCTCATCATAATCGATGGTGGAAACAACCTCATATCCCATAGCTGCGAAGAGATCTTTCATGAAATCCCGGGCAGTATCTACCAGATTTTTCTTTTTGTAAACTCTGATAACGGCCGGCTTTCCGAACATCCCCAGAAATCCTGTGCTTCCCTTTTCAACGACCTCATAATCGATCTTGTCACTGGTCGTCTCCAGTTTGATCAGGGCTTCTGTCAGAGCATCGTCAACCGTTTTACCGCTGAACTCAAAAAATTCCTGACTCATAAATACTCTCCAAATTAATCGTCACGTTTTTTCAGCATATTTGCAATGGAAGAAATCGACTGACCGCCTGCTTCTCCGCTTTGCTTCGTGCTCTTGCCGGACGGGGCGCTGCTTTTACTTTTCTGATTGGACTTATCAGCTACGCTCTCATTCTCTGTCCGGTTTGCCTTGGCGATATCTGAAATCTTTCTGGTATTCATAGAAGCATAGGCCTCCAGCTTTGCCTGCTGTTCACCGCGTTTTTCGGCCTTTGCTGCTGCTTTGTCTTTATTCTTTTCAATGATTTCTTCTACACTTGTCTTCCCGATTACCTTGTCGATCACCAGAGTGATCAGGGTACGGAACAGAGCACTGGAAATCCAGTAAACGCCCATACCTGCAGGAAGTGTGGTAGTGAAGAAGAGGGACATGATGGGCATCATGGTATTCATGGTGCTCATGGTGCTTCCCATCTGGGTGCTGGTATCAAGCTGCGGCTGATTTCTCTGAGTGACTTTCATATTGAGCCACTGGGTCAGAGCAGCAAGAATAGGAATGATCACGCCGGGAAATGCGCCGGCAATACCCTGACTGAGTACAAGCGGAGGATCCACTACGCTCAGTCCGCCCGGAAGCCAGTTCATGCCTACGATCTGTCCGGAATAATCTGAAATAGCCTTTACTACATCCGGACTGGATGAAAAAGCATCGCTGACAGTCTGCCAGGCACCACTCTTTACCAGATAAAGAGTGTCAATAACCTTGTTGATATTTGTAATATCAAAGTTGCTGACCCGAATGCTGAGTGTGCTGATCAGCTCTGACATGATATCAGAAGCGCCGGTCGCATTCATAATCGGGATTGCAATCTTCTCATAGACTTCTTTTACAGGCTCTACATACGCGGGTACATTGTAGATAACTCTGTAGAGTGCGAAGAGAATCGGAATCTGAATCAGTGCGGGCAGACATCCGCCTACAGGGCTGGCGCCGTACTTATCGTACACTGCCTGGGTCTCTGCCTGACGCATCCTCAGAGATCTCTCATCATTTTTCCCTTCATATTTCTTTGTGATCTTCTGAATTTCCGGATTGATGACAGCATTCATCCTGGAGAACTTCTGCTGCCTGTAGGTAAGAGGAATCATGAGAACGTTAACGACCAATGTCAGCAATACGATGGTCAGAGCGATATTGCTGATGCCGAACATCTCAAGAAAGCGGTAAATGTAGTTCATGATCAGGCCGAGGATGATACCGAAAGGCCTTAAAATACCGCCTGTCTGTGTTAATACTAAATAATCCAAAATAGTCCTCCTCTTTATGGAACAGGATCAAATCCACCCCTTCTGAACGGGTGGCAGCGGAGAATCCTCTTAATTGCAAGAAAACTCCCTTTCAGAGCGCCATACTTCTGGATCGCTCCAATCGCGTACTGGGAACAGGTCGGAATGTAAATACAGCATCCCGGCTTCATAGGGGAAAGAAACTTTCTGTAAAAGCGAATCATCGCTATCAGGATCTTACTCATATCATCAGCTTCTTTTCTGGATAATACCATGCAGACCAGCCAAATGCATAAAGGATTCCTTCATATTATAATAGTTCGTATCCCTGGCTGCCGGTCTAACTACAACAACAATATCGATGCCTCTCTTAAAAGAGAGTTCATCAAGCCGGTAGATCTCTCTGATCAATCTGGTCAGACGATGTCTTACTATGCTGTTTCCTACCTTTTTACTGACTGATATCCCCAGTCTGTTTTTTTCTGTGCCATTCTTCATCACGTACATGATCAGCAACTTATTCGCACGTGATCTGCGGCTGCTATAGACAGCCTTAAATTCTTTGTTCTTTTTGAGTGATTCTGAAAACTCCATAATAACCTGCATTAGGAAAGAAAAAGGCCACAAAATATGCGGCCCAGGTTAACACATTATGATACCGGATCGGTACTTATGCTGATAATACTTTTCTTCCTTTTGCTCTTCTGGCTGCGAGAACTTTTCTGCCGTTAGCAGTGCTCATTCTCTTTCTGAAGCCATGAACCTTTGATCTCTGTCTGGTCTTGGGCTGAAATGTCATTTTCATGAGTCAACACCTCCTTAACGCTAATGTCCAATCTTCTTTATTATATTAGCTAGGCCCTGCTTAGTCAAGCAAAAGATTTTATTTTTTTCCCGCAATCAGGCCATTTTCGGGTGTTTTTCCACCGTTTTTGCACGGAATATACGTTCTGTAGATTGTATTATCCAATTATTCACAAACTTATCCACCATTTTTATAGAATGTAATCACACTTCCCGTTTTTATCCACAAAAAGTGGATAAAATGTGGATAAGCTGTTGATTTTAGCTTATAAGCATCAGATTTTCCACGTATAACTGGATTTTCTCCTGTGGATATGTTTTCCATTTTATCCACAGTCACAAAATTTTAATATAAAAAAAACATTTTCTCAAACATTCTATATTTTTTTATTCACATATTACCAGTCACTTTATACACTTATCCACAATACCTTCCATTTATCCCCATGTTTTTGAGGGACTACTTGAATTATCCTCTGAAATGATATAAAATATATGGTGATACTATAAAATTAGGGGGATTATCGTGAGCAACCTGATTCAACAAGAGTGGGATAAGATCATTGACATTCTGATCAATGAATACGATATCACACCTGCAGCCTATACAGCCTGGATCCAGAAGCTTTCTGTTTACTCAGTGAACAATCATAAAGTTCTGATTCTTCTGGATGACAGCCTGAGCCAGCTGCTTAGTTACGTTAAAAATAAATTTGAACAACCGCTGAAAGTTACTATTTCTGAGTATTTTAATGAAGAATACGATGTTGAGATTACAAAACTGAGCAATCTCAGCAGCGCAGATAGGGCTTCCCGCAAGGATTCCGGTCCGGCTGATTCTCTTGTTTCGGCTGGGCGTATTAATGATACTCTGAATCCGAAATATACATTCGATACCTTCGTTGTAGGTAATACCAATAACCTTGCCTATGCGACTGCTCTGGCCGTGGCTTCTGATCCCGGCGAGTATGGAAATCCCCTTTTTATTTACGGTGGTGTCGGACTTGGCAAGACGCATCTGATGCAGTCGATTGCTCACTATGCACTGGAAAATAATCCTGATTTCCGCATCATTTATACCACTACAGAGGCTTTCTCCAGTGAACTGATCGCGGCCATCAAGAACAGGACCCAGGAGAACTTCAAGGAAAAGTACCGCAATATTGATATGCTGCTGATCGACGATATTCAGTTTATCGCCGGCAAAGACAGCACCATGGAAGAGTTTTTCTATACTTTTAATGAGCTCTATGAACATAAGAAGCAGATCGTAATCTCCTCGGATAAACCCCAGAAGGAGATGGTTGGTCTGGAAGAGCGTCTGATTTCCCGTTTCAAAGTCGGCCTGACCGTAGATATTCAGGCGCCGGACTACGATACAAGAGTCGCGATTCTGGAAAAGAGAGCCGAGCACTATGATATTGAGATTGAGGATTCTGCTCTCCACTATATTGCGGAGCATATCGTTTCCAATATCCGTGAGCTGGAAGGTGCTCTGAATCAGATCATCAACTTTGCCAAGCTCAAGCATACTGACAGGGTTGATGAGGATATTGCCAAAGAGGTTCTCAAAGACATGATTGAACCTGAAAAGGCCAGACCGATCACACCTGACCTGATTATTGAGATGGTAGTGGAACAGTTCAATTACAAGATCACAGCGGAAGATATCAAAGGCAAGAACCGCAGCCGTGAGATTGCTTATCCCCGCCAGATCTGCATGTATCTGTGTGAAAAGTACACTGGTCTGTCTCTGGCAGCTATAGGAGCAGCGCTTGGCAACAAGGACCACTCCACTGTCCTGCACGGCACAAAGAAGATCCGCACGGATCTGCAGGATAATGAGCAGCTCCGCAATACGATCGATATCATCACCAGGAAGCTCAATCTTCCTGCTAAATAATCGCGGCAGTATATATTATAATAAGGAAGAAATCCATCTGTTTTTTTCCACAGGAAATTTATTCACATGTGGATGATATTGTGGATAATCTGATCTGAGATCCTTTTTTATACAATATCATCCCATATTCATCCACAGGCCGCAGCCTGCGCTTTTTCCTGCAGATCAGGCATTTTCTCCACTTATCCACACTGTTAACAGGACCAACTACTACTACAAACTAATCTTTTAATTATTTATATATCCGGGAAAGGACGGCCTTAATCATGAAAATTATCTGCGGCAGATCTGAACTGAGAGCGGGAATTAACAGAGTTATCAAAGCAGTTCCCGTCCGTACTACAATGAGTATTCTGGAATGCATTCTGATCGATGCTTCTTCCGGTGTGATTAAACTGACCGGAAATGATATGGAGCTCTGCATTGAGACAACCGTTGAAGGTGATATTCTCGAAACTGGAGCGATCGCAGTTGGTGCCAGATTCTTTTCTGATATTGTAAGCAAACTGTCAGAGGGTGATATCACGATCACCGCAGATGACAGTATGAAGGTAGAGATTTCCTGCGGAAATGCCAAGTTCCATATCATAGGAAAACCTGCGATTGATTTTACAGGTCTTCCCAATGTGGAAAAGGCAGATTCCTATATGCTTTCTGAGTTTTCACTCAAGGAAGTGATCAAGCAGACGATTTTTGCAATCTCTGCAAATGAGAGCAATCCGATCATGAGCGGTGAGCTCTTTGATTTTGATCAGGACAGACTCAGAGTGATTGCCCTCGATGGTCAGAGAATTGCGATCCGCAATGTTGATCTGAAAAAGTCTGCAGGTCCTGTCAAGGTGATTGTTCCCGGTAAGACTATGAATGAGCTGGGTAAGATCCTGGAGGATGAAGCAGAGAAGGATGTGGAAATCTTTATCACAGATAAGCATATCCTGTTTGAGTTTGGAAAGACCAGTGTGGTAAGCCGTCTGATCGAGGGCGAGTATTTCAAGGTAGACCGTATGATCTCCTCGGATTACAATACCAGGGCCGAGCTGAATAAAAAAGAGTTTAATGAATGTATTGACAGAGCTTCTCTTCTGGTCAGCGAGAAGGACAGGACTCCTATTATAGCGACTGTCTCTGACGGAATGATCGAGCTTAAGTCTCAGTCACACAGCGGTTCCATGGTTGACAGCGTTCCTGCTGTCAAAGAAGGAAGTGATCTGGTGATCGGTTTTAATCCCAAGCTTGTCACAGATGCCATCCGTGTGATTGATGATGAGATGATCACCATCTATTTTGTAAGTTCCAAGACTCCTTTTGTGATCAGAAATGATGAGCAGACTTATACTTATCTGATTCTTCCAATCAATTTCTAGGAGGGAGAATATGCAGACATTTGTATTAAAAGATGATTTCATCAAACTGGGGCAGCTGCTCAAGGCAGCCGGTCTGGTTTCTTCCGGCGTGGAGGCAAAGTTTGTGATCCAGGACGGGGAAGTTCTGGTCAATCAGGAGGTCTGCACCATGCGCGGTAAGAAGATCATGCGGGGCGATCTGGTTTCCTATGGACAGGAAACCATTAAGGTTGTTTAAGTATGTATATTCAATCTCTTGCTCTGAAGAATTTCAGAAATTATGAATCTCTTGATCTTTCTTTTGGAAAAGGAATCAACATCCTGTACGGGGATAACGCACAGGGGAAGACCAATGTGCTGGAAGCAGTTTATCTGTGCGCGACGACCAGGTCGCACCGGCGGTCCAAAGACAAAGAGATGATACGATTTGGACAGGAGGAAAGCCACCTGCGTATGCAGGTAATGCGGGAGGATATCTCACATAAAGTGGATATGCATCTGAGAAAGAGCAAATCCAAAGGCATTGCCATAGACGGCATTCCTGTAAAGCGGTCCGGTGAACTTCTGGGTCTTGCTCATATTGTTTGTTTTTCTCCGGAAGATCTTTCGATGATCAAGAACGGTCCGGCAGAGAGAAGAAGATTTCTGGATATGGAGCTCTGTCAGATGAGCAGAGTCTATCTCCATGACATTGGAAAATATAACCGTATTGTAAATCAGAGAAATAATCTGCTCAGACAGATTTATTTCGAGCCTTCTCTGAAAAGTACCCTGGATATCTGGGATGAACAGATGGTCAGCTGCGGGGTTCGTGTGATTGCACAGAGACAGGCTTTTATTGATAAGCTGAATGAGAGAACACAGGCTGTGCATGCCGGGATCACGGCAGGAAAAGAACATCTTGAGATTGTATACCGGCCACATGTGCCGGCCGGTCTATTTGCGGAAAAACTGGCTGCCGGCCGGGACATGGATCTGCGCATGAAAATGACAGGAACAGGTCCGCACAGAGATGATTTTGCTTTTATGTTGGGAGATATTGATCTGAGAAAATTCGGATCGCAGGGTCAGCAGCGTACAGCTGCTCTTTCTTTGAAACTGGCAGAGATTGATTTTGTCAGAGAAACATCCGGAGATCAGCCGGTTCTTCTGCTGGATGATGTTATGTCCGAGCTGGACAGCAGCAGGCAGAATGACCTGATTCGCAGCATGCAGGAGATCCAGACGATTATTACCTGCACAGGTCTGGAGGATCTGATCAGGCACAGAATGAATATAGATCATATGTTTTATGTAGAAAATGGAAATATCATACAGAAGTAGCGATAGCACAGCAGTAGGAGCGGGAGGCCATTTATGAGCGCAGAGTACGGAGCAGAACAAATTCAGATTTTGGAAGGACTGGAAGCAGTCAGAAAAAGACCGGGTATGTATATCGGCAGCACTTCTGCGCGCGGACTACATCATCTTGTCTATGAGATCGTTGATAATTCGGTTGATGAGGCTCTGGCAGGTTACTGCACAGAGATTCAGGTAACGATCCATAAGGATAATTCTGTCACTGTTACAGATAATGGCAGAGGAATACCGGTAGGTATTCAGGAAAAGGCAGGAAAGCCTGCACTGGAAGTTGTATTTACGATTTTGCACGCCGGCGGCAAGTTCGGCGGCGGGGGATACAAGGTATCCGGCGGTCTGCACGGGGTAGGCGCATCTGTTGTAAATGCACTTTCCAACTGGCTGGAAGTTCATGTCTATGTAGATGGATATGAATATTTTCAGAGATATGAGCGCGGCCATGTCATGTGCGATATGCAGAAAATCGGACCGACAGACAAGCGGGGCACTATGGTAACATTTCTCCCGGATGACACCATTTTTGAGGAGACCATCTTCAGTTATGATGTTCTTCTGGAGAGACTCAGGGAGATTGCTTTTCTGACAAAGGGTCTGCGGATTACTCTGCGGGATGAGAGGGAAGAACATACTGCAGAAAAGAGCTTTCATTATGAGGGCGGTATTTCTGAGTATGTACAGTATCTGAATAAATCCG
The DNA here is from genome assembly GCA_946184675.1 of uncultured Clostridia bacterium. Lineage (GTDB taxonomy): Bacteria > Bacillota > Clostridia > Lachnospirales > Lachnospiraceae > UBA2912. Next base: position 7,605 of record CAMHFW010000016.1, on the reverse strand, counting down.
TCAATCCTCTTTACAGCGATATTATTTACTGTGAGGGTATCAAAAATGATGTCATGGTGGAAGTTGCCTTCCAGCATAACGACGGTTTCAATGAAAATGTATACAGCTTTGTCAATAATATTATTACGCCGGAGGGAGGCACCCATCTGGCCGGTTTCCGCGGCGCTTTGACAAAGACACTCAATGATTACGGAAGAAAAATGAAGCTGATGAAGGACAGTGATGAGAATCTGTCCGGTGAGGATATCCGTGAAGGATTGACTGCCATCATCAGTATTAAGATCAGTGAGCCCCAATTTGGAGGGCAGACCAAGCAGAAGCTGGGCAATTCCGAGGCAAGAACTGCTGTGGAGAGCATCGTAGCGGAAAAACTTGCCATTTATCTGGAACAGAATCCTGCTGTGGGCAAGACCATTGTGGAAAAGTCTGTCCTGGCTCAGAGAGCAAGGGATGCAGCCCGTAAGGCCAGGGAGATGACCAGGAGAAAAACGGCTCTGGATGGGATGAGTCTGCCGGGCAAGCTTGCGGATTGCTCTGATAAGAATCCGGAAAACTGTGAGATCTATATCGTAGAGGGAGATTCCGCCGGCGGCAGCGCCAAGACGGCAAGATCCCGTGCGACACAGGCCATTCTTCCCCTGCGAGGCAAGATTCTGAATGTAGAGAAGGCCCGCATGGACAAGATTCTGGCAAATAAAGAGATCCAGGCCATGATCACGGCATTTGGAACAGGCATTGATGAAGATTTTGATATCACAAAACTGCGTTATCACAAGATTATCATCATGACGGATGCCGATGTCGACGGTGCCCATATCAGCACTTTGCTGCTGACATTCCTCTACCGCTTCATGCCGGATCTGATCCGCGAGGGATATGTCTATCTGGCAAAGCCCCCGCTTTATAAGATTGAAAAGAACAGAAAAGAATACTACGCATACAGTGATGAAGAGCTTGCACAGATTCTTTCCGAGATCGGCAGAGATCAGAATAATAAGATTCAGCGATACAAAGGACTGGGAGAGATGGATGCGGAGCAGCTCTGGGATACGACCATGGATCCAGCCAAGAGAATCCTTTTGCGTGTATCTATGGATGACGCCAAGAGAGTGAGCATTGATGAGACTTTTACCATCCTGATGGGAGATAAAGTAGAGCCTCGCAGAGAGTTCATTGAAAAGAACGCGAAGTATGTCAAGAATCTGGATATCTGACATCACGAAGGAGGAAGACTACAGTGGATGAGCGTAGCAATATTTTTGATAAGATAACGGATGTCGATCTGAAGGAGAGGATGGAAACCTTCTACATCGACTACGCGATGAGCGTCATTGCCTCACGCGCGCTTCCGGATGTCAGAGACGGACTCAAGCCGGTACAGAGACGAATCCTGTACGCAATGACGGAACTGAATAATGGCCCCGATAAGCCGCACAGAAAATGCGCGCGTATCGTCGGCGATACCATGGGTAAATACCATCCGCACGGAGATTCATCTATTTACGGTGCCCTGGTCAATATGGCCCAGGACTGGAATATGCGCTATACCCTGGTTGACGGACATGGCAATTTCGGTTCCGTGGACGGTGACGGGGCAGCGGCCATGCGATACACAGAGGCCCGTCTGAGCAAGATCTCCATGGAGATGATGGCAGACATCAATAAAGATACAGTCGACTTTGTTCCCAACTTTGATGATACGGAAAAAGAGCCTGTTGTAATGCCGGCCCGTTTTCCAAATCTTCTGGTCAATGGTACGACCGGTATCGCGGTCGGCATGGCCACCAATATCCCGCCTCATAATCTCCGGGAGACCATTGACGGCGTGGTAAAGATTATCGATAACCGTGTCAAAAATGACAGAGCAACGGATATCGAAGAAATCATGAATATTATCAAGGGACCGGATTTCCCGACCGGTGCCATGATTCTGGGCAGAAGCGGTATCCATCAGGCTTACCGGACAGGGCGCGGCAAGATCAAAGTGCGTGCCGTGACAAATATTGAGACCATGCCCAGCGGAAAGCAGAGGATCATTGTTACAGAGCTGCCCTATATGGTGAACAAGGCAAAGCTGATCGAAAAAATCGCTGAGCTTGTCAAAGAGAAAAAAATCGAGGGAATCTCAGACCTTCGTGATGAGTCCAGCCGTGAGGGCATGCGGGTAGTCATCGAGATCAAAAAGGGAGCCAATGCCAATGTTGTGCTCAACCTGCTCTATAAGCACACCCAGCTGCAGGATACCTTTGGCGTAATCATGCTGGCTCTGGTGAATAATGAGCCGGTTGTACTCAATATTCTGCAGATGCTGGAGCTTTACTTAAAGCATCAGGAGGAAGTGGTTACCAGAAGGACCCGTTTTGAACTGAACAAGGCGGAAGAGAGAGCTCATATCCTGCAGGGACTCCTGATTGCTCTGGACCATATTGATGAAGTAATCCGGATCATCCGTTCTTCGGAGAATGTCAGTGTAGCAAAGACACGTCTCATGGAAGCCTTTGGCCTTTCGGAAGCACAGGCCCAGGCCATTGTAGATATGAGACTGCGTACTCTGACCGGTCTGGAAAGAGAAAAGCTGCAGAATGAATACGATGAGCTGATGAAGAGAATCGCTTACCTTAAATCTATTCTTGCGGATGAGAAGGTTCTGCTCGGCGTTGTCCGTGAGGAAATCATAGAAATCCGTGACAAGTTTGGTGACGAGAGAAGAACTTCCATCGGAATCGATGATGATGAGATTACAGTGGATGATATGATCAAACCTGAAAATGTGGTTATTTCCATGACAGGGCTTGGATATATAAAGCGTATGACTATGGACAATTTCCGAATTCAGAACAGGGGAGGACATGGCATCAAGGGAATGACCAAGCTGGAAGAAGACAGTATTGATCGTCTCATGATCACCAATACCCATGATTATATTCTCTTCTTTACCAATCGGGGACGTGTATTCCGTCTGAAGGGATATGAGATTCCGGAGGCATCCCGCACGGCAAGAGGCACTGCGATTATCAATATGCTTCTTCTGGATGCGGAGGAAAAGATCACGGCCATGATTCCTTTTAAGGAATATGAGGATAATCAGTATCTGATCATGGCGACCCGGAGCGGTCTGGTCAAGAAGACCTCTGTCATGGAATACGAAAATATCCGCAAGAGCGGTCTGATCGCGATTAATCTGCGCGAGGATGACGAGCTGATCGGTGTAAAACTGATCGGACCGAATGACCGTATTTTCATGATTACCCAGGGCGGTATGAGTATTTGCTTTAAGGAAAGCGATGTCCGCGCAACAGGCAGAGCATCTATGGGTGTCATCGGTATCGGACTGGAAGAGGGAGATATCGTTGTTTCCATGCAAGTTTCCTACGAAGGCAGTCATATGCTGATCGTATCAGAGAAAGGACTTGGAAAGAGAACGCCGCTTGATGAATTCAATGTTCAGCACCGCGGCGGTAAGGGACTCAAGTGCTATAAGATCACAGAAAAGAGCGGAAAAATCGTTGGTGCTAAGTGCGTCAATGAAGATGATGAGCTTATGATCATTACGACAGAAGGCGTTATCATCCGCATGACAGTCAATAATATTTCTATTCTCAAGAGAATTACATCCGGCGTGAAGCTGGTACAGCTGGGCGAAAATACGCAGGTAGCAAGCTTTGCCAGAATCAAAGCAGATATGATCGAGGAGAATGAGGAAGAAGGAGAATCGGAGGCTGAGGACCTGACAGAAGAAGAGCAGGAGACTGCCGAATCTGCAGAGGAGCAGCCGAAGGAAGATTCTGCGGAATAATAAAGCAAAAAAGAGACAGGGGACGGTTCTGTCTCTCCCGAAAGGGAGACACAGAACCGTCCCCTGTCTCCTTGCCTTTTTAGTGGGCATTTCTGTTAATCAGAGTGTCTTTATATTTGGAATATACGATTTTCTGGCTGTTGTAGAGTCCGTAATAGCCGGAAAGCATGTAGCAGACAGCGATGGTGATCATGAAATAAGGCATTCCTGCAAAGCCGAAAAGCTCCGCCGCGATCAGCAGTGAGGTGATGGGACAGTTGGTCACGCCGCAGAAGACGCCGACCATGCCGCAGGCTGCGCAGAGAGGAGCGGGAAGTCCGAGCAGAGGACCAAGTACACATCCGAGGGTTGCCCCGATAAAGAAGGAGGGAACGATCTCTCCGCCCTTAAAGCCGGCACCAAGTGTGATCGCGGTAAACAGGATTTTGAGCAGGAAGGCAAACCAGGGCACCCCTGCTCCGAAACAGGCTTCGATCATGGGCATTCCTGCACCGATGTAATCCCTGCTTCTGAAGATATATACCATGGCGATGATCATGCATCCGCCGGCCAGGATCCGCAGATAGGGATTCTGGATCCATTTCTTGAAATAATTCTCCGAGAGATGCAGGGAGATGCAGAAAAGGATACTGACGCCGGCAAAAACAGCGGCCAGCAGGATCATTTTTCCTGCAGAAGGAAAGCTCAGGGCAGAAAAGATCCCAAGATCATAATGCTCCGGCACGGCGTGAAAATAGCCGGCAATCAGGGAGGCGGTGAAGGATGCGATGACGCAGGGCACCAGGGCCGCGTAATGCATGATTCCGATACTGATGACTTCCATAGAAAAAACAGCAGCAGCTGCCGGTGTGCCGAAGACAGCAGAAAAGCAGGCACTCATGCCGCACATGATCATGACATTGCGGTCTTCCTGATCCATATGGAAACGGTCCCCGAAAAATCCGCCAATACTGCCGCCCAGCTGTAAAGCTGCTCCTTCTCTGCCGGCGGAACCGCCGAAGAGGTGGGTGATCAGGGTGGAAATAAAGATCAGGGGAGCAACCTTAATAGAAATATGGTCTCCGGACTGGATGGCCAGCAGCATCAGATTGGTTCCCTTATTATCATACTGGCCGGACAGACGATAGAGAAAGACGATCAGAAGACCGCCGGCCGGCAGCAGGAACAAAAACCAGGGATTCTGCATCCTGCAATTGGTGACAAAGCTCATGCAGTGAAAAAAAAGCACGCCCGCACCTCCTGCACAGGCACCGACCAGCAGAGCCAGAAGAGTTTCCAGCAATAGTCGGAACAGGTTATTCCCGGCAGGACGGAAAAAACGCAGGGCATGCATCCATTTGATATAAAGATGATCCACGATACGCCTCAAAAATATAAATATAGTATGCTTCAGATTGCAATTTGTATTATAAAAGGTTTGCGAGTGCTTCGCAAGTCAGAAAAGGACTTTGCTTGCATTCCCTGCATTAAAATGGTATATCATATGAAAGAAGAGAAAAAGAAGGAGGCGGCGAGATGAGAGAAATCAGCTGCGGCGAGATTACGGAATGCATCTGTAAAATGTGCATACAAGCAGCACACTTTTTGTCACCGGACATGGAAGATATTTTGCAGCAGGCAAAAGAAAAAGAAATTGCCCCGCTTGGAAAACAGATTCTGCAGCAGCTGCAGGATAATCTGGAGATAGCCGGCAGGGATATGATTCCCATTTGTCAGGATACCGGAATGGCAGTATTTTTCCTTGAAGTCGGTCAGGAAGTCCATATCACAGGCGGCGGACTGGAAGATGCAGTCAATGAAGGCGTACGCAGAGGCTATACAGAGGGTTACCTGCGCAAATCGGTCGTTCGGGATCCTTTGGACAGGGTCAATACAGGAGACAATACGCCGGCTATTATCCATACCAGGATCGTGCCCGGGGATAAGCTTTGCATGACACTGGCCCCTAAGGGATTCGGCAGTGAAAATATGAGCCGGATCGTCATGCTCAAGCCTGCAGACGGGATAGAAGGCGTGAAAAAGGTGATCCTCGAGACCGTAGACCTGGCCGGACCAAATGCTTGTCCTCCTATGGTGGTGGGCGTAGGCGTAGGCGGGGACTTTGAAAAGGCAGCCCTGATGGCCAAGCATGCACTGACCAGAGAGACAGGAAAGCATTCAGAGATCCCTTATGTGGAAGAACTGGAAAAAGAAATGCTGGCGAAAATCAATGATCTGGGAATCGGTCCCGCGGGACTGGGCGGAACGGTTACCGCGCTGGCAGTTCATATCGAAACATATCCCACACACATTGCGGGTCTTCCGGTGGCAGTGAATATCTGCTGTCATGCAAACCGCCATGTTACTGTGGAACTTTAGGAGGAGCAGCTATGGAATATCAGATTCAGGCGCCTCTGATTGAGGAGGAAATCCGGCAGCTGCGTGCCGGTGATTACGTATATATAACAGGAACCATTTATACAGCGCGTGATGCCGCCCACAAAAGAATGTTTGAAGCCTGGCAGCAGGGGGAGGCGCTTCCCATTGATCTGCAGGGTAATGTGATCTATTATATGGGTCCTTCTCCGGCACGTGAAGGCAGGCCCATCGGGTCAGCAGGCCCCACAACGGCCAGCCGCATGGATAAGTACGCCCCGACATTTCTGGACCTGGGCCAGAAGGGTATGATCGGAAAAGGCAGAAGATCCTCCCAGGTAAAAGAAGCAATCGTGCGCAACGGAGCAATATATTTTGCCGCAGTCGGCGGAGCAGGCGCTATCTTGTCACAGGTAATCAAAGAAGCAGAAGTCATTGCCTATGATGATCTGGGAACGGAGGCCATCCGCAGACTCCGTGTAGAAAAGATGCCGGTCATCGTTGCCATCGACAGCCAGGGAAATGACATTTATGAGATTGCGCAGCAGGAGTACCGCAAATGATATTATTTCTCACCAGCAGTCCCAGAGGGACATATCGGGCGGAAGAAGAGCTTGCATATCCGGGATTCAATCCGGCGAACGGAATGGTGGAGGAACTTATGCGCATCTGGCCTGACCAGGCCAGATGCCTTCTGATTTCTGCTTTTCCTTATGAATATGAACTGAATGACCATATGCGGAAAGATTTTGAAGATATGGTGAGGGATACGCCTCTGCCTCTTTCCTGTATGGATCTGTGCGATGCCAGAAATGGTCATGAGATGGCAGATGCCCTGCACAGCTATGATTTTGTCATCCTTGGAGGCGGACATGTGCCGACGGAGAATGCATTTTTCCAGAGTATAGGTCTGGCAGATGCATTTTGCGGTTATCAGGGAATCGTCATGGGGATCAGTGCCGGTACCATGAACTGCGCCCGCGAGGTTTATGCTCAGCCGGAAATGCCCGGAGAAGCTGCAGATCCTTCCTATCAGCGTTTTATACCGGGCCTGGGACTTACAGAATATAATATACTGCCCCACTATAATGCCGTGAAAGACGATATGGTGGACGGAATGCGTCTGTACGAGGACATTACATATGCAGATAGTGCCGGCCGCACTTTCTACGCGATCACAGATGGAACTTATCTCCTGGAGAAAGATGGCTGCGCGCAGATCTGCGGAAGGGCATACAGGATCCGCGACGGCAGGATGGTACAAATCTGCCAAGACGGGGAACGCAAGATAATCTTTTAACAACCACAAAGATAAATGAGAAACATTTCTAAAATGGATATTGACAAAGGTTGAACGGTCGTCTATAATGGACTATGCACCGCTTTTGGAAGTGGTTGTTCGGAGAAGTACTCAAGAGGCCGAAGAGGCGCCCCTGCTAAGGGTGTAGGTCGGG
>CAMHFW010000015.1 GCA_946184675.1 uncultured Clostridia bacterium | reverse complement strand
CAGAGAAGCAACTTTTTCAACCACCATTTAAAAACTGCGGCAGTAACTGTGGAGGCTGGTGTGTTACAGTACAGACCTGCCTGAAGGGAGACAGGGAAGGGGGACAGCGCCTTGGTTACTCCACGCCCTGGTCAGGGTGCGCCAGTAACGACGGCCGCGCCCCAGCCGGACGCTGTGCTTCAGGAATCCCTGCCGGCTTTTTTCGTTTTCCCGCGGACATTTTCCTGCTCGAGCAGTTTCCCGAGTTCCTCCATGAAAGTGCCGACATCCTTAAACTCACGGTATACAGAGGCAAAGCGCACATAGGCGACCGGATCCAGTTCTTTGAGCTTATTCATAACCAGTTCACCGATGACCATAGTCGGGATCTCTTTCTCCTCACGGCTGAACAGATCATTCTCGATGATATCGACAACGGAGTTGATCTGGTCGCGGGAGATAGGCCTTTTGTGGCAGGAGCGGACGATACCGGCCTCAATCTTGGAACGGTCATAGGGTTCTCTGTTATTATCTTTTTTAATAACAATGAGAGGAAGCGTTTCCACCTTTTCATAAGTCGTAAATCTTTTACGGCAGGCATTGCATTCGCGTCTGCGGCGGATCGTCCGGTTATCATCGGCCGGTCGGGAGTCGATCACGCGGGTATCATCCTGATCACAGTAGGGACATCTCATAAGGAACCTCCGAAATATAGCAATATCAAGTCAGTATTGGTATCTTCAGTATAAACAAAAAAAGAAATGAGGTCAATCATTTATGAAATTCAGACCCTGTATCGATATCCATAACGGAAAAGTAAAGCAGATTGTGGGCGGCAGCCTCAAGGATGCGGGTAATGAAGCAATGGATAATTTTGTTTCTGAGCTTGAGGCTGATTATTATGCCCGCCTCTATGCATCAAAAGGGCTGGGCGGCGGACATATCATTCTGCTCAATCCAGAGGGTTCTGCCTTTTATGAAGCCGACTGCAGACAGGCGGACAAGGCTCTGAAAGCCTACCCGCAGGGGCTGATGATCGGCGGCGGGATTCATCCGGAGAATGCAGAACATTTTCTGGACCTCGGGGCATCTCATGTCATTGTTACTTCCTATGTATTCCGGAACGGAAGAATCGATTTTGAACGGCTGGATAAGATGAAGGCTGCAGTCGGGAAAGAACGTCTGGTACTGGATCTGAGCTGCCGGAAGAAGGAAGACGGATACTATATCGTTACGGACCGCTGGCAGAAGTTTACGGACTGCAAGGTAGATGAAAAGACACTGGATATGATGATGTCCTATTGCAGTGAATATCTGATTCATGCAGTAGATGTGGAGGGAAAAGCATCAGGTATCGAAAAAGATCTTGCCGCTCTGCTTGGGAGCTGGCACAAGATTCCGATCACCTATGCAGGTGGCGTGGGAAGTCTGCAGGATCTGGAAGAACTTCGCTGTCTGGGACAGGGATATCTTGATGTGACGATTGGAAGTGCATTGGATATTTTCGGAGGAACGATACCATTTGAGATAGCTGCAGCTATCAGCTGAAATGAAAAAAACGGCCAGAAGGCCGTTTTTTTATCTCTGTTTACTGTCAAGCATGATGGTTACCGGTCCGTCATTGACCAGGGCGACTTTCATATGAGCCCCGAATTCCCCGTGTTCGGTCTGAAATCCGAGAGACCGGCACTGGTCGATGAAGCGCAGATACATCTTGTTTGAAAAATCGGGGGCGCCGGCGGCTGTAAAGCTGGGTCGGTTCCCTTTTTTAGTATTAGCGAAAAGTGTAAACTGGGAGACGATCAAAAGAGCGCCTCCGACATCGCGCAGAGACAGATTCATCTTATCGTTTTCATCTTCAAAGACCCGCATCTGGGTCACTTTTTTTATCATATAGGAAAGATCTTCCTCTGTGTCACTATCTTCCACACCGAGCAGAACCAGAAATCCTGTCCCGATTTTGCCGATCACTTTTTCACCGACCGACACGCTTGCCTCTGAAACCTTTTGTATTACAGCCCGCATACTGAGTTTCCTCCTGCTTTTATAATCAGAAATGCTTTGCAGCAGTACTTATTATAGTAGCTTTTGTTTCCATTTGCAATGAAGAAGATCATTTTTCAGACTTTCAGAATATAGCGGTTTTTGCCGATGCATGTGATCAGACCGTCCATCTCCAGGTCTGTCAGCTCGATCATAACCTCCTGGATGGGCAATCCGCTTCGGATAGCGATATCATCTGCACTGCAGGGCACCAGACTCAGGCTCTGGTAGACCCTGCCGGATGCCTTCCCGGATGGCGGGCCTTTTCGGGTAAACTGGCGGGAGACCAGAGAAAAGTAATCCAGAATATCTTCATGAGACATGACCAGTCGTGCCCCGTCCCGGATCATAAGATTGCATCCCTCGCTCATGGGATCATCAATACGCCCCGGAACGGCAAAAATCTCTTTGCCCATTTCCAGTCCGCGCGTGGCTGTGATCAGAGAACCGCTCTGTCTGCGGGCTTCCACAAGGAGGATTCCCTGCGAAAGAGCCGCAATGATCCGGTTGCGGACCGGAAAGCGCCAGGAACGCGGAGGGGTGCCGGGAGGATATTCGGAAATCAGGCCCCCGCAGCGGCAGATTTGTTCAGAAAGTTCCATATGTTCTATGGGATAGCAGATATCCACGCCGCATCCCAGTACGGCATAAGTCCGGCCAAAACCATCCAGGCACCCTTTATGGGCTGCACTGTCGATGCCATATGCCATGCCGCTGATCACAGAGATCCCGGAAAAAGCAATCCCGCGGCATATGCTGTGCGTAATGGCGCGTCCTCCGGTGCTGCACCTGCGGCCGCCAACGACAGCCATCATCAGTTCTCCCGGTTCCGGCAGATGCCCTCTGACATAAAGAGCAACCGGAGGATCATAGATCTGGCGGAGGATATCCGGATAGCCTTCAGAGGCAATGCTGAAAAAGCGGATCCCTTTCCTTTGCATAGAGTCAAAACGCTTTTGCAGCATAACCGGATTTTTAGAAGCGGTCAGTGCCTTGCGCATAGACGGTTTTAACAGGTCGGTTTCCAGCAGGGCTTTCTCTGATGCGGCAAAAATCTCCGACGGAGCATGAAAGATCTCAAGCAGACGGTGAACAGTCACCGGCCCCACACCCGGTATACTGCTCAGCCAGAACCATAACAGATCCTCATGCATTACGGATCCCGCTCCAGTAGCTCTGCCCGATGGACTTGTAAAAAAAAGCCTCCTTCAGATGTCTGAGACTGATATCGCGGGCCTCCTCCATATCCGCGATGGTCCGGGCGATTTTGAGCAGTTTGTGATAGCTGCGCGCAGTCAGATCATGCCGTTCATAGATATCCCGCATATACTCCCTCTCTTTTCTGGCAAGAGGGCAGTATTTATCCATATCAGAAGCCGGAATCTCCGCATTGTGGGAATAGGATTCTCCGGCGAATCGTTCTGCCTGAAGCAGCGTTACAGTCTCTACGCGCCGCCGGATTTCAGCCGAAGATTCCCCGGCCTTTTTATGGCTCTGCAGAACATCGATCCTGACAGCGCTCACTTCCACGCACATATCGATCCGGTCGTAAAGAGGCTTGCTGATCCGGTCCATATAGCGCTGAATCTGCAGGGGGGTGCATCTGCAGCGGGTAAGATCCGGAAAATATCCGCACCGGCAGGGATTCATAGCGGCTACCAGCATGAAGCGGGCAGGGTATACGCATGTCCCCTGCAGACGGTTGATCACAATCTTTCCATCCTCCATGGGCTGGCGCATCAGCTCCAGAACAGCCTGGGGAAATTCGGTCAGTTCGTCGAGAAAAAGAACACCCCGGTGGGCCAGGCTCATCTCACCGGGCACCGGATACCGGCCCCCTCCCGCAAAGGATGTCTCCGGAATGGTATGGTGGGGGCTGCGGAAGGGCCGGCATGTGATCAGGCCGCCTTTGCCGCGAAGAAGACCGGCCACGCTGTAGATCCTGGTGACCTCCATATACTCCTCGGGCTGCATGGCAGGCAGGATAGACGGAAGCCGGCGGGCAGCCATGGATTTGCCGGATCCAGGCGGCCCGATCATGAGAATATTGTGCATGCCTGAGGCGGCAATCTCCATGCTGCGCCGCAGGCCTTTCTGCCCGCGGATCTCTGCAAAATCGGGAAGAGACTCGCTGCCTGCACCGGAAGGCAGCTTGTCAGCCGCTTCTGCGAAAGAAGCGTCAGGTGATGCACGGAAAAAAGAGACCAGTTCTTTTAGCGAGGAAAGGCCATATAGGTGAATCCCGCTGATTCCGATGCCTTCTCTGATATTCTCTGCCGGGACAATGCAGCGGCTGATCCCTGCCTCTCTGGCTGAGAGGATAACCGGCAGGACACCGTTGACACCGCGGACTGACCCGTCCAGGCCAAGCTCACCGACAAGGACTGTGTTTTCCAGTTCTCTCCGCGGGATCAGACCGTAAGAGGAGAGGACGGATGCGGCGATTGCCAGGTCAAACGATGTCCCGGACTTGCGCAGGTCAGCCGGGGAAAGATTGACGATGATCCGGCGGGGCTCCAGCAGAAAAGCGGAATTGCGGATCGCGGTCATCACCCGCTCTCTGGCCTCTTTGACCTCTCCGGACAGATAGCCGACCAGATCAAAATAGGGCAGACCGCTGCTCACATCTGCTTCCACGCGGATCATCCTGCTGTCGATACCATCAAGTACCGCGCTGTATGCACTGCTGAACATATTTTTCACCTCCTGTTCTGTTAAGCTTCATTATAGGCGGGATGCGAGAGTCGAATCAATTATCATTTGTCGACACCGTTCGACAAAAAAACTGTTTGCATTTTGCTGTAATTGTGTATATGATAAAGACTAGACGCATCAGGAGCGAGATAAACAAGGAGGTTTTTCACCTATGAAATATGATTTTAAGCAGATTGAAGGCAAGTGGCAGAAGAAATGGGAAGAGTCCGGGATCTTTAAAGCACAGGACTTTATCAAGAAGCCCAAGTTCTATGGACTGGTAGAGTTTCCCTATCCTTCCGGTGCAGGAATGCATGTGGGACACATCAAGGCTTATTCCAGTATTGAGGTTCTTGCCAGAAAGAGGAGAATGGAGGGATACAATGTCCTTTTCCCGATCGGATATGATTCCTTTGGACTGCCGGCAGAGAATTACGCGGTTAAGACCGGCCGTCATCCTGCAGATATTACCCGGGATAATATCAAACATTTTTCTGAACAGCTGCGCGCTGTAGGATTCTCCTTTGACTGGAGCCGTGAGTTTGCGACCAGTACTCCTGAGTATTATAAATGGACACAGTGGATTTTCCTCAAGCTCTTCGAGAAGGGTTATGTTTTCCGTAATAAAGCACTTGTTAATTACTGCCCTCACTGCAAGGTTGTTCTTTCCAATGAGGATTCTCAGGGCGGCAAATGCGACATCTGCCACAGTGATGTGATCCAGCTGCCCAAGGATGTCTGGTATCTGCGTATAACAGATTATTCGGACAAACTGCTGGAGGGTCTGGATATGGTTGATTATCCGGAGAACGTGAAACAGCAGCAGATCAACTGGATCGGCAAATCTACCGGCGCTTTTGTTGACTTTACCATCACAGGCACCGGCGAAACGCTGGAAGTCTATACGACAAGATGTGATACGCTTTACGGCGTAACCTTTATGGTCATGGCTCCGGAGCATCCGCTGATTGATAAGTATAAAGATCAGATTAAAAACTTTGACGGTGTAGAGGCTTACCGTAAGGAGTGCGCAAAAAAGACAGAGTTTGAGCGTACACAGCTGGTTAAGGAAAAGACCGGTCTGCGTCTGGACGGCCTGACTGCGGTCAATCCGGTCAGCGGCAAGGAGATCCCGATCTACATTGCAGATTATGTAATGATGGGATACGGCACCGGCGCTATCATGGCAGTACCTGCCCATGACCAGCGTGACTATGATTTCGCAAAGGAATTCGGCGCAGATATCATTCCGGTCATCAAGGGCGGAAATATCGATGAGGAGGCCTACACCGGAGACGGTGAGATGATCAATTCCGATTTCCTGAACGGTCTGACCAATAAAAAGGATTCCATTGCCAGAATGCTTGAATACCTGGAGGAAAAGGGCATCGGCCGTGCAGGAGTTCAGTATAAGATGAAAGACTGGGCCTTCAACAGACAGAGATACTGGGGCGAGCCGATTCCTCTTATTCACTGCCCCAACTGCGGTATTGTTCCGGTGCCTTATGAAGAACTTCCTCTGGAGCTGCCTCCTGTTGATAATTTTGTACCAGGCGAAGACGGCATGTCCCCGCTGGCCAAGATTGATTCCTTCGTGAACTGCACTTGCCCTAAGTGCGGCGGCGCGGCAAAGAGAGAGACAGATACCATGCCCCAGTGGGCAGGGTCTTCCTGGTATTTCCTTCGTTTCTGTGATCCTCATAATGACAAAGAATTTGCAGATATGGAGAAGCTCAATTACTGGATGCCGGTTGACTGGTACAACGGCGGTATGGAGCATGTGACCCGTCATATGATTTATTCCAGATTCTGGCACAGGTTCCTGTATGACAATGGCCTTGTAAACACACCTGAGCCCTATGCGAAGCGTACCTATCAGGGGCTGATCCTTGGCCCTGACGGCGACAAGATGAGCAAGACAAAGGGCAATGTAGTTGACCCGACTGACATTGTAAATGAGTACGGTGCTGATACACTGCGTCTGTATGTTCTCTTCATGGGAGATTATACTGCAGCTACGCCCTGGAGCGAGAATGCAGTAAAGGGCTGCAGAAGATTCCTGCACAGATTTGCTTCTCTTACAGATATCATGGATGCAAAAGCGCAGGACGAGAAGATTGAGCGCGCAGTCCATAAGACAATCAAAAAAGTCACTGAAGATATCGAGGCAATGAAGTTCAATACTGCAATTGCTGCTATGATGTCCCTGATCAATGAAATCAGCGACGCCGGCACAATCTCGCGCAGCCAGCTGAGTGCCTTTATCCGCATACTGACACCCTTCTGTCCGCACATCTGCGAGGAAATGTGGGCCCAGATCGGCGAAGAAGGAATGGTGAGCACCGCGCCATGGCCGGAGTATGACGAGGCGAAGACAGTAGACAATACAGTTGAAATCGTTGTACAGATCAATGGCAAGGTCAGAGGTAAGATGATGATCTCCGTCACGGAGGATAAAGAAAAGATTATAGCGGATGCAAAACAGGTGGAGCGTATTCCGGAGCTCCTCGAGGGCAAACAGATCATGAAGGAGATCTATGTGCCCGGAAAGCTGGTTAATCTGGTAGTCCGCTAATCCGGAGGTACTGTTTGTATGGCAAAATATTTAGTTATTGTTGAGTCTCCGGCGAAAGCGAAGACCATCAACAAGTTCCTGGGTAAGAATTATCATGTTGTTGCGTCAAACGGACATGTCCGTGATCTGCCTAAGAGCCAGATTGGAATTGACCCGGAACATGATTTCGAACCCAAATACATCACAATCAGGGGTAAGGGTGATATCCTTGCCATGCTCCGCAAGGAGGTCAAAAAGGCAGATAAAGTATATCTGGCAACGGACCCGGACCGGGAAGGGGAGGCGATTTCCTGGCATCTGGCTGAGGCCCTCAAGCTGGATAAGAATACGACAAGCCGCATCACATTCAATGAAATCACCAAAGGTGCTGTCAAGCAGTCAATCAAGCAGGCAAGAGACATCGATATGAATCTGGTAAACGCACAGCAGACCAGGAGAATCCTGGACCGTCTGGTGGGTTACCTGATCAGTCCCATTCTCTGGAAGAAAGTCAAGCGGGGCCTGAGTGCGGGCCGTGTGCAGTCCGTGGCGCTCCGTCTGATCTGTGACAGGGAGCAGGAGATTGATGCCTTTATCCCGGAAGAGTACTGGACCCTGGATGTCCTGCTGGACGTGGAAGGGGAGAGGAAACCCCTGACAGTCCGGCTTGACACCCATCAGGGAGAAAAGGTCGAGATTCATTCTGCCGAAGAGATGGACCGGATTCTGAAGGATCTGGAAGGAAGCAGCTACAGGATCGAAGAGATCCGCCGAGGCGAGAGATCGCGTAAGTGTCCGCTTCCTTTTACAACCAGTACCCTGCAGCAGGAAGCTTCCAAAAAACTCAATTTTTCCACACAAAAGACCATGCGTCTGGCCCAGCAGCTGTATGAAGGCGTAGAGGTTAAGGGCAGCGGCACGATCGGTCTGATTACATACCTGCGTACGGACTCTGTCCGCGTTTCTGAGGAAGCCGATGCCAATGTGCGCGCTTATATAGAAAGGCAGTTCGGCAGCAATTATGTTGCCGACGGAAACCGGAAGGCAGACGCGGGTCACAAGATTCAGGACGCCCATGAAGCCATCCGTCCGACCTATATGGATATGACACCGGATAAGGTGAAAGACTCTCTGAGCAGAGACTTGTACAGGCTCTATCAGCTGATCTGGAACCGTTTTGTAGCCAGCCGTATGCAGGATGCTCTCTATGAGACGACCAGCATTCAGATCGCAGCAGGAGATTACACGTTCTCCGTATCTGCATCCAGATTGGTCTTTGAAGGGTTTATGGCGGTCTACAGGCCGGATGAGGAAAAGACGGAGAACAATGTTCTAGCCGGGAAAATCACGGAGAACAGCAGTCTGTCCTTTGACTCTTTTGATCCCCGCCAGCACTTTACCCAGCCGCCTGCGCACTATACAGAGGCATCTCTGGTACGTACCATGGAAGAACTTGGGATCGGAAGACCGAGTACCTACTCGCCGACGATCTCTACCATTCTTGCCAGACACTATATTACCAAAGAAAACAAAAACCTGTATGTAACTGATTTGGGAGAGGTTGTCAACAATCTCATGATGCAGTCATTTCCCAGCATCGTCAATACAGATTTTACAGCCAATATGGAGCTTTTGCTGGATAAGGTAGGCGAAGGCGCAGTGGACTATAAGACACTTGTACGCAATTTCTACCCTGATTTGAAAACAGCTGTTGACAACGCGGAAAAAGAGCTGGAGCATGTCAGTCTGGAAGATGAGGTTTCAGATGTTCCCTGCGATAAATGCGGACGGCTGATGGTGATCAAATATGGTCCGCACGGAAAGTTTCTGGCGTGTCCGGGATTCCCGGAATGCCGCAATACGATGACCTACTATGAGAAGACCGGTGTTATGTGTCCCAAATGCGGAAAGGATATCGTGATCCGCAAGACTAAGAAAGGCCGCCGTTATTACGGCTGCATAGATAACCCTGCCTGCGATTTTATGAGCTGGCAGCGGCCCTCTGCAGAAAAGTGCCCCCGGTGTCAGGGACTCATGGTCCATAAAGGCAGCAAGCTGGTCTGCATTGATCCCGGATGCGGATTTGTCAAGGATGCTTCGGCAGAATAGTTGATTTTTGCATAGTAAATACAGAAATTTCCAAGAATGGAATTTTATATTCTAACAATTCATAAAAAAATCAGTCAAACTCCTTGTCCAAGACATAATTATGTGATAGAATAAGCTAGAATAATAAGGTGAAAAGGAGGATGATATCAAGTGGGCGTGCAATTGCTGGATAAAACCAGGCGAATCAACAAATTACTGCAGAACAACAATTCACATATGGTTGTCTTTAATGATATATGTGATATTCTGAGCGACATCTTAAAGTCGAATGCTCTGGTGATCAGCCGTAAGGGAAAAGTGCTCGGAGCATGTGCCAGACCTGAGATTCCTGCCCTGCAGGATCTGATCATGGATAAGGTAGGCAGCCATATTGACGACCTGTTGAATGAAAGGCTTTTAAGCATCCTTTCTACCAAGGAAAATGTTAATCTCTATACATTGGGATTTGAGGGAGAGAATATAAGCGATTATCATGCGATCATTACACCGATCAACATTGCGGGAGAGAGACTGGGAACTCTGTTTATCTACCGTATCGGATCGGCTTATGAGATTGACGATATCATCTTGAGTGAGTACGGGACTACGGTAGTCGGACTCGAGATGCTGCGCTCGGTCAATGAGGAGAATGCGGAGGAGAACCGCAAGATCCAGATCGTAAGATCCGCTATCAGCACCCTGTCATTTTCCGAACTCGAAGCGATTACTCATATTTTTGAAGAACTGGACGGTACAGAGGGAATCCTGGTGGCGAGCAAGATCGCAGACAGGGTCGGAATTACCAGATCTGTCATCGTCAACGCACTGCGCAAGTTTGAGAGCGCCGGCGTGATTGAGTCCCGCTCATCCGGTATGAAGGGAACCTATATCAAGGTCCTGAACGATGTAGTATTTGATGAGCTGAAAAAGGCCAATGAAAACTGATTCCGGAACGACTTTCCGGACACATTCAGACAGTGAATATTTTTTATAAAAAGGCTTGCCAGTGGCAGGCCTTTTTGTTATAATATCATTCGTCAGTTAAAAAACACGCAGGCGGATTCCGGCAATGGTGCCCAAAGGGTCAGACCGGAGATGAGTCCTGCGGAAGATCAAACCATGGAGGTAAAAACATGAGCGTAATTTCTATGAAGCAGCTGCTGGAAGCAGGCGTGCACTTCGGACACCAGACAAGAAGATGGAACCCCAAGATGGCTCCCTACATCTACACAGAGAGAAACGGCATCTATATCATCGACCTGCAGAAGACCGTAGGTATGGTAGATGACGCCTACAACGCTGTTAAGGATATCGTAGCAGACGGCGGCACCATCCTTTTTGTAGGAACCAAGAAGCAGGCACAGGATACCGTTAAGGTAGAGGCTGAGCGCTGCGGCATGTATTATGTAAACGAGAGATGGCTCGGCGGCATGATGACCAACTTCAAGACCATCCGCAGCCGTATCGAGAGACTGAAAGAGATCGAGAGAATGTCCGAGGACGGCACATTTGACGTTCTTCCCAAGAAGGAAGTTATCCAGATCAAGAAAGAGTGGGAGAAACTTGAGCGCAACCTTGGCGGCATTAAGAATATGACAAGAGTTCCTGACGCAATCTTCATCGTAGATCCCAAGAAGGAGAGAATCTGCGTACAGGAAGCACATACACTGGGCGTTACCCTGATCGGTATTGCTGATACCAACTGCGATCCCGAGGAACTCGATTACGTGATCCCCGGCAACGATGACGCAATCCGCGCAGTCAAGCTGATCGTTTCCCGTATGGCAGATGCTGTCATCGAGGCACAGCAGGGCGCAGATGCAGGTGAAGTTGAGGAAGCTTTTGAAGAGACTCAGGATGCTGAGTAAGTTGTTTTAAGGAGAGATAGAAAAATGGCAGATATTTCCGCAAAGTTAGTGAAAGAACTGATGAATCTCACCGGCGCAGGCGTTATGGCTTGCAAGAAGGCTCTCGTAGAGACCGAAGGTGATATCGATAAGGCTGTTGAGGAGCTTCGTAAGAAAGGCCTTGCAGCAGCACAGAAGAAGGCTTCCCGTATTGCAGCAGAAGGTGTTGTTGCCACTGTTGTATCTGAGGATCAGAAGAGAGGCGTTATCGTAGAAGTTAACTGCGAGACAGACTTCGTAGCTACCAACGCTAAGTTCAAGGGCTATGTTGCACGTGTTGCACAGCAGGCTTTTGATTCTTCTGCAAATACTCTGGAAGAGCTGATGGCTGAGCCTTGGATCGATGATGCTTCCGTTACTGTTGAGCAGGCACTTTCCCAGGAGATTTCCGTAATCGGTGAGAAGATCAGCATCCGCAGATTTGAGAGAATCGTTACAGACGGTCTTCTTTGCTCCTATATCCATATGGGCGGCAAGATCGGCGTTCTCCTTGAGATGGCTACAGAGGCTGCTCCTGCAGCAGTTGCTCAGCCCGGACAGAATATCGCTATGCAGATCGCTGCTATGAGACCTAAGTATCTCAACCGCAGTCAGGTAAGCCAGGAGTATCTCGATCATGAGAAAGAGATCCTTATGGCTCAGATCATGAACGATCCCAAGGAGTCCAAGAAGCCTGAGAAGGTAATCCAGGGCATCATCATGGGCCGTATCAACAAGGAACTTAAAGAGATCTGCCTTGAGGATCAGGTATTCTTCATGGCTGAGGATGGCAAGCAGACCATCAAGGCTTATGCAGATCAGGTAGCCAAGGAAGTTGGCGCTCCTTTCTCCATCAAGAGCTATGTTCGCTATGAGAAGGGCGAAGGCATTGAGAAGAAGGAAGAGGATTTTGCAGCTGAGGTTGCAAAGCAGATGGGCAACTAATCAGCCCCTTAACATCTGAATATGAGATGAATAAAACCTTTCGGAGGACAGATAAGGATCTGTCTTTCCGAAAGGTTTTTTTGTCCCGATTTGACAGATGAATGCCGTGGAGTATAATGAAAACAGAAGAGAAAACCATGAGACGGACAGGAGAGACAGGTATGAGCGCAGACTTTAATGAAGGTCCCCTTCACAGTGAACAGGGTGAGCGTATGACAGACCGCATATACCGGGAGGACCCTGCCCTTCTCGGCTTTATAGAGGAAGAGGAAGGGAAGAAAAGATCTTATAAGCCGTCTTCCGGCGGAAATCATTCCGGCGGCCCGGGCGGACAGGGGACCGGCTGCATGGGCTGTCTGCCGGAGATCATATTCTGGATCATACTCTTTGCAGTGGTTTTACAGATGGAGGGGGATATTCCCTTTTTCCTTGCAGACGTGGCCCTGTTGATCCGCTTTTTCACCTGGGGATTTACAGGCAGAAAAAAAGCAGCAGCTGCGGAAGGAAAACAGCCGGAAAATATAGAAAAGATAGAAGTGAGAGAGAACGGTAATGTTAGTGAGGAGCCGCAAGGCCCCGGCTTTCTGGAAAAAAACAAGAAAAAAATGGTATCTGCTGTGGTTGTAATCGCAGCCATAATCGCAGTGGTTCTGACTTATGGACATTTTCGCAAAGAACAGGCTCTGGATGAAGCCAGGCAGTACGCAGAAGAACAGAATATCAGTACTACGTATGATGCTGCCGGCCTGATCCGGGACAAAAAGGAATTTGGGACAGAGCTGATGCGGCTGATCCGCTGGGAGGAGGAGACCAAAGGGCAGATTGACAGGTCCATCCGGCATGATGTCTGGAGAGATAACTGGCGGGAGGCTCTTATATATGAGCAGGTCAATGCGTTCTCGAGTTCGGAGGAACTGAAAAAATGTGCCCTGGAAGCTGTCTGGAAAGAAAAGAGAGAGGATCTGGAGAAGGAGTTTTTTTCCTGCCTGGACGGGCTTTATGATACAGCAGGCGAAAAAATCGCAGTCCTGCCCGTGCAGCAGGCGGTGAAGGAAGTCTATGAAAGAGGTCTCAAATACGGGGGATCTTATGGACTTTCCGGTCTTTGCAGTGTGCTCTCGCAGGCTGAAAAAGGGGAGTACGAAAAAGTCTTTTCCGATGAAAGGCCTTATAATAGTTCTTATGACAGAAAGGAATGGGACTGGGTGAGCATGGATATGCTCTGCCTGATCTGGCCCGATCAGATGCAGGAATGCGGGAGAAAATGCCTGCAGGAGGCTATCGATGCTGTGGACGAAAGAGATTTGTCTGCTTCCATTTCCAGGCTGGACGATGCCTGTGAAGAAGTTTCTTTTCTGCGGGACCGTTATGGCTTTGAACTGAATGAGCTGAAACCGGCACAGGAGCTGCTGGAGAAGTTAAGAGATCAGTGGCGCCGGGAGAAAGAAGAAGCGAAAGAGCAGAGCCAGCAGGAAATCCGGGACAGACTGGATAACTCCTCAAAAAACAACTACTATCAGGATCCCGTTGATCCGGATGATCATGATCTGGATGGATACTATGAGGATCATAAGGATGAATACGATGACATCGATGACGCATGGGATGGTTTTCTGGATGACGAGGATGCCTGGGAGGATTATTGATTACTTCATATTTTTGTAATAAAATCTTTCTCAGCCCGTTGATTTTTTACAGGGAAAAAGATATACTGAAAAGGCATGATGTAATATCAGCGGAGATTTTGTCCGGCTTCTGGTGTCTGAGCATCATGTGCTTGTGATTATGTTTTATATAGGAGCTCAATAATGGTTTTTTCGAGCCTGTTTTTTGTATATTTTTTTCTGGCACTGAATCTGATCATATATTTCAAGACACAGACAATTGAGAAAAAGAACATTGTCATGCTGGTGTTCTCCCTGATCTTTTATTCCTGGGGAGGACCCCGGTATTTATTTCTCCTGATTGCAAACTGTCTGATCGCCTGGATCTGCGCTTTGATGATCGAGTACTATGAAGAGTACGCCAAGCTTTTTCTGGTACTGGATATCATCATGCAGCTGTCCATTCTTGCTATTTTCAAATATCTGGGATTCTTTCTCGGGACGGTCAGGTTCTTTACAGGAGTGCCGGAGATCATACCGCAGATCGCGCTGCCGATTGGTATTTCCTTCTATACCTTCCAGCTCTTGTCCTATGTGATTGATGTCTACCGGGGCGAGGTCCAGGCGCAGAAGAGTTTCTGGATCATTCTCCTGTATGCCAGTCTCTTTCATCAGTGTATTGCCGGTCCGATTGTCCGCTATCAGCATGTAGAGAGAGATATTCTCCACCGCACGGTAAAGCGCAAGGAGATGGTGCGCGGAATCAAGCGTTTCACGATCGGTCTTGCCAAGAAGGCTATCCTGGCAAATGGATGTGCTGCAGTGGCAGATACCTTCCTGCTGACGGATGATCTGCAGGCTTTGTCTGCGGTGCCGGCTGCCGGTCTCTGGCTTGGCATGCTCTTTTTTACCCTGCAGATTTATCTGGACTTTTCCGCGTATTCGGATATGGCAATCGGCATGGGACTGATGATTGGCTTCCATTACAGGGAGAATTTCAATTATCCGCTTATGTCGGATTCCGTAACAGACATATGGAGACGCTGGCATATTTCACTGAGTTCTTTCTTCCGTGATTATGTGTATATTCCGCTTGGCGGTAATCGAAAGGGACAGGGCAGACAGATTCTCAATCTGTTTATTGTATGGTTCCTGACAGGACTCTGGCACGGAGCCAGCTGGAATTATGTACTCTGGGGACTCTGGTTCTTTGTGTTCCTTGTGCTGGAAAAGCTTTTCCTTTTGGAGAAGCTGGAGACTCTGCCCAGAGCGATTCCGCACCTGTATGCCCTGGTAGTATTTTACTTTGGATGGGTTCTCTTTAAATTTGAAGATATTCACGCAATCGGCATTGTTCTTCGCGGAATGCTGGGTCTGGGAGGCAACGGCCTGACCAATATGCAGGTTGCCCTTGCTTTTAAGAACAATATCTTTTTCCTGATTTTCGCAATCATTGCCTCGACACCGCTTCTGCGGAAACTGTACGAGTCCGCCGGTATGTGGTTCAAGAGAAGGAAGATAGTGCCGTATCCGATTTACGTATACAACATCGTCTGCCCGGTTGTTTTGCTGATTCTGGCTACGATTGCACTGGTAGGAAACAGTTACAATCCCTTCCTGTATTTTCAGTTTTGATGGGAGTGTGCATAAAACATGAGTAAACAGACAAGAAACAGATCCCGCAGCAGCGCAGAAAAGCGCAGGAGGATGCGGATCATCAGAAGATACCGGACCGCGGTGATCAGCGCCTTTTTTGGGGTGCTTCTTATTGGGGCGGTCATAGGCCTTCTTCTGCCTCTCAGACCGAAGACTTCTGTTCTGGAGAAGCGTGAGCTGGAGAAGTGGCCGGCTTTTTCCCTGCAGGCCATCTGGGACGGCACTTATTTCAGCCAGATCTCGACCTGGTATGCGGATACCTTCCCCTTCCGTGAGAAGCTGATCAGCGCAGACGGAAATGTAAAGAAACTGTATGGACTGCGCGGAGATCAGATCGTTCATAACAGCTCTAAGACAGCGGACGCCATCCCGGAAGACGGGGAGATGGTGCAGGCTGAGACAAAGACCGGTGAAAATGCAGCTGCTGAAAGCCAGGCGGAGACTGTAAGGGAGACAGAGAAGGCTAAGGATCCCAACGGCAACGCAATCAATGTTGTGCCTGAGCAGGTGGGAGATGTCTATGTGACCGGCGATACGGCCTTCAGTCTGTTTTACTTTGCTCTGGAAGGGGCCAATGAATACATCAGCGATATTGACCTAATCCAGAAAAAGCTGGACGGCATCGCTACGGTATACGACATTCTTGCCCCCAGCAGTGTGGGCATCATGCTGACGGACCAGGCTCAGGAGAAGCTTGGAATCAGCTCTCAGAAAGAGGCTATTTCCTACGCGTTCTCTAACATCCAGAAGCTCAACAGCAAGGTAAAATGTGTGAATATCTGCCAGAATCTGGTCGATCATAATTCGGAGTATATCTATTTCAGGACGGACCATCACTGGACAGCCCTGGGCGCCTACTATGCTTATGAAGAGTTCTGCAAGGCAAAGGGGATTAAGCCCACTCCCATCAGTGAATATGAGACCATGGAGTTTCCGGGATTTCTTGGGACACTGTATTCCGGCAGCGGACAGGCAGCCTCTCTGGGGGATAATCCGGACACGGTAATTGCCTATATTCCAAAAGCGACCAATGATATGACCTATATCGGTCATGACGGTGCAGAGTACACCTGGAATGTGGTAGAAGATGTTACAGACTGGGAGGCCAACTCTAAGTATAACTGCTTTATCGGAGGCGATGAACCGTTTTCGGTCATTGAGAATCCGAACAAAACAGACGGGACAGCCTGCGTTGTGGTCAAGGAGTCTTACGGCAATGCCTTTGTTCCTTTCCTGGTAGATAATTATCAGTATACCTATGTGGTTGATCACCGCTATTTTGCGATCTATTCGGAATATGGAAATGATTTCGTAAAGCTGGTGAAGGATAAGAAGATACAGGATGTAATCCTGCTGAATACTACAAACGCCCTGTGTGATACTTCTCTGAGCAGTACTATGGTGGGGATGTTTGAAAAATAAATCCATTGGAAACGGTAAAACAGCAGGCCGGCCGGTCTGCTGTTTTTTCGATACCGGAGAAGGGGAGATGAGCGTCATGCGTCTTTACCGGCAAATGAATGCCTGGTTTGAAAAGAGACCGGAGACAGACCGGCTGGTCCGTCATGCCGGACAGGTCCTGACAGTTCTGTTCTATGCGTCATATGCAGCCCTGTGTATATGGCTGTGGATGACAGACCGCCAGAAGCTGAAAAGGGTCCTGGCGGTTCCGGCCGCCTGCTATATCAGCGGGTCTGTCATAAGAGACAGGATCAATGCGCCGCGGCCGGCAGATCTGCTGCCGGATATGAAACGGGAGTGCGCTAAAAAAGGCGGGAAGGGCTTCCCCAGCCGTCATTGCTTTTCAGCGGCTGTCATTGCAGCGGCTTTTGCCTGGATTGATCCGCGGGCAGGCCTGGCAGCAGGAACGGCAGCAATTCTGATGGCTGCAGAGCGGGTCCTGGAGGGAGCGCATTTTATCCGGGATGCGGCCGCCGGACTGGCTTACGGTGTTTTATTCGGATGGATGGGCTTTTTCTTAAAGAAATAATAGGGAAGAGCCTATTGACGGACAGTGGAACGTGTGTTATATTACATATAGAACAATAAGAAGGATGAAAGAGGGCGGGATCATAAAACGGCCCTTTTTTCTTTGAATAGAACTGAGGTGAGGAACGATGTCGAAAAAAGACTATTATCAGGTACTTGGAGTTGGCAGAGATGCCGATGAAAAGACAATTAAAAAAGCGTTCCGGAAGCTGGCAAAAAAGTATCATCCGGATACTAATCCGGGGGATGAGCAGGCAGAGAAACGATTTAAGGAAGTCAATGAAGCCTATGATGTCCTGAGCGATGAAAAAAAGAGAAAACTCTACGATCAGTACGGCAGCGCGGCTTTTGAAGAAGGCTTCCAGCCGGGCGGCGGCTTTGGGTTTAACGGGCAGGACTTTGGCAATTTCGGCTTTGGAGGCGGAAACGGAAGCTATCAGAGCTTTCATTTCGGCGGCCAGGGAGCGGAGGACATCTTCGGGGACCTGTTTGGCAGCATGTTCGGCGGGGCAGGCGCAGCAGGTGCCGGCGCCCGCAGGAGCCCGTCCAGAGGCAGAGATGTCACTTCTATGATTGAAGTCAGCTTTGACGAGGCTGTCTTTGGCTGCGATAAGACCCTGCAGATCAGGGGAGACGGCCAGAACACTGCGCAGTCAGTTAAAGTGCATATTCCGGCAGGCATTGAGGACGGAAAATCCATCCGCCTGCGGGGAAAAGGAGCACCTGGAAGCGCAGGAAACGGCGACCTGCTCCTGAAAGTGAAGATACGTGAGAAGCCTGGATTCACCCGTAAAGGACAGGATATCTATACGACAGCCAGTATCCCGTTTACGACAGCGGTTTTCGGAGGCGAAGCCATTGTAGAGACCATCGACGGAAGGGTTAATCTGAAGATTCCGGCTGGAACACAGTCAGGCAAAAAAATCCGTCTGCGGGGCAAGGGCGTCCAGAAGATGAATCAGCCTTCACAGAGAGGGGATCATTTTGTCACTATCCAGATTGAAGTTCCCTCCGGACTGAGCGCAGAGGCGGTCCGTAAGCTGCGTGAATTTGAACAGATCTGTCGTCAGGATGCTGCGAAAAGTGGAAATTAAGGACAAATCAGCTGATAAATGGCCGCTTTTTCTCAGAGATATCTATGTATTGATAATTGAATTCAGCTCAGCGCTGTGTTAAAATGATTACTATGAAAAAAACAATGAAGAAGCGGAGGTAAATAAATATGGAAACATATGGCATTGAAAAGCTTGGGATCGTAGATCCTAAGGCAGTATACAGGAATCTTACTCCCGCAAAGCTGACCGAGCATGCGATTCTGCGCGGCGAGGGAAGACTTGCGGATAACGGGGCACTGGTTGTCTATACAGGTAAGTACACCGGACGTTCCCCTGACGACAAGTTCATCGTGGATACCGAAACCATCCATGACGACATTGCATGGGGCAAGGTAAATCGTCCGATCAGCCGCGAGGGCTTTAACCGGATCCGTGATAAGGTCAGCGCTTATCTGCAGGGACGTGACGTATTTATTTTTGACGGCTTTGCAGGCGCAGATGAGATCCACAGAAAGAAATTCAGAGTGATCAATGAGCTGGCCAGCCAGAATATGTTCATTCATCAGCTCCTGATCCGTCCGACAGAGGAAGAGCTGGCAAATTTCGGAGAGGCAGATTATACCATTCTCTGCGCACCCGGATTCAAGTGTGTACCGGAACTGGACGGCGTACACAGTGAAGCGGCCATCCTGATCGACTACGAGGCACATATGGTTGTGATTGCAGGTTCCCAGTATGCAGGCGAGATCAAGAAGAGCG
The DNA here is from genome assembly GCA_946184675.1 of uncultured Clostridia bacterium. Taxonomy (GTDB): domain Bacteria; phylum Bacillota; class Clostridia; order Lachnospirales; family Lachnospiraceae; genus UBA2912. The sequence goes on along the minus strand of CAMHFW010000015.1, from coordinate 1,132 downwards.
TATTCTCTGTTATGAACTATGTGATGGTAAAAGAGAATGTACTTCCCATGCACTGCTCTGCCAACATGGATCCTGAGACCCATGAGACCGCTGTATTCTTTGGTCTGTCCGGCACCGGAAAGACAACACTGTCCGCAGATCCGGCCAGAAAGCTGATTGGTGATGACGAGCATGGCTGGTCTCCGGAAGGCATCTTCAATTTCGAGGGCGGCTGCTATGCAAAGTGCATCAACCTTTCTGCAGAGAATGAGCCTGATATTTACAACGCGATCCGTTTTGGCTCCCTGGTAGAAAATGTTATCATCGACGAGGAGACCAGAAAGCTTGACTTTAACGACGGCAGCCTGACAGAGAACACCCGTGTTGGCTACCCGGTTGATTATATTGCCAATTCCCAGATTCCCGGCTGCGGCGGCATCCCCAAGGTAGTCATTTTCCTGACTGCAGATGCCTTCGGCGTACTGCCTCCGATCAGCAGACTGAGCAAGAATGCGGCTATGTATCACTTTGTAACCGGTTTCACTTCCAAGCTGGCCGGCACAGAGAGAGGCATCACAGAGCCCGTACCGACCTTCTCCACTCTGTTTGGTGAGCCTTTCATGCCGATGAATCCTGCAGTATATGCCAAGATGCTTGGCGATAAGCTGGATGCTTACGGCACCAAGGTATATCTGGTCAATACAGGCTGGGCAGGCGGCAGTGCAGCACAGGGCGCTAAGAGAATGAAGCTTTCCTACACCCGTGCTATGGTAACCGCAGCTCTGACAGGCGCTTTCGATAATATTGAGTTCAAGCACCACGATGTTTTTAATGTAGATTATCCGACCAGCTGCCCCGGCGTTCCGGATGAGAAGCTGGATGCCCGCGGCATGTGGGAAGACAAGGCTGCATACGACGAGCAGGCTGACAAGCTTGCAGCTCTCTTTGCAAAGAACTTTGCTGAGAAGTATCCGGATATGGATGCCGAGATCGTAGCAGCAGGTCCCAAGCCCAGGAACTAATCCATAATTAAATAGAATGATAAGTACAGATCCGTACCGCATGCAGGTACGTGGGGAGACAGGGGACGGTTCTCTGTCTCCCTATGAAATGCCATAAAATAGTGAAAAAACACAAGCAGACAGGCCATTTT
>CAMHFW010000014.1 GCA_946184675.1 uncultured Clostridia bacterium | reverse complement strand
TGTTGTTTTCTGATGTGTTATCAGTCGATGGAGATACCCTTGAGCATATCGCCAAGGCTGGTGCCGATGCTGGCCTCTTCCTTGTACTCTCTGGGCTCTCTGTCGCCGCGCTCCGGTCTGTCGCCTCTGGGAGCACGTGCAGGACGCTCAACATAGGACTCGTCAGCCTGCTTCATGGAAAGGCCGATCTTACCATCCTTCTTGCTGATGACTTTAACCTTGACAGTGTCGCCAACGGCAACAACATCTTCCGGCTTCTCAACACGTCTTGCAGCGATCTGGGAAATGTGAACCAGACCGGAAAGGCCGTCGTTGAACTTAACGAATACGCCGAAGGGAACGATGCGCTCTACAAGACCTTCAAAGATCTCACCAACGGAAAGACTGTCGAATCTGGCAGACTTCTTCTCCTGCTCAACAGCCTTGCCGGAGAGAACGAGACGGTTCTCTTCAGGCTCAACCTTGATTACCTTAACATCAACAGATTTATTAACCCACTCGTCTAAGTTCTCAACATAGTCGACGGATAATAAAGAAGCAGGGATGAATCCGCGAACGCCTTCTACCATAGCGGTAACGCCGGCCTTAACTGCAGAATTAACCTTAACGGTGAGGATCTCGCCCTCTTCCATCTGCTCTTTCAGCTTGTCCCAAACTGCCTTGTCAACAGTCTTGTGAGGTCTTCTGGGCTGTCTCTTCGCAGCCTTCTCCTGTACAGGCTCAGCTGCGGGCTCTTCAGTCTGGGGGGCAGGGGTTTCTGCTGTCTCTGCGGAAACTGCTTCTAACACTTTTTCTTCAGTACTCATGCTACATTCTCCTTTAAAAAAACACTAAAAAACTAGTAATCGTCTGGCATGTCGGCCCGGACAATTACAAAAATATAAAAATGCTGCGGGCAGCAGTTTTATCAATCCTTAATCTCCTCAGCTGCTTCCTTGGCAGCATCAGCGATTTCCTCGACCTTGTCAGCTGCAGCGTCGGCGATTTCTTCAGCCTTTTCTTCTGCGGCTTCCTTGATCTCCTCAGCCTTGTCGGCAACGGCGTCAATGATCTCTTCAGCCTTTTCTTCTGCGGCTTCCTTGATCTCTTCAGCCTTGTCAGCAGCATCAGCGGCTGCTTCTTCGACCTTTTCAGCTGCTTCTTCGGCAGCGGCCTTAATATCTACATAGTCTCTGGGAGCGTCCTCTTCAAACTCATCAAAGTCATCATCGAACTCGTCATCAAAATCCTCGGCGAGACCTTCGCGGTCCTTTTTATCCTTTACCAGATAGAGGATGGTTCCGATTCCGGCTGCAAGGGCAGCGGCGCCGCTCAATATCTTGAAAAATTTTTTCATCTCAAATTACCACCTTTCTGCGATATTAAACTTACATATAAAGTCATTTGGTTTATTGTAACACATGACGCGGAAATTACAAACCTCTTTTTTCAGAATTGTTACGTTTTTCTTGTTTTTTTCACGAACGCAGGGTAGGATTGTTCACTTCTTTCCTTGACATCGGGAATCTTAAAAAATATACTATATAAAATAGAAAAGAAAAATGCATGTTGTATTCGTAAAGGAGGCGGAGAACATGGCGAAAAACAAGTATGATGACGAGCCGCTCTGGCAGGATCGAAAGCGTATTTTGGGAATGCCTATCAGCTTTACCAAATACCAGTTTGATACAGAACGGCTTACAGTATCCAAAGGACTTCTGACAACTACGGTAGACGAGGTGCTCTTGTACAGGATTCTGGACATCAAGATGACCCGGACACTGGGACAGAAGATCTTCGGTGTCGGAACCATTCATGTTTATTCTGCTGACAAGACAGACTCCCACTTGGATCTGTTCAACATTAAAAATGCGGACGAGGTTCGCAGGAGACTGAGCCGTCTGGTAGAGAAAATCCGCGAGGAGAAGAGGATGGTTGGCCGTGAGATGTTCGGTACAGCCGGATACGATGCCATGACAGGCGGAGACACCTTCGCTCATGATATTGGTGATATGGACGGATTTGACGACATGCATTGAAGATTTCTGAAGAAGGTATCAAAAAGGGGAAAATGGAGGTTTCACAATGGAAAAGAAGTTAAGAGTCGGCGTGATTGGCGCGACAGGAATGGTTGGACAGAGATTTATTACACTGCTGGATCAGCATCCCTGGTATGAGGTGAAGGTACTGGCTGCAAGCGCAAGGTCAGCAGGACAGAGATACGAGGATGCCGTTGGCGGCAGATGGAAACTGGATGTTCCCATGCCGGAGGCGGTAAAGGATATCATCGTCCGCAATGTGCAGGATATCGATGATGTCTGCAAGGACGTAGATTTTGTATTCAGTGCGGTAGATATGTCCAAGGATGAGATTCGTGCCATCGAGGAGGAGTATGCAAAGCACGAGACTCCGGTTGTGTCCAATAACAGCGCGCACAGATGGACGCCGGATGTGCCTATGGTTGTTCCGGAAATCAATCCGGAGCATTTTGCCATTATTGAGAGCCAGAAAAAACGTCTGGGAACAAAGCGCGGCTTTATTGCTGTAAAACCCAACTGCTCCATTCAGGGATACGCTCCTGCGCTGACCGCATGGAAGAAGTGGAAACCTGTGCAGGCTGTAGTATGCACCTATCAGGCAATCTCCGGTGCAGGAAAGACCTTCCGCGACTGGCCTGAGATGAATGGAAATATCATCCCTTACATCGGCGGCGAGGAAGAAAAGTCTGAGAAAGAGCCCCTCAAGATCTGGGGCAGGATCGAAGGCGATGAGATCGTTCCTGCAAGCGAACCTCTGATCACAGCGCAGTGTATCCGTGTGCCGGTTCTGAACGGGCATACAGCTGCTGTATTTGTAAAGTTTGAAGAGAAGCCGACCAGGGAGGAGCTGATTCAGGCTCTGCGTGACTTCAGGGGACTGCCGCAGGAACTTGAATTGCCCAGCGCCCCTAAGCAGTTCATTCAGTATCTGGAAGAGGATAATCGTCCCCAGGTAGCCCTGGATGTCAATTACGAGCATGGCATGGGCGTGTCAATCGGCCGGATCAGAGAGGATACCCTTTTTGATTACAAGTTTGTAGGACTTGCCCACAATACATTGCGTGGTGCGGCAGGAGGTGCAGTCCTTTGTGCGGAGCTTCTGACAGCACAGGGATATATCACTGCAAAATAAGAAAAACATTTTATTTACGAAAGAGGAGTTTTCATGAGCAAGAGTAAGGGAATCAAAGGCGTGATCATTGCGGCAATTGCGGTGCTGGCTGTGATCATTGCCGTAGTTGCCGCTAAGGCCTTTGCCAACGGCGGGAGTAAATATGAGGATGTATTCTATCCCGGAACGACACTGAACGGTATCGATATTTCCGGACTGAGTGCACAGGAGGCTGGCGAGAAGCTATCTTCCATGTCAGCAGATTATAAGTTGGATGTGGTATTACAGGACGGAACAGTGACGTTGTCGGCTGCGGACCTGAAGCATGCTCTGAGCAGTGAAGCAGATCTTCAGGGCATGAAGGATGCGCAGAATGCGGTTCCCTACAAGGAGACGGCAGAGGAGGCGCTTGCGCTGAAGTCGGATACCCTCTTTACCTGTGATGAGGAAGCTGTCAGAAATACCCTCTCAGCGGACCCTGCCTTTGATCTTACTGCCAAGGATGCACTTCCTACGCCTTCCAAGCTGACCTATGACGGGGATGCCTCCAAATTTGTCCTGACAGACGGAAAGCCAGGCAGCGCTTTGGATATCGACGCTGTGACAAAGGCGGTCCGTGCCGCTGCAGAAAGCCTGACGGCGAAGATCGATGCCAGAGATCTGAATCTGAAGCCTGCGGTGACTTCGGACTCGGAAAAGGGTATGGAGGTACTGAAAAAGGCAAATTCTTACCTTGATCTGAAGATTTCTTACACATTCTCAGATGATGAGACAGAGACTATTGACAAGAAGTTCATCTCAGAAATCGTTTATCTGGATGAGAACGGAGAAGTGCAGATCAATAAAGACCGCGTGCAGGAACTTGTCAATAAATATGTGAAAGATCACAATAACGGCACCCGTCTGCTGGATTTCGAGACTACCGGCGGCGACATCATCGAACTGGATGTACCGGCAGAAGGAGAGACCATAGACGGAACAGCTCTCTTTAATGACATTCTTGACTGCTTTGCAACACTCAAGGGAGGAGAAAGAGATGTTCCCTATGCGCAGGCTGACGGAGATGTTTCTTCTGACTTCGGCGGAAATTATATCGAGATCGACCTGAACAATCAGGTGCTCTACTTCTATCAGGGCGGGGAACTGCAGATGACTTCTGATATCGTATCCGGAAGTGTATATCTGACTCATATGACCCCGACCGGTGTTTTCCAGATCTACAGTATGGAGACCAATGTGACTTTAAAGGGACCCGGATATGAATCTCCGGTTACCTTCTGGATGCCTTTCACCGGATCCATCGGTATGCATGACGCTTCCTGGCGCTGGCAGTTCGGCGGCGATGATTATCTGTATGACGGATCTCACGGCTGTATCAATATGCCTTATGACAATGCGGCCTATGTTTACGAACATGCTGACATTGGCTATTATGTAATTGTTTACGGCGGCGTGCAGTATGTAGAAGGACAGCATGTTGAGGTAGTCTCCGAGGATAATAAGGAGACCAAGAAGAAAGAAGCCGAAGAAGAGACCGAGAAGGAGACCGAGAAGAAGGAGACCAAGGCAACTAAGGCGACAAAGGCAACTGAGGCTACCAAGGCAACAGAAGCCACTAAGGCAACAGAAGCTACTAAGGCAACAGAGGCTCCTAAGCCGACTGAGGCACCTGCTCCTGTGACGGAAGCACCTGCTCCTGTGACAGAAGCACCGGAACCTGTGACAGAGGCGCCTGCTCCTGTGACAGAAGCACCGGAACCTGAGCCTGAGCCGGAACCGACTCCCGATAATGGAAGCGCGGAAAATGGCAATTAAGCTATGAAAATGGGAAGACAGATCGGATATCGCCTGCTGTGCCTGCTGATCGGATACGCTTTGGGATGCATCCTCACAGGTGATATCGTGGCAAAAAAATATACCGGAAAGTCGGCCGCCCATGTAGGCGAGACCGGCAATCCCGGTATGGCAAATATCATGGCAGCGTTAGGCTTTAAAGCCGGCATAGCTGTGCTGACCGGAGATCTGGCAAAGACTGCGGCGGCCTGCCTGCTGTCGCTGGGACTTGCGGGCAGCGCGATCGGACGGATCGCGGCTTTGTATGCAGGACTCGGCGCGGCGATCGGACATAATTTCCCCTTCTGGAGAAAATGGAAGGGCGGTAAGGGTGTTGCAGTTACCTGCATGGCCCTCCCTCTCTTTTCCATTCCATGGGGGCTGCTGTCAGATATTGCCGGCGCGCTCGCTGTGGTCTTTACCGGCTACCTCAGCATCGGCGGCGTAGTCATTCCGGCAGTCTTCACAATGATTGCCTTTCCCCTTTTCGGGATCGAGGCAGGCATTTTGGGACTGGTCTATACGGTCATGATGGTGCAGAGACATTTTTCAGCCCTCAGACAGATTCCGTCCGGTCAGGCCAAAAAGACTGATCTGATCGGCCTGATTCGGAAAAAACTGTCCAGATAAAGAATGCATTAAGGAAGAAGTGCAGTGATCTCAGGGAAGATCGCTGTGCTTCTTTTTAATATGCCGTGTATGTAGGAGATCAGAATGCCGTAATTGGTAATGGGAACATTCTGGTCTCCCGCGCATTTGATCCGGTAGAGCATCTCACGTTCATTGAGCATGCAGCCGCCGCAATGAACGATGAGGCTGTAGGGAGACAGATCATCCGGAAATTCTGTGCCGGATGTAAAGGCAAATTGAAGCTTTTTGCCGGTATAATCTGAGATCCATCCCGGAAGTTTGACGGTTCCGATATCATTGCACTGGCGGTGGTGGGTACAGCCCTCGCTGATCAGGACGGTATCCCCGTCCTGCAGATGGTCAAGTGCCGCAGCTCCGCGGACCGTATCAGCCAGACTGCCTTTATAGCGCGCAAAAAGAATGGAAAAGGAAGTCAGCAGGATATCATCCGGAGTCTGCTTTGCGACCTGGCCGAAGACCTGACTGTCTGTGATCACAAGGGCTGGCTTTTTGCCCAGAGAGGTAAGGGTCTCTGATAGCCGGTCTTCTTTTGTCACGATACTGATGGCGTCAGCATCCAGAATGTCGCGGATGGTCTGCTGCTGCGGCAGGATCAGACGGCCCTTAGGCGCCGCTTTGTCAATGGGAACAACCAGAACGGCGAGATCTCCGGGCTGAAGTTTATCTGCGATGATGCGTTTCTGGTTTTCCTGCGGAGCAGCAATAATGGCAAGGCGTTCTTTGAGCTCTGTAATACCCTCCCTGCAGGCAGCGCTGACGAAAAGAATATTCGCTGTGTCAATATCTGCGGGAAGTGCCTTGCGGCAGGCGGCGCTGTCATGGGGCAGATCCGATTTGTTAAAAACGATCAGGAAGGGGATAGACTTGTCCCGGATTCTGCCGATCAGGGCCAGGTCTTCCGCGGAAGGTCCCTGGCCAGCGTCGATTACCAGAACAGCGGCGTCGGTTTTATTCAGCGTCTGATAAGACTTGCGCACACGCAGAGCACCTAGCTCGCCGGCGTCATCTATACCCGGGGTATCGATCATTACGACAGGACCCAGGGGCAGCAGTTCCATCGCCTTGCTGACCGGATCGGTAGTCGTTCCCTTTACATCGGAAACAACGGCAAGATCCTGCCCGGTCACGGCATTCATCACGCTGGACTTGCCGGCGTTGCGTTTGCCGAAAAAGGCGATATGGACGCGCTCAGAAGAAGGTGTCTGATTCATATTCATGGAAAGTACTCCTTTCAGCAAAACAGCTTTTGCTGCGAGATCAGTTTCGTTATATTCTATGAGTTTACTGTTTTTGACAAGCTGCGGTCAATTCGTAAAAATGCATAAAAAATGGTGGTATTCTTTGTAAAAATAATAAAAAACGGAGCTGGTCGCATGATGTGGTCTGCACGGGAAAAGTCAATCTGGTACTAGATTATATGCAGGAATTATAGTATAATAACAAAACCAGATGCATTCCGATAAGATGTGTCTGCTCTGACGGGAAGCAAAAGCTGAACCGGAAGAGAACCGTATCTGTCAGGAATGCAAATATAATAGTAAAATCAGCTTTGACAGTGAGGAGAACCGAGCGGGAATTGTTGGTAGATATCGGTCTGTTGCAGCCATCTGACTGTGATGGATTCATTACCTGTTCCCGCGCGGCCTTGCAGGATAATGATTCCGGAGCAGCAGAGGGCTTATTTTTATGCTGTCCGGTTTACACAGGAGGATCGCATCAGTGTTAAAGATAGCAGTTTACGGAAAAGGCGGAATCGGCAAATCAACGGTCACGAGCAATCTGGCAGCGGCCTTTGCGGTGCTTGGGAAAAAGGTGATCCAGATCGGCTGTGATCCCAAGGCGGATTCCACATTCAATCTGACCGGGGGAGAGCCGCCCATGCCCGTGATGAATTTTATGCGTGAATATGACAGGGAACCGGAAAGCATGGAAGAGATCTCCCGTACCGGTTTCGGCGGCGTAGTCTGTATCGAGACCGGAGGCCCCACACCGGGACTTGGCTGTGCCGGCCGCGGAATCATCACGACCTTCAGTCTGCTGGAGGATCTGGAACTCTTTGAGCAGGTGCAGCCGGATGTGGTCCTCTATGACGTCCTGGGTGATGTGGTGTGCGGCGGTTTTGCAGCTCCCATCCGGGAGGGGTACGCCGATCATGTCCTGATTGTGACTTCCGGGGAAAAGATGGCCCTGTATGCAGCCAATAACATCTATACTGCCGTGAAGAATTTTGAGGACCGGAGCTATGCATCTGTGCACGGCATCGTTCTCAATCACAGGAATATCGAGAATGAGACGGAGAAAGTGGAGGCTTTTGCCAAAGAGCGCGGTCTGCGCGTGGTGGGTGAGATCCCCCGCAGTCAGGAGATCAATACCTGCGAGGACAGGGGACAGACTGTGATCGAAGGGATGCCGGAGGCGGCTGTCAGTGAATGCTTCCTGCAGCTGGCCCGTCATCTGCTGGAAGAGTGTGTGGAGGAGAAGGCATGACAGGGAAAAAAGAGGCTTTTTATATCACAGCGGCAGATCTTGCCGCTGCCGGCTGGCAGGCACTTCCGGATGAACTGGTTTCCTCCAGACATTTGATCTATTCCTCGCCGGCGACACTGGCTTACAATTCCCCCGGCGCCCAGGGCTTTGGCGTAAAGCGGGCAGGCCTGGCCATTCCGGGTTCTGTCATGCTTCTGGTCTCCCCCGGATGCTGCGGGAGAAATACCGCGATTTTAAGTGAACTGGGTGGATACAGTGAACGTTTCTTCTATCTTTTGCAGGATCAGACAGATATCGTGACCGGCAGGCATCTGAAGGCCATTCCGGATGCCGTACAAGCAGTCTATGACTGCCTGCGCAAGAAGCCCAGCGTGATCATGATCTGCATCACCTGTGTGGATGCCCTGCTGGGAACAGATATGGAAAGGGTCTGCCGCAAGGCTTCGGCCTGCGTAGGCATCCCGGTTCTGCCCTGTTATATGTACGCCCTGACCAGGGAGGGGAGAAGGCCCCCCATGGTGCATGTACGACAGTCCATCTATTCCCTGCTGCAGCCGGCAAAGCGCAGCAGCAGAACCGTCAATATTCTGGGGCACTTTGCACCGCTTGAGGATGATTGTGAATTATATGATATCCTGCGCAGCTTCGGGATCCGCAGGATCAATGAGATTTCCCGCCTGCAGACCTATGAGGAGTATCTGGAAATGGCCCGGGCCAATTTCAACCTGGTCCTGCATCCGGAGGCGCTCCCGGCTGCAGAAGATCTGCGAAAAAGGCTCGGAATCCCTTATATTGAGCTGAAAAGGCTGTATCAGACGGACAAGATCAGCCGCCAGTATCAGCTGTTTGCCGCTTCCCTGGGCCAGACCTGTGATGATACGGCAGAGCGGGAGGCGGCCGAGGAGGTCATCCGCAGCTTTGCAGAGGATTTTCCGGGGGCTGTTTTTGCTGTCGGGGAGGGCTGCAATGCCAACGCCTTTGAACTGTCTCTGACCCTTTTGCGGGCAGGACTCAGGGTAAGCGAGATTTTTGCTAATATCACGGAAGAAGATTTTGTCTATCTGCGGAAGATTGCGCAGATCAGCCCGCAGACCCGGATCTGCTCCAATCTGGAGCCGACCATGATTTATTATGACAGCAGTGATCTGCCGGCAGATTTTACCATCGGGAAAGATGCTGTCTATTACCATCCGGAAGCCATTCCTGTGGAGTGGAGTGATGATGTGCAGCCATTCGGATACGCAGGCGTCAGACATTTCTTTGAGGCCTGCCGCAGGGCGGCGGAGAAGGAGGGACAGGCAAGGTGAAAGGACTCAGACTTTTTATTCCTCCCTTTGCCCCGGACCAGTCCGGAGCAGCAGGTGTATTTTGTGAGCTCGGCGGCCTGACCGTGATCGTGGATGCCGGCGGATGCGCAGGCAATATCTGCGGCTTTGACGAACCCCGCTGGTTTTCTTCCCGAAGTGCTATTTTCAGTGCCGGATTGCGTGATATGGATGCCATTCTGGGCCGGGATGATAAGCTGGTGGCCAAGATTGCCGATGTCAGCAGAAAAATCGAAAGCAATTTTGTTGCCATCATTGGGACGCCGGTTCCTGCAGTGATCGGGACGGATTATCAGGCCTTAAAGAGGATGATCGGGAAAAAGACCGGGCTGCCGGTGATGGCCGCTGCCTGTGACGGTACCAGGCTCTATGATGACGGCGCCGGAGAAGCTTTTCTGGAACTCTTCCGGACTTTTGCCGAAGATAGTCAGGGGCCCCAAAAGGGGCTGACAGGTCTGATCGGGGCGGCGCCTATGGATCTGGGAAGGATCGGCAGGCAGGAGCTTATCAGAGCCTGCACCGGCGCGTCCCGGCAGGGGCAGTTCCCCGCGGCAGAAGAGTATCTGGCCTATGGGCTGGGTGGAGATCTGGATGAGATCCGCCGGGCGGGGCAGGCAGAGCATAATATTGTATTGTCGCCGTCCGGCCTGGCTGCAGCCCGCTATCTGAAGGACCGCTTTGGGACGCCTTTTACAGCGGCGTATCCCATGGAACTGATTCCAGAACGGGAGAAGATCCTGCAGGAGGCTCTGCGCAGGGAAAACGAAAGGATTCTGATCGTGCACCAGCAGATCCTGGCCTGCAGCCTGCGGGATGAAATCAGCAGGAGGAGAGAGCGGGCCGGCGCGGAAAGCGCCAGGGTCACGGCTGCTTCCTGGTTTATGATGGATCCCGCCTGTATGCAGGAGGGAGATCTGCAGCTGCAGGAAGAGGATGACTGGACAGAGCTTGTGCGGGAAGGCGGATATGATCTGATCATCGCGGATCCCCTCTTCATGAGAGCAGTGCCGGATTACGGCGGAAGATTCGTTCCGCTTACGCATTTTGCAGTATCAGGCTGACGGCAGGTGACGAGTATGAGAGAAATGACCATATGCATGAGGGTCTACGGCATCGTGCAGGGCGTAGGCTTCCGGCCAAGCGTTGACCGCCATGCCTCCAGCGCAGGGGTGCGCGGGAGCGTGAGCAATGTCGGCCCTTATGTGGAGATATTTGCCCAGGGCAGTCCGGACCGGGTAGAGGAGTTTGCCCGCCTGGTTCTGCAATCGCCCCCGGAGCGGGCTGTCATCTTAAAGGCAGACCGGGAAGAAATCAGCCAGGAGGATGCAAGGTATCAGCATTTTCCTGATTTCCGGATCATAGAGAGCGGCAAGGAGGAAGGGGAGATTTTTGTATCACCGGATATTGCCATCTGTGAAAAATGTAAAAAAGAGATGTATGATCCCCGGGACCGCAGGTACCTGCATCCATTTATCAACTGTACCTGCTGCGGCCCCAGGCTGACCATCTTAGATGGCATGCCCTATGACAGGGTGAGGACCAGCATGGCAGATTTCCCCATGTGTCCCACTTGCCGGGAGGAGTATACCAGTCCGGCCAGCCGCCGCTACGATGCCCAGCCGGTCTGCTGCAATGACTGCGGACCGCAGGTCTATCTGATCGGCAGGGAGCAGCGGTCCCGGGAGGCCATCCGTGTGACCCGCAGGACCATTGAGCAGGGAGGCATCGCCGCGGTAAAAGGCATTGGCGGATTTCATCTCTGCTGCGACGCAACCAGTCAGGATGCAGTCATGCTTCTGCGAAAAAGGAAACGCCGCCCGGTCAAGCCTTTTGCAGTTATGATGCGGGATATGGATACCGTGGAGCGGGAATGCTATGTCAGTGAGGCCCAGCGGGCAGTTCTGACAGGCCATCAGAAACCGATTGTCCTGCTGAAAAAGAAGCCGGGCAGTCATGTCTGTGATGCCTGCGCGCCAGGCAATCCTTATGTCGGCGTCATGCTTCCCTATGCGCCTGTACAGCTATTGCTCTTTGATTATCCGGGGGATCCGGCGGTCGTCTCAGACTGTCTGGTGATGACCAGCGCCAATACTTCCGGCGCCCCCATCTGCAGGGATGACGCGGATGCGGTCAGAGAGCTTTCCGGCCTCTGCGACGTGATGCTTTCCCATGACCGTCTGATCCGGATCCGGGCAGATGATACGGTGATGGATTTTTACAGAGACCGGCCTTATATGATCCGTCGCTCACGCGGTTACGCTCCGCTGCCGGTCATGAGCAGCGCTTCTCAGGAGGGCAGCGTGCTTGCCATCGGCGGAGAACTGAAGAATACATTCTGTATAGGAAGAAACCAGCTGCTCTACCTGTCGCCCTATATCGGCGACATGGAGGATGTCCGGACAGGAATGGCTCTGCGGGAATCGGTGACCCGCATGGAAGAGCTTCTGGAGACCAGACCGCAGCTGGTGGTGTGTGATATGCATCCGGGTTATCACAGCCGGGAGGCCGCGCAGGAGATTGCTGAGGCAGAGGGGCTTCCCCTCCTGGAAGTCCAGCACCATTATGCCCATATTCTCTCCTGCATGGCAGAGAATGATAGGCATGAAAAGGTGATTGGAGTATCCTTTGACGGTACCGGCTACGGCACGGATGCCACGATCTGGGGCGGAGAACTTATGATCGCGGATGAGGACGGGTTTGAGAGAAAGGGCAGCATCCGGCCTTTCTGGCAGGTGGGCGGTGACGCCTCCGCAAGAGAGGGCTGGCGGATTGCCGTCTCCATGCTCTGGTCCCTGTACGGGGATGAGGCGGCTGACAGGATCCGCGCACTTGGCCTCTGTGATGAAAAAACAGCAGCCGTCCAGCGTGTCATGCAGAATAAAAAAATCAATACGGTGCTGTCAACAAGCGCAGGCAGGCTCTTTGACGCAGTCAGCGCCCTGCTGGGCATCTGTCTTCATTCTACCTTTGAAGGAGAAGCGGCAACTTCTCTGCAGTTTGCGGCAGAGAAATGGGAAGAAGAACATCCGGATGACAGGGAGACTTCCCGGCTGTGTCTGGAGAAGGAAGAGGAAGATGGCAGATGGATCCTGCCGACGGACAGATTGTTTGCCTGGCTGGCGGAGGAGCGCCTGGCGGGAAGCGATCCCGGAATGCTGGCGAGCGCCTTCCATGCAGGGCTGGCGCAGATGATTGTTGCAGGCTGCAGGCAGATCCGGGAAGAGAGCGGTCTGGGTGCGGCAGCCCTCAGCGGCGGCGTTTTTCAGAACCGCCTTTTGCTGGATAAGACAGTAAGGCAGCTGGAAAAAGACGGATTTACAGTGCTGATCCACCAGCTGGTGCCGCCCAATGACGGCGGAATCGCGCTGGGGCAGGCAGCTGCCGGGATGCGCTATCTGAAGAAAAAAGCTTTAGAGAATGATATAGATTGATTATTATTGTGTATACGAAATCATGATAAGGGGGATAAAAAGATGTGTGTAGGACTTCCTGCAAGAGTTGTTAATGTGAAGGATGGCCGCGCGGTTGTGGACGCATCCGGCGCGCAGAAAGAGATTTCAGCGCAGCTGCTGGAGGATCTGGAGCCGGGTGATTATGTGATGATCCATGCCGGAACAGCAATCGCGAAAATCGGAAGTGATGATGAGGAGGAGACAGCCGGACTGCTTGACGCGCTGCTGTGAGCAAGCCGGCCGAAAGAATCAATATGGGAGACGCAAAAAAACAGGCTATTTCGATGATCCGCAGCTATGACGGACCGCCGGTCCGCATCATGGAAGTCTGCGGTACGCATACACATGAGCTATTCCGCTTAGGCGTGCGGGGGATCCTGCCGGAGCAGGTGACACTGATCTCCGGGCCGGGCTGCCCTGTCTGTGTGACCCCGCCGGACTTTATTGACGCAGCTGTCTGGCTGGCACTGGAAAAACAGGTAACCATCACGACCTTTGGCGATCTGGTGCGTGTGCCCGGTTCCAGAGACAGTCTGGCATCCGCGCGCGGCAAAGGCGCAAAGGTGGAGGTGGTCTATTCCCCTCAGGATGCCTGCACATATGCCAAAGAACATCCGGAAGAGGACGTGGTATTTCTCTCTGTGGGATTTGAGACAACAACGCCGTCCTCCTGTCTTGCACTGGAGCAGGCAGAGAGGGAGAAAATCAGCAATTTCTCGTTGCTGACGGCCAACAAGACCATGCCGGAGGCTTATAAGATGCTTCAGGGAAGCGCGGATATCTTCCTGTACCCCGGCCATGTCAATGCCATCGCGGGAAACGCTGTCTGTCAGCAGCTCTGCCGGCAGGGAATCAGCGGCGTGGTGACCGGCTTTACGGCGGCTGAGATCGTGACAGCCATCGCCATTGCACTCAGCAAATTCAAAGAAGGAAAGCCTTTCTTTGTCAATGCCTATCCCCGCGTGGTAAAGGATGAGGGCAGTCCAGCGGCGCAGGCTCTGACAGACAAGTATCTGGAGCCCTGCGATACCATCTGGAGAGGGCTGGGGGAGATTCCCGGTTCCGGACTCCGCCTGAAAGAAGAGTACGCGTCATTTGACGCTTACCGCAGGTATGCGATTCCGAAAATGGAAGGAAAAACAAGTCCCCTCTGCCGCTGCGGCGAAGTTCTGCAGGGAAAATGCAGACCGGTGGACTGTAAGGTATTTGGAAAAGGCTGTACGCCGGAGCACCCGATCGGGGCCTGTATGGTTTCGGGAGAAGGCGCATGTTCGGCATATTATCAGTATGGAGGCGTGATCAAATGAATGACAGGGTAAGTCTGGCGCACGGCGCCGGCGGTAAACAGACAGCAGAGCTGATTGATAAAGTATTTAAGGCACATTTTTCCAATCCGCTTTTTACAGCGGATGACGCAGCGGTATTTCCGGTAGAAGCCGGGAAAATGGCTTTTTCTACAGATGGATTTATTGTATCCCCTGCATTTTTCCCCGGAGGAAATATCGGCAAACTGAGCATCTGCGGGACCGTCAATGATCTGGCCTGCATGGGGGCGGAGCCCCTCTATCTGACCTGTGCTTTTGTCATAGAGGAGGGATTCCCGATGGACAAGCTGGAGGAAGTGGCTGCCTCTATGGAGAAGACGGCAGCGGAAGCAGGTGTGAAGATCGTAGCCGGAGACACCAAGGTTGCCGGCAAGGGCCAGGTGGACGGCCTCTTTATAACAACAGCCGGAATCGGCCGGATCCGTGACGGCGTATCAACCTCCGGCGCTTTTGCAAAGCCCGGCGATGCCGTGATTGTAAGCGGTGATATCGGCAGACACGGCTGCACCATCCTTCTGGCCAGAGATGAGTTCGGAATCGATGCACAGGTGACCAGCGACTGCGCGCCTCTGTGGGGCACAGTGAAGGCGATGACAGATGCCACGCAGGACATTCATGTAATCCGAGATGCCACCAGAGGCGGCGTGGGTACTGTTTTATATGAGGTTGCTGAGCAGAGCGGGGCAGGAATCCGCCTCTTTGCAGAGGATATTCCCGTACAGGATTCTGTAAAGGGTGTCTGCGGTATGCTGGGCTTGGAGCCTCTGTATCTGGCCTGTGAGGGCAGACTGGTCATCATCGCTCCTAAGGAGCATGCGCAGGAGCTGGTAGATGTCCTGAAACAGTGTCCTTATTCACAGGATGCAGCAATAATCGGTGAAGTGACAGGCGATATGCCGGGCCGTGTGACCATGGTGACAGAACTGGGAACGGAAACGATTCTTTCCAGACCGACAGGAGAGCTTCTTCCGAGAATCTGCTGATCGGCAGATACCTTTTGACAGGAGGTCCATTTTCAGATGAAACAGATAGCATTTTATGGCAAGGGCGGGATCGGAAAGTCCACGACCGTCTCCAATATTGCAGTGATTCTGGCACAGCAGGGATGGAAA
Source organism: uncultured Clostridia bacterium (assembly GCA_946184675.1). Taxonomy (GTDB): domain Bacteria; phylum Bacillota; class Clostridia; order Lachnospirales; family Lachnospiraceae; genus UBA2912. Next base: position 5,104 of record CAMHFW010000014.1, on the reverse strand, counting down.
GTCATGCAGATCGGCTGTGACCCAAAGGCGGACTCCACCGCTTTGCTCCGTCATGGAGAAGCCATGGATACCGTGCTGGATCTGGTCAGGACAAAAGGAAACGATGTCCTTCTGGAAGATATGGTCCGGGAAGGCTGCGCCGGAGTCCTCTGCGTAGAAGCAGGCGGTCCGGTCCCTGGACTTGGCTGTGCGGGACGCGGTATCATTTCGGCATTGGAAAAGCTGAAGGAAAAAGGAGCCCTGGAGGTTTACCGGCCTGATGTCATCCTTTACGATGTTTTGGGAGATGTGGTCTGCGGCGGTTTTTCCATGCCTATGCGGGGCGGTTATGCAGATAAGGTCTTTATCCTGACTTCCGGAGAAAACATGTCCATCCACGCGGCAGCCAATATTGCCGTGGCGGTTGAAAACTTCCAGAAACGCGGCTATGCGCAGCTGGGAGGCCTGATCCTCAACCGGAGAAATGTAAAAAATGAAGAGGAAAAGGTGCAGGAGCTGGCCGGTGATATTCATTCCCGCATCGTAGGATGCCTGGACCGAAGTGATCTGGTCACGGAGGCAGAGGAGATGCGGATGACGGTGACAGAGGCATTCCCGGACAGCCGGATGGCTGCCCAGTACAGAAAGCTTGCGGAGGAGATTCTGGCGTCATGTTAAAAATGATCCACGGAAAGGTAAATCTGGATTCGGCCCGGACCCGGATGGGTGAGGCCGGATGGCCCCTGCCGTTCCCGCAGGTGCTGGAATACGGGCCTCCCGCGCACGGGACCTGGAATATCGTGCATACCGGCATGCTGATCGAAGGCGCCCATCAGATTTATGTCTGCGCGGGCAACTGCAACCGGGGCGTTGTTCTGACAGCAGCGGAGATGGGAGCGGCAGACCGTTTCTCACATATTGAGATCATGGAGGAAGATCTGTGGAACGGCCGGATGGAAGAGCTGATTATAGAAGGGGTAGATGATATCCTGCAGAAGCTTCCCTGTAAGCCGACAGCAGTCCTTCTTTTTACGGTCTGCGTGCACCGGTTCATGGGGACGGATCTGGATTATATTTTCTCAGAACTGCGCAGCAGGCATCCGGATATCATGATCATCGACTGCTATATGGATTGTATCGCCCAGAAAGACGGCATATTCCCTTCGGAGAAACTGCGCATCAGTATGTATAAGTACTTAAAGCCCCTGCCCCGCAGGGAAAAGCAGGTCAATCTGATCGGTAATGATCTGCCGACTGCGCGGACCAGCGAAATGATGCAGATGCTGATGGATGGCGGGTATAAGATCCTGGATCTGGCGGACGGCATCTCCTTCGGAGAATACCGGCAGATGGCAGCTTCCGGAATCAGTATCGCAACCCATCCCCTTGGGAAGAGCGGCTGTGAGCAGCTGAGCGGGCGGCTGGGGATGACAGCCCTATACATGCCGGTCAGCTTCTCTTATGAGGAAATCGAAGAGCAGCTGAGAAGACTTGCACAGGCAGCGCGGCTTCCGGTTCCGGATTTTGCAGCCCTTCGCGGGCAGGCAGACGCGGCGCTTTGCAGGCTGAAGGAGGAAATCGGTGATACGGCGATTGCCATTGACGCAGCGGCCTTTTCACGGATTCTGGGCCTGGCAGGGCTGCTTCTGAATCACGGCCTGCGTGTCGTCAGGATCTATGCAGATGCCTTTTCGGAAGAGGAGAAGGAAGATTACCTTTATCTGAAAGAACATTACCCGCAGCTGGAGCTCTATCCCACCATGCATCCGGATATGAGGCTGATGCCGAGGGAATATCCGGAAAAGATCATCGCGATCGGACAGAAAGCAGCTTATTTCACAGGGACATCACACTTCGTGAATGTGGTAGAAAACGGCGGCCTGCACGGCTTTGACGGTATCGTAAGGCTCTGCGGGATGATCGCGGAGGCCGGCAGGCAGGAGAAAGATACAGAAGACCATATCGTGCGAAAAGGACTGGGACTGACAAGCCTGGCCTGCCCTTAGGAGGGAAAGATGAAACAGACTGCAGTTAGGATGTCAACATATACGGCGGATGTATCGGGCGTCTGTTCTGCGCTCTATGAGCTGGGCGGGATGGTCGTGATCCACGATCCGTCCGGCTGTAATTCTACCTATAACACCCATGATGAGCCGCGCTGGTACCATATGGACAGCCTGATCTACATATCGGGGCTCAAAGAAATGGACGCCCTCATGGGAAATGAGGAAAAGTTCATAAGAGATATCGAAGAGGCGGCGAGAGACTTAAAGCCCCGCTTTATTGCACTTGTCCGCACGCCGGTCCCTTACATGACCGGCATGGATTTTGAGGCGGCAGCTATGCGGATTGAGGAGGAGACAGGCATTCCTGCCTTCTATGTTCCGACCAATGGCATGCATTCATATGTATATGGAGCGGGAAATGCGCTGGCCCTGGTCACAGGGCTTCTGGCAAAGGAAAGGTCTGCCGCGGCAAGCGGAAAAGAGCATCCTCTTCGAATCAACTTGCTTGGAGTAACTCCCCTGGATTTTTCTGTAGGCAGCAGTCTTTCTTCGCTGAAAGCATTTCTGTCAGACCGGGGATTTGAAATGATCAGCTGCCTGGCTATGGGATCCTCTGCAGAGGAAATCGCGGAAGCAGGGAAGGCAGATGTCAATCTGGTCGTCTCTTCGGTTGGCCTGAAGGCGGCGAAAGTCCTGCAGAGGCGGTTCGGAACGCCCTATGTAATCGGGCTTCCCTGTTCCTTTGGAGGAGAGAAGAGCCGGTTTGCAGAAAATCTTGCAAGCCAGCTGCAAAAGACGGCTGAGTGCGGATTCTCTGTAAATCTTTGCAGCGGTAATTGTGATGTCAATCATTCGGAAAAGAAGGCATATATCATCGGTGAAGCCGTTACATCCTATTCAATCGCGGCGGCTTTTGCAGAGAAATACGGTTTTCTGCCGCGAGTTATCTGTCCTCTGGATAGTCCGGAGGAGCTGATGGCAGATGAGATTCTTTTCCTGCACAGTGAAGAGGATATCGTAAAGCAGATAGAAGAGGCGGACCTGGTGATAGCTGATCCGATGTACAGGGCACTTGCCCCTGCGGGAGCGGATTTTATCGATCTGCCGCACGAGGCGTATTCAGGAAGAATCTACAGGAACCGGATTCCGGACCTGATGCATCTTCCTGACTGGGGGACAGAACATGATCTGTGAAAGCATATATGAGAGAAATGAGAGCTTTGCCAGAAGCGCTGCAGGCCGGCTGATTGATAAACTGGAGAGAGAGCACTGCCTTTCTGCGAAAGAATACGAGCAGGTCCTCGCAGCCTGCAGCAGGGAGGGGATTGCTTATATTGCGCCGAAGGCCAGAGCAGCAGCAGATGCCGTTTACGGCAAAGAAGTCTATGTCCGCGGCCTGATTGAGTTCAGCAATATCTGCAAAAACAATTGCTGTTACTGCGGGATCAGACGGGGTAATACGGACTGTGAGCGTTACCGGTTAAGCGAGGAAGAAATTCTGGACTGCTGCAGAGACGGATATTCCTATGGTTACCGGACCTTTGTCCTGCAGAGTGGGGAGGACCCTTATTATACAGACGAGAGAATCTGCCGTCTGGTCAGAGAAATCAAAAAGAGGTATCCGGACTGCGCGGTGACCCTTTCCATCGGGGAAAAAGAAAAAGAGAGTTACCGGAAATATCATGACGCCGGGGCGGACCGTTTCCTTCTGCGGCATGAGACAGCGGATGCAGACCACTACGGTATGCTTCATCCAGCGGAAATGTCTTTTGCCCACCGCATGCAGTGTATACGTGACCTGCGGGAGACCGGGTTTGCAGTCGGGATCGGTATGATGATCGGATCCCCTTATCAGACCCTGCATCATCTGGCTGAGGATCTGAAGTTTATAGAAGAATTTCAGCCGGAGATGTGCGGGATGGGCCCCTTTATCCCGCATGCGGCAACGCCTTTTGCCGACCAGCCTGCCGGCACTTTGGATATGACGCTTTATCTGTTGTCTATCGTGCGGCTGATCTGTCCGACTGTACTTTTGCCGGCCACGACAGCGCTGGGAACCATTGACCCTTTGGGCAGGGAAAAGGGAGTCCTGGCAGGGGCCAATGTCATTATGCCCAATCTTTCCCCTGTCAGCGTCCGGAAAAAATATGAGCTCTATGACAATAAAATCTGTACGGGAGACGAATCCGCCCAATGCAGAAATTGTCTGGATGCCCGCATGGCATCCGTGGGATACAAGGTAGTAGTCAGCAGGGGAGATTGCAGACGGGAAAGAAACAGTAAATAACCGGCAGCAGCAGACTGCTGTGTGGAGACAGAGTAGAAAAAAATATACTTTGAAGTATAAATTTTTCTACTCTGTCTCTTTTTTTATATTCCCAAAAGATGGAGATGAAAATAGAATAGATTTTATTAAACCCGTGAAACAGGCAGAAATAGCGAGTTTTCTACAGATTTGATTTTTTTCGCCTGTTTTTGGCACGGCTCTTGCAATTATAAAGGCAAAAGAAAGGGGGACCCAATGATGGACAAGGTCATGCAGAGAATCGAAGAGGCACTGGACGCTTATGCCCGTCCGTTTCTGACACAGCATATGGGGGATGTGAAAGTCAGCCGGGTTGAATTACGAGGCGCTTCTTCCAAAGAACCTTGTTTGATGATATAATAGAAAAAATCATGCGGCAGGAGGCAGGGATATGGGCCTTTTCAGAAAAAAGCCAAAAAAAGAAGTGCAGCTTCCCGATTTTTCGGATGTGACCAGCTATGAAAAAGCAATCGCTCTGGTACAGGAAGGAAAGCTGGAGAAGATCTATATCATCCCGCTGGAGTATGAGGGGGGAGAACACCTGGAGAACCGGACATTTACAACACCCCGGATCGCAAAGCTCAAGGCGCGCGATGAACTGATTATTCACGATATGGTCTACATGGGAGGGGCAGACACCTATTCCTGCGAACCGGTCTACCGGGGCGACAGCGTTGTTCCCTGCAGTTTCCGGATCGAAGCGATCCGCAACGGCCATGTCTCTTTTTCAGAGGAATTAAAGGTCTGGTAAAGACGCAGCCTGCATGGTGAAAACTGACTGGAACGGACTAGATGAAAGGAAGAGGCAATGATA
>CAMHFW010000013.1 GCA_946184675.1 uncultured Clostridia bacterium | reverse complement strand
TGGTTTATCACTTCACTCAAAGAAGCCATCAAAGGGCGGCAGGCATAATGAAAAAGACTTCAGAACCACCTTTCCGGTTCTGAAGTCTTTTTTGAGTCCTATTAACAATTCACTCTATTCTACAGTCACCTGCTCAATGCTGCTGTTTAGCTCTCTTCGCATGAAGAGTCTGGCCACATCTTCTACACCTGCTGCGTCATCGCTGACGAAGAAGCGGTGCTGGCCGCCTTCGTTGTCGCTGAGCATGTCATCCTTTTCCAGACTCTTTCGCAGGGTATCTGCCGCTGCCTCGGAGGAACTGATCAGCTGCAGATCGGGATAGCATTCACGGATGATATCCATGAGCAGCGGATAATGGGTGCATCCCAGGATCAGGGTGTCGATTCCATCCTGAACCAGAGGCTCCAGATACTCCCGGATCACCATCTGAGTCACAGGATCACCCGGCTGAAAACGTCCGTTTTCCACCAGAGGAACCAGGAGGGGGCAGGCCTTGCTCAGGACCACTGCCTCCGGAGCGATTGCTGCGATGGCACGGTCATACGCCTTGCTGGCCACCGTGGCCTTGGTCGCAATCACACCGATTCTGCCGTTTTTACTCTTCTCGGCAGCCATGCGGGAGGCAGGAGCTACCACACCGAAAACCGGCAGCTGGGGATAAGCTTCTTCCACAGCCTCTCTAGCCACGGAGTCCGCTGTATTGCAGGCAATCACCACAGCCTTGATCTCGAAGCGGCTCAGAAACTTTACATCGCTGAGCACATACTGGGTGATCTGCCGCTTAGAACGGGACCCGTAAGGCACATGGGCCGTGTCCCCGAAATAAACGATATTTTCATTCGGCAGGTTTTCCATAATCTCCTTGGCGACGGTCAGGCCGCCGATTCCGGAATCAAACACGCCGATATAACTATTTTTGTCCATATTTACCTTCTGTCTTTAATATCATTTTCCAGCTCACTTAGCCGGAGCCTGGGTATTACTCTTCCAGCGCATTTACAATACGCTTGAAATGCTCTCCGCGCTCTTCAAAGCAGCTGTACTGGTCGTAAGAGCTGGTTGTCGGAGAAAGCAGAATCGTATCGCCCGGAAGTGCAATCTCATTGGCAGCGGCTACCGCCTCATCCAGTGTTTCTACCACAATTCCGTCATCTCCCACTGTCTCACGCACCAGTCTGGGGCCGCAGGCGCCGAAACCGATTACCTTCTTGACGCATCCCAGATGAGCCTTGACATCATCCATGGCAAGCCCTTTTTCAAAACCGCCGATCAGCAGGATCACGTTGTGGTCAAATGCCTTAAGGGCCGTGACCGTCGCATCGGTATTGGTTCCCTTACTGTCATTATAATATTTCACATGATCAATCTCGCGGACAAACTCAATTCTGTGCTCCACGCCCTTGAAAGCAGAAACCGCATCGCGGATGGTCTCATTGGCCACGCCAAAATACTTGCAAAGAGAAATCGCTGCCATGACATTCTGCAGATTGTGCTTGCCAGGAATATGCACGGCGTCCAGAGGCAATACAGGTTCACCGCCTACCCACATCATGCCGTCTTTGATAAAGTTATCCGTGTCCTCACGATCCAGACTGAATGTCTGCACCGGGCAGGGAACCGGAACCTTTTCCAGATACTCTGCCAGAACCTCATCATCCGCATTTACAATAAAGAGATCGCTCTCTGTCATATTGCGGTAGACTTCTGTCTTGGACATGTAATAATTCTCCAGAGTACCGGCAAAATCGATATGATCCGGTGTCAGATTGAGAATAACAGCCGTCTCGGCACGGAATTTGTCGATATTAACAAGCTGCTTATTGGAAATCTCCAGGGCAATATAATGGCCGGACTCCTCCAGAAGGTTCTCCTCCAGAGCAATCTCACACAGAGGCGTGCCAATATTGCCGCAGACATGCGTCTTGTCCGGAAAGGCCCTCTTCAAGATTTCATAGACCAGAGTGGTCGTGGTGGTCTTTCCATTGGTGCCGGTAATCGCCGCAAAATGCTGGGGCTGACAGACCTGAAAAGCCAGCTCGATCTCTGTAATGACAGGAATTCCCTGCTCTTCCAGTTTTAAGATAAAAGGTGCACGGTAAGGAACGCCGGGATTTTTCACGCAAAGATCGTAGCCCCTCTCAAAAACAGCCATACTCTGATCGCAAACCTCTACTCCCAGCTCCTCCAGAACCGGAAGCTCCGTGATCTGCTCTCTGGCCTTTGACTCAGAAACAGTAACCTGCGCGCCAAGCTTGCAAAGAAGCCGGACAGCCGCCATGCCGCTGCGGGCAAGGCCCACAACCAGCACATGCTTTCCATTTAGATCCATGATACTATCATACTCCTCATATTATTAGTAATCTGTCTGAAGCGCAAAATCTGCGCATCTTAAGATACTATACAACCTAAATGAAAAAGAGTCAAGAAGAGGTCACTGCGGCAGTTCCAGTTTTGCCCGCAGGATCCTGCGCAGGGACTCATCAATTCTCTCCTGCGTGAGTCTGCCGTCCGTGACGGCATCCAGTATCCCCTGATAAGCAGAGTCAAGATCCGCAGGCTCCAGGATCAAATCCACGCCTGCCTGAATCGCCAGTACAGCAGCATCCCCGCTGCTGTAATTTTCTGCAATTGCCCCCATGTTCATGGCATCGGTAATCACGATGCCGTCAAATCCCATTTCCTTCCGAAGGAGTCCCGTCACGATTTCCGGAGAAAGGGAGGCAGGCAGCCCGTCTGAGGACGCGTACGGCAGGGAAATGTGTCCGATCATGATCCAGCCCAGGCCATCATCGATTCCCCTTTGGAAAGGCACCAGATCCCAGCTTCTGAGCTCCTCCATCGTCTTTTCAACCTGTACATAGCCCTCATGAGAGTCTCCGGACGCTGCGCCGTGTCCCGGGAAATGCTTGTAGACCGCCTGCACTCCGGATTCCTCCATTCCCTGCCGAAGGGCCGAAGTCATATCCGCTACCAGCCCGGCATCCGTTCCGAAACTGCGGTACATCAGAAGCTCATAGCCTTCATACCCCAGCACATCTGCAACAGGCGCAAAGTCTACATTAAAGCCCAGTTCACGCAGATAAGTGCCGATTGTCACACCAGCGCTGTATGCATTATCGGAATCCCCTGTCGCGCCGATCTCCGACATGTTTCCTACCCAGGGGACATCAAAATTCTCATTATTTGCGATGCGGGCAACCGTGCCGCCCTCCTCATCAACACACAGGAACAAAGGCAGCCCGACCCGGTCCATGCTGAACTGCTGAACATTTTCCAGCATCTGCGTAACCTGCTGCGCATCCACTATATTGGCATCCATATAGACAAGTCCTGCGACAGGCAGCCCGTTGATTGCTTCCTGCGTCATGTCGCCTGCCTGCGTGACCAGATCCATCCCGGTCAGTTTTTCCGGCGTGACCACAAAAAGCTGCGCCACCTTGTCTTCCAGACTCATACCTTCCAGAATCGTTTCAATCTGTCTTTCCTCACTCTCCGGAGAAATCTTCTCTGTCTCATCCTCCGGGGTAGTCTCCCTGTCAGACTCCCCGCCGTCCTCTGTCTGCACTTTCGGAGAACTTTCCTTATCCACAGAAGTTTCTTTTCCGGCAGATCCGCAGCCGGCCGCTGCAAAAACCGTCAGAAGCAGGCTGAAAAGTACGATATAAATGACTGATTTTTTACTTGTGATCATATTCTATGATATACCCCAGTTTTCCGCTGTAATAAGGAACGATTTCTACAATATCATCCGGAACATCATTCAGAACCCAGTAACTCTCATCTTTCTTGTACATGTTCATCCTGTATTCCTGGACATTGTCATACTCATAGTTGGGCTCGCCGTCAAGCCAGACATCATAGCACCAGCTGCCGGATTCATTCAGGGGATCTCCCACAAAATGATCCTCTGCGTCTACCCAGTAATACTGTCTTCCGTCCCGGTCTCTTCTGCCGCCCAGCAGGAACTGGATCTTATTATAGCCTTTGCTGCTGATCTCTGAGGAGATCCTGTCCAGTTCTTCCCGGCTGTTGATATTGACCAGATATCCGCCTTTTTCCCGCGCTCTTTTCTGCGCTTCCGTCCAGGTGCAGTCACTGATCACGTACTCATAAGAATGATTTTCGAAGGCCAGGGCAGGATCCTCTGTCTCCTTCTCGGTCTCCGTCTGTTTCTCTGTCTGCGCTGCAGTTTCTGTCTGCGCAGCGGTCTCCGGAGCCTGTGCCTGAGCTGCCTCGCTTTCAGCGGCTTCTCCTGCGATCACATTCTGCTGCGTTTCCGCCGCTGCTGCCTCGCTCTTACTACTGCCTGTTTTATCCATGTTTTTCATGATTACCATAATTGCGATCAGGCCGATTACAATCAGGATCAGAATCACTAAAACATATTTCATCAAGGATGGTTTTTCAATAGGATTTCTGTCTTCCCCCACGTTTTTCACTCCCTCTTTTATTCTTTATTTCCAGCTATCCATAATCAGATCCTGCTGCCGGAGATACCGCTGTTTCATTTCCTCCAGCGGCAGTTTTTTCATGTCTGCAGCAGATTCTGTGAATTGTTTTCTGTTGTCCCGGATTGCTCTGATCAGCGGGACAAAAACATCCAGCCACTCATCATGCGCCTGGCCGGTCTGCCGGATTTCTTCGTCTCTGTCCGGCGTGATCTGCGCGAGTCTTTCCTTCCGGATCATGGTGACGCCCAGATACATCTGCGCATCCAGATCCAGTCTGTACCATCTGGCCAGCAGATCATGCGCGCGCACCTCCAGATCTCTCCAGATTGCCAGAATCTGGCTGTCATCTGCTCCTTCTGTAACTAACTGACGCTTTTCCCGAATCCAGGCCGTGCTTTCATCGATCAGATTTTCCCGGATCCGGTCAAACTTGTCTCTCATAATCCTGGCACTTGCCAGCATGTTCCGGTGGTAAACCGGATTGCAGAGAGCGGTAAGCAGGATATGCGGATCGTCGATGGCACTGTCTCCTTTAAACTCCGGAATCTGCAGTTCAAAAGGCTTTTGCAGTCCTTCATAGCTGACCAGACACTGACCGGGGGTCAGGATGCCCATCCGTTCCATCTGGACCGCGTCAGCGGACATCGTCTGCCCCAGCAGCTCCCTCTCATCCTGAGAGGTCAGACGCAGGCCAAACTTCAGGGAAGTGTTTTTCACTACTTCCGGGGCCATCGCCGTCGGCAGCTGATCTGCAATTACGATACCCTCTCCCAAGGCGCGTACCTCCGCCAGCATCCTTGTAATATAGGCTGTTGCAGCCACCTTCGGATCCAGTCCGCCCGGCGCCTGGACGCTTGTATTTGCAATCAGATTATGTGCCTCCTCCAGAAAGATCATGTGTCTGGGCTTATTCCCGTATTGCTGCGGATCATAAGCCTGGATATCCAGAGTCTCCCGAATCAGGGTCATCAGTGTAAGAATCATAAAGTTGGAAGGAGCTGTTCCCAGAGATGACATCTCGATCACTGCGCTCTGCTCCATCCACATTTCGGGAGCGAAGGTAGATTTTTCTACATCAAAAATATCTCCCATTTCCCTTGCCATCAGAGATCCGATTCTCACCTGCAGCACCGACTGCAGGTTTTTACGCACTTCATCCTCGTACTGATACTTGTCAAAGAGCTTCTCAATCTCCGAATACAGCATACGCATGGTCGGATACTCCAGTTCTCCCCGGTTCACCATACCGGGCAGCCACAGAAGCTTTTCATAGCAATTCTGTATTCCCTCTGTCAGCAGCATCGGGAAAGGAGGATCCAGCTGAAAAGTGCCGTTGAAAATATCAAAAAGGCGGTTGATATGGTCAGCCAGCTTCATGCCGCGGGGGAATTCAAAGGGATTGATATGGATTGGGAACATGCTGTTCGCACAGGGTGAAAACAGGGAAATGTCCTCCATCCCGGGCACCGCAGTCAGTGAGCGGTACTCCTTTTTTGCCGGTTCCAGAACCAGCACCGGAATCCCTGCCTTGTGCATCTCTGAAATCAGATACATCATGGTATTGGTCTTTCCGCTGCCTGGCATACCGGCCAGAAACACATGCTTAGACAGCTGTTTCCACGGATAATAGATTTCGTGGTCAAGGGTATCTGTCCCAATCTTCATCCCCGTCTGCGCAGCCGGAACCGTCTCTTTTGGCATCTCAATCGCTTCTCCCGGATACAGTACCGGGAACACCGCAAATGATGCCAGTTCCTCCAGTGTCATCAGATGAGGCAGATAGAGCAGTGCCTCCGGGGACTCCGGGTCGCTCCAGCAGGTGAAGCCGGAGGAAATCGCCTCCTGTACGGTTTCCCCGAACCTCTCACCGTACAGCGTATGCGTTCCGCCTGAAAGGGCCTCACTGGCAGCCGCATCCAGAATCTCCCGGGCTTGGGCGTCGGTCTCTCCCAGCACCTGTACATTGACCAGATAATGAGGAGATGCCGCGATCTCCTCCTGCAGATCTTCGTAATAATCCAGGGCCCTGGAAGCATTTTCATCTTTTCCGCCGCTGGAAACACTGCCGCCCCCGGTCTTAACCTTGAAAGAGCTCAGGCTGCGCAGATGCGGCAGCACATGTGTCAGGCTCTTTTCCAGCTGTTCACAGTAGTCGACCGGATAGATGTCAACACAGTAGGCACAATTTCTCCCTGCTGCCTCCATAATGCGCAGCATGGAATACAGTCTTGCCTCCTGATTCATTTCCCAGTCACTGGTGGTATAAAAAACTTCCCTCTCATCAGTGGAAGAAGTAATAAAACGCTCCCTCTTGAGCAGATTGACCTGTACCGGGTAACAATAGGCCGTCAGCACCTGTGCATCAGAAGGCTGCAGCTGCTCATAATAGGGCGCCAGAATCGAAGCCTGCATAATCTGGCGGATACTTTCGATGGCTGCATCTTCCTGGGCGTCAAAACGAAGTACCAGCTGCATTCTCTGCCCCGCTGCCTTTTCCCTGTCAAACTGGTAAACAAAATGAATACTGCCGCCAAAGAGTTTCCCCCACTGGTTGATCTGGCGCCAGAAGGAACGCTGCTGCGCCAGAACGCCTCCCGGCCCGGTCTCTGATAAAGAGGCATACTTGCTCAGAGAAAAATCCGGCGCGGTGTCAAGTACATAATAACAAGAATTCATAATCGTTTCCTATGATTATCCTCTGATCTCATCCAGCAGGTTCTTATAACGGTCTTCCGTCCTGTCTATCCCTTCTTTTGCGGTCTCCGCGCTTTCCTGAAAGGCCGAGGCCATTTCTTCTGCTTTATTCGAGGCTGCCTCCGCTGAGCTGCGTCCGAATTCGGACATGCCGGCAATACTCTCAAAGGTCTGCGCAGCCTGCTCGCTTCTTCCTGCCTGGTCCGTGCCTTCTGAGATGGCTTCATTGCCCGCATTGTATCCTTCGTCAAGCATTCCGTGCACGACACTCTCCATATGGCCAGCGCCTTCCGATTTTGCCGCTTCTTTTGTGGACTCCATCGCCGCTATGATATCATCATCTACGCCCTTGTCCATGCCTTCAATTGTGGATTTGATCTCTTTGACCTCAGAAGCGTCCTTTTCGCCCTGCTCGAGTCCCTTCTTCTCCAGTTCATCTGCTTTTTCGACATTTTTTCTGACATTCTCTAAAATATTGCCCATAATCAGTCTTCTCCTTCTCCTATTATCCTGATTTTTTTCTCCAGCTGCTCACGGCGTTTTTTCAGTTCTTCCAGTTCTTCCGGCGACATTGCCGCTTTTTTCTTGCGGAGTTTCTCCATGTAGTAAGAAGCATCGCCTTTCTCAAAATTATGTTCCCGTTTCTGGTCCATCCCTATCCTCCGATCTCCTCTATATCAACATACAGAATACGTTTTACCGGATCATATCTTACAGAATCATAGTCAATATTCCATCCCTGGTTCCGGTGCTGGCCCGGAGAAAGGACCTCATTCTCCCAATCACACTCTGACATATGCCGGAATGGAATCGCGGTGTGGTTGTTCCGGCAGCGGAGTACCAGGCCATACTGTTTTCTGCTTGCAAACTTTTCTGCAGTTCCTTTGTCAGCACTGAAACTGGTGATCCCGGGTTCTGTCCATATATCACCGTTATCATACAGCATCTCTGCAGCATCCTCGTAAGAGTCAAAGGAAAGACCGCGGTGGATTTCTCCCTGATAAGGAGTCACATTTCCGCTGTCAAAAACCTTGAGCATGTCCCGGGTCTGCTGCAGCTGTGCCTTTTCGTCCTGATGAACTTCCCTGTAATTACCGGATATGGAAGAATATTCTTCCATACTATTCACGATTCTCTGAGCCTCCTGCCTGCTGCATCCCGGCACCACCTGCTCGACCCAGGATGTTCTGACTTCACGAGGCAGTTCCATAGGAGCGACCTGCTCTTCCGGATGCGCCTGCTGATGAAGGACCAGGTACTCCGGATCATAGGCATATTGGTCCCTGTCTGCTGCCGTATATCCATGAGACTGCATATAGGCAGCCTCTTTCTCCGCAGGGGTCGGCTCCGGGCAGACACATCCTCCCGAGGTCTCTTCCTGCAGAATGCGGGGCACCAGATAGGCGTTATTTCCGTCTTTGCTCATGCACCAGACCAGGCCGTTTTCCCGGCGGTAGGCAGCAGCTTGCAAGGCGCTCTGCCCCAGCTTTCTGGCTAGAGCCGCGTCAGCATGTGCCGCGGCAGCGGAAGTGCCGGGCGCCGCCATGGTTACAGATTCCCTGGCATGGGAAACTGCTTCATATACGGGGGCTCCTCCGTCATAGGGAATCCCCTCGATTCCCAGGCGGGAATAGACTGCGGCAGCTGCAGCAGATGGCTGTTTTGCTGCCCCGCTGCTATGCCCCTGTCCGGCAGCACCCATGCCGCCTGCGCCATGGCCTGCGCCGATCCCTGCGCCGCGGCTTCCGGAAACTGATCCAGACGCACTGCCTGCTCCAAAGCTTCTGGCATCGGGCATCTGAACACGCTCTTTCTGCGATGCTGTCCCAATCTCTCCGGGAGCAATTCCCTGCCTGGCTCTCTCTGCGGCCTGGGCCAGTTTCTGATAGAGAGAAGCGTTTTTTTCATAGTGGGCGGCGCGCTTTTCACTCGCCGCTGCCGTTGCAGCTGCCGCGGACGCCCCAAACCGTTTGCCGCTGAGAGCCTTCATGCCCTGGGCTGTTTTTGCATGCTGCTGCGCATTGATCTTCTCATTTTCCGCTTCTTTGGAATAAGAAGCTGCCAGCATGGCGGCGCGGCCCATCGCTGCATTTCTCTGTGCTGTCCGGCGGCGGATCTCCTCTTCGAGTTCACTCTGCAGTTCTTCCAGTCCATTGCGGTAGGACTCATTCAGATCATTTCCGTCTTCATCCATCACCTGCGGAAGCGATGCAAGCTCACTCTCCAATTGCCTTGCCTGCTCCTCCAGTTCCCTGATCTGAGAGTTCGCGCTTCTGACTTCTCCGGCTATCTGCGAAATCTTGTTTCTCTCACTTTCAAATGAGTCACTCATTCTCTTATTCCTTCCCCGTTTCCTGATTTCTTACGATACCGGAGCACCGTCTGTCCGTGCTCTGACTCCAGATCCTCCAGAATGATCACATCCCCCGGCCGGAAGCTGCCCCGGGAAAATTCCCGGCTCAGCGGGGTGATAAAGTCATGTTCCACAACATTTCCGACTCCGCGGCCGCCAAACTGCAGGTTTTTACAGCAGGCTGCGTATAAAGCTGTGTAGACTCCGCTGCTTTCCGGTACCCTCACCTGGATATGACGCTGCTCGCGCAGATTTGTACAGATCTGGCCCAGCTGCTTGTTCAGAATCAGTTTTGCCTGCTCCTCATGAATAAAGTCAAAGATAATGATATTATTGCCGATCCGGTTCAAAAACTCCGGTCTCCAGCTCCTGTGGAGCTCACTTACAATGATCTGCCCGATTTCCTCCAGGGAGGAAGAAGGATCCGCCAGCATCTTGCGGCTGCCATCCGGCATGGTCCTGGTCAGTCCCAGATTGCTGGTAAAAATAATGATGCATTCCGAAAAATAGACGGTTTCTCCTCTGGAGTCGGTCATACGTCCGTCGTCCAGAATCTGCAGGAACTTGTCCAGAATGGCAGGATGCGCTTTTTCAATCTCATCAAAAAGCAGGATGGAAAAAGGATGGGAACGGACGGCATTGGTCAGCTCTCCGCCGGCATCGTAGCCCACATATCCCGGAGGCGCTCCCAGAAGCCTCTGGTCTGAATGCCCCTGGCTGTACTCGCTCATGTCAAATCGGATCAGGGCGCTCTCCGTACCGAAAATATTCCTGGCCAGAGACTTGGCCAGTTCCGTTTTTCCGGTTCCTGTCGGTCCTGCAAAAAGAAGGACGCCACGCGGACGATGCCCGGAAGAATGCTGCAGGCCTGCCATGCCTGTGGCCGCCCGGGCCACCACATCTGCCACGGCCTGCACGGCGTTTGGCTGGCCGATGACATCGCGTGAGAGTTCCTGCGGCAGAGAAGCCAGCTTTTCACTGTCGATCTCCTCCCAGGGATTTTCTTTTCTGCCATGACGGTAGGCCCTCATACGCTCCTCCACCACATGAACCGTCTGTCCAGCGCAAAGACTCAGCACGGAATACAGTTCCGCGCAGGTGAATCCATCTGTCTTTCCCACCAGCTGCAGAATCAGCTTTTCCTGCGTTCTCGGGTCATATTGCCCCCAATCCGAAAAACTATCGCGGAACGAAGCGATAATCTGCCTGCGAAGCTTCTCGCGGGGCTTGTCCAGAGTCAGGACCTTGGTAAAAGGCGAATAGCGGTAAAACCAGGTCGGCAGTTCCTGCACCTTGTTTGTAACCAGAAAGAGCAGATTATTGGCCCATCCCTCGGCATTGTCCGCCCTGGCGGAGCAGGATTCGCCTGCTGCCAGCATCAGGGTCGACAGATATTCGATTTCCGCGTCACCGGGATGCTCTGCTGTACCGACCAGCTGTCCGGCCATCATGATGATCACTGCCGCAGAGTTTTCTCCCTGTCCGAGCGCTCTGCGGATCCCGTTCATACTGGTCTGGATATCACTGCTTTTTTCCTTTTCAAGACCGGCGGTTACGCAAAAATCCTGCACCATCTTTCCGCTGTCATCATAATAATTATAAAAACCGTCAATGCGATTATAAAAAACAATGGTATGATAGCCCTGCCCCCGAAGATACAGGTGAAGATATTCCTCCAGGGCCACCAGCTCGCCGCAGTCCGGTCCTTCGGTCACCATCTGCAGGTCTGCGACGTTTCCCTCCAGAATGAACATTTTCTGGATCGAACGGTAGGTATTCAGTTCTTCTTTCCACTGTGCTGTTTCCAAAATCATGACTTATCCTCTTTTATCACAAGAATCTGATTGGCCAGCCACAAACGGCTGCCCGGGGCGAGCAAGATCTCCTCTCCCGGCTGAAGCTGTCTCCGGCCATCCCCTGCATCTGCAAAGGTCCCGTTCAGAGATCCGGCATCCTGCACTCTGAGCCTCATCGTCCCGCTGTCTCTGACCGGCTCAACGAAAGCATGCTTTCTGCTGACCAGCAAATTCATTGCAAAAATCTCTTCCCCTGTTTCCTCTCTCCCCAGGAAACAGCCGTGCTGCGGGACTTCGATCCGGGATCCCCCGCTGTAAAGTACAAAGCCGGAAATCTGCGAATCATACGCTGTCTGTCTCATACCGGTCTGTCTCATACCGGTCTGCCTCATACCGGCCTCTCTCACCGGTCTCTGATGTGCGGGGCTCTCTGTTCTCCCCCGGCGGAATCCTTCTGCCTGCCCGGCATCAGGCACCGGCATCCGTCTGCCCCGCATGCCGGGGATTCCCGAAACCGCATATCCCTCTGCCCCGGCAGATTCATACTCTCCGGGCACTGCAGTCTCAGACACTTCTCTTACAGCAGCTGCCGGCTCTTCCCGCACAAGGCGCGCCGGTTCTTCTGCTGCGGAAAGCACAGATTCCTGCCTGCCGGGCACGCTTCCGTCCGCGAAGCAGAGCACCGGCCGGTGAAGTCTTCTGTCATAGGGCTGATTGCAGACCGGGCAGCGCCTGGGAAGGGGTTCTTCCGGCGCGTAAACGCGGCTTTCATGTCCTGCGCTGCAGATCATCTTTCGGTAAATGCATTCTTCCACTGTTTATTCTCCCCTCTGCAATGTCATCTCTTTTTTTCCATCTGCATACCGGTTTCCTTCGGCTCTGTTTCTGTCTTTCTGCATGAAAATGGTCTCCTCCGAAGGTTCCTCAGAAGTCACCTCTCCGAAATAAATACCGAATTCCTCCCGCAGTTCCTCTTCTATGCCGGCTAGCAGCGAACAGAAATGCCGGGCAGTCTGCGCTGCCTGACGGCGCTCATTGAGCGAAGGCGCTTCTCCGTCGTACACGCCTCCGACTTCCATTACCAGACGTTCTCTCTCCAGCCCGGATACAAAAACAGAGGCATGGTCCATGGAAAACTCCATCACACTGCCGCCCGCCGTATCTGCCGCATCCTGAAACACAATCCCCCGGCGGCGCATGACTTCTTCCACGGCAGCTGCAACATAGGCGTGCTTTTTCCTTTCCTGATAGCTTTGCTTCATCTCTTCACACAGCTTTGCCAGTCTCCTGCCGCCTTTTCCGCTCCTGATCAGCTGCTCATCCGGCCGGATCTGCAGCATCTTGCAGAGGGCTCTGTATTCCAGTATATCATGCTCCCTCTTCTCCTCTGCCTGGAGGGTTGCTTTTTCCATCTTTTCCACCTGCAGTTCAAGTTCTTCAAGTTTCTGCATATTTTTAACTGCAAATGCTATCTTGGCGTACTCCGGCTGTGCGGCAAATTCTCTTGCCAGAGCTGCCGCAGACGGGATCCTTGCTGCGCAGAAAGACGCCATCACCGCTTCCATTCTGGCCGCGAACAGGTCCTGCGGTCTGCACTTTTTTTCCTCAGATTCCTGCAGGGGAAGATTCATCGAAAGGGCCACTGCCCTTCTCTGCTTTGTTGTACGGGAGACCGCCAGATCCGTGTACTCCGTCCGGTTTTGTTCTGCAGCCGTCCGCCGCACTTCCGCTTCCATCCTGGCAATGTGGGTGCGGATTTCCCCTTCGAGCGCATCAAAATTGTCCCGGGCATTCTGCAGGCGGTAGCCAAGCTGCATCTGCCGCTGTCTTGCTTCTTCCATCCTGCCAAGTCTCTGTTCCAAGACTCTTATCTCCAGCTGTGCGTCATCCAGAAGATGCTGCAGCTGGGCTTTTCTGTCAGAAAGACTTCTTTTCTGCGACGACTGCTGCTGCGCAAAAGCCCGCTCTGCGGCTTTTTCTGCTATTTTGTATCCTGCATCTGCCTCTTTCTGCTGCCGGGTGGCTTCCTGCATCCGGTCCCGCTGACTGCAGACTTCATCGATTGCCGCATTCAGATCTCTCTCACACTGAGAAACAATTCCCGCAAGCCGCCTTCGTTCCAGTTCAAAAGGGCTGGTATAGTAACTGCTCATGACTGTGTCCTTCTCCTGATATCGTCCAGCACATGCTCCATTCCCTGGTAGGCAAACCAGGCGCCGAAGCGTTTGCTCTCAAACATACTGCTGACCTCATTGTCCAGAGTATCTGTATGTCTGCCAAGCCAGTCTATCAGATCCCGTATGTTCTCAAATACTGCGTTCCCCCAGCTGAGTCCGTCATTGCCGTGCAGTGCCGCAAAGAGCTGAATGATCGCTTCCTCCGGATTCACCCGGCTGACTTCCTGCAGTCTTCCCGCAAAAGCGATCTGCCTGGGCTCTGCCCCGCAGGTTCGCAGATAATATACGACATGCCCCCGCTGCAGAAAGGCAATGGTATCCTCTTCTCCGGTGTTCTCTTCTTCCCAGACCGTCTCCAGATCCAGAAGATTCCGGCACAATGCGCCTCTCCAGATAAAAGAACGCTTTCCGGTCAGTTCCAGTGTAAGCCTGAACAGGGCATCCTCTGCAGAAGGCAGGTTCCGGAGTTTTTTACAGACGTCAACCCACTTTTTGTCAAACTGAGACAGGAAACGGTCCATCTTAGCCTGCTGAAACAAAAATACGCTGTGGTCCCAGTGCGTCACAATTCCGCTGAGCAGAGTGTCGATATCCGCCGCGATCCAGTCCGGATTTTCAAACGTGATCGTGATGGATTCATGATGATCCTCTTCTCTGGCAGAGACCCTGCCCTCCGCTCCGAATGCCGCCTCATTGCACCACTTGGTCGCCGCGCCGGGCCCGAGCCGCTTGCGGGGATCACTCTGGATCATCCCGTTGATCAGCTGCTTGAGCTTGCCGGATGCATCCTGAAAACGAAGCCCTCTCTCCCAGGCCAGCATCGCTTCGCCTGCGGAATTCGTCTGTAAAAGAGGCTTCCCGGACACCAGCGCGGCCAGTGTCAGCCCGACAGAGCACCAGTCAGAAGCCCTGCTGCAGCCGTCACGCAGCAGGATTTCCAGAGCTGCATAAGAGGGCGTAAATGCAGCCGGCCTGGTATTTGCCGGCGCAGCGCAACCAAAATCTCCCAGTATGACCGTTTCTCTGTCCTCGTCCCAGAATATATTCTGCGGTTTGATATCATTATGCATGATTTTGATGCTGTGCAGAGCGGCAAGCGCGCTGATCAGCCCTGGCAGTATGGTTTTCCGGATTAGATCCTCTTCATACTTGCCATGCAGACAGCCGCCGCGATAAAAGGGATATACTTCATACCAGAATCCCCCTTCCCAGCCGCAGTCCAGGACCTGTGCCAGGTTCGGGCAGTCCAGCAGGCGGATCCGCTCGATTACTTCACTGTTATCCGCCCGGCTGCTGACCTTAACCACACAGAGGTAATCATCCGGATCGTTGGCAAACCAGAGCTCCGACTGCTTCGTACATGACATCAGAGCAGTCAGTTCCCAGTCTCCGATATACATGCCTGCCGAGCACACGGGCACACAGGTCTGCAGCTCAGGCTCCTCGCAGATGGCGGGCAGTGTGTCCTGCCCGAATCTATCCGTAAATCGAATCGTCTCTTCCATACTGTTTTCTGTCCTTTTTTCCTGTTTTACATTTCCCCGTCCGGGGGAATCCCTATCATCCACAAACGGTCCTGCAGCAGCACGCACTGCAAAGTGCGCTGCCGGTTTTCTGCATCCGCATACCTCTCCGGATACTTCCGGATATAAATTGTCTGATTCGAAGAGCCGCGCAGCCCTCTTCCGTCATTGTCCTTCTCCCTGTACCTGCCGTCTACCAGGACGGCAATGCTGCCGAGGACCTCTTCCACTGCCTCAGAATGCATTTCATGCAATTCCTCCAGTGTATATCCGGTAAATACCAGTATGTCGTCAGAAATCTGCGTAAATCCTCGGACCAGTGCCAGCAGACTCTCCGGCTGATCAAAGGGCTCCCCACCGCTTACAGTGAATCCATCCGGCTTATGCCGGGCAGCAAGGCGAATCACTTCGGAAATGCTACGCATCTCACCCTTTTCAGGGTCCTTCATTTCCGGGCTGATACAGCCCGGACAGTCCTTGCGGCATCCCTGCATCCATACACCCAGGCGGCGGCCGTATCCCAGAGTCTGCACAGGATACCAGAGCCTTCCGACCCGGATCTGGTCTGTTTTTACCGGCCGCATTCCGGACATCTCCCGTGATAAAGGGTACTGCCGCAATACAGGCATTTCCCGATCCCGACACGCTGATGAAAGGTTTCCGCAATGATATATTTGTTGATCAGCTTGAAATAATCCTCTGACACGATCAGATATTTCTTCCCCCCCAGAATCCGTCCCAGCACCTGCGGCGGAGCGGCGTTTTCATTATCCGCCAAGCTCAGATTGCTGACAAAAGACAGGTTTCTGACATAGCCGCTCTTGTAGTATTTCAGCATATCTTCCGGGGCAAGATTGGTGATGGCTCCTCTTCCGAAAAAGCGCAGACAGCCGTTTTTCCCGGAACCGATGCCCGGCTGGCCGATCATCTGCCGGATCTCCTCCCTGCGAGGCGCCACCCGGATAAACTGTTCCAGCCGTATGCCTCCCAAAGAAATCTGCCGCCGTTCATATGCCCAGCGCCCGTCCAGAGTCTCTCTTTTCTGCTGCGCAAGAAGCTGACTGAGCTTGTCCAGGAAAAAGGAAATCCACTCCGGAGAGGATTCGTCATCCGGCAGCTCTGTCCCGGGGTCCGGCCATCCGCCTCTCAGTACAAGCAGCCGGTACATCTGGTACATGCACTGTTCACGGATTCTCCGGATTGCAAAAGGCCGAATCTGCCGCGCCAGGATATGAATCTGCGCAGGTACCGGACCGGCTCCCGCATTCAGAGCCTGCATGGTCTGCAGCTGCATGGCCTGGATCTCTCCCAACACGGTCAGAAAATCCTGATTGATCCTGAGCAGCTGGCTCGGCCTCACTGCCTGCCCTGCCTCCGTGCGTATCTGCCCAATCCGCTGCCTCAGCTGCACAGCACGGGCAGATACCCAGATGGTCTCTTCATGCAAAACACCGGCGAATACCCTGTCCATTTCTTTGCACAGGGCTTCCCGGCCGATCCCGGTAATCTGGTCCTTCTCAGGCTCTGTGTCCCACAAAGCCTGAAGAAAATATATGGTCTGCTGTTTCATCTCCGATTCTCCTGCGATCTGACATGTGCCTGAAGATTTTGCTCAGCCAGTCTTTTTTCCTCTTCTCTCCTGGCAGCCTCCTGGCGAAGCTTTCTCAGTCTTTCTTTCTCCTTCTGCTCTGCTTCCCAGCGCCTCTGACGCTCTTCCTTTGCCGCCTTTTCCGCAAGCAGACGCGAGGCGGCACTCACAGATTCCGTGCTCAGAACAGGAGGCATCTCCTTCTGCCCCCGGGCAGCCTTCTCCAGGACTTCCGGCGGTGCATGCATGGCAATCCCAAACACAGACTCCCACCAGATCTTCTCATCCGACGTCAGATCCGCATGCAGGATTTCCGCCTGGATCTTCTGCATGTTCTCCCGGCTGCCTGCGGAAACCGCCATAACAGCTTCCGTCCACAGGTCCCTTCCTCCGGAAACCGGGACCTCCTCAATCTCTTCCGGCAGTGGCATATTCTCCGCGCTGCCGTCAAAATGGCGGTGAAGCTGATACAGATCCTGCAGCTCCAGCAGTTCTTCATATGTTTTTGCCATGCTCATCACCCCGTAATTGTTTCATTTTAAAATGGAAAGAACAGCCGCAGGCGGATACTCCGCCCGCAGCTGTCAATCGTCTCCTACAGGTCCTGCGCAATCTTCCAGGCTGCTTTTTTGGCGCGGAAGTTCATCATAACCGTATAGACTCCGAGCACTAATACTGTAATCACCGGATAATAAGAAACCTTTACCATAAAGAATATGATTGAGACTGCAACAACAATTGCAGTAAGGAGACAAAATACCAGATAATCTCCTGAATCATCATCTTTCCGAAGCCCGAATGTAAAGACTACGATCAGAACTCCAACCGCGATGGTCACCCAGAAAGCAGCGGGTTTATCCATTTTTCCGACAATAAAGCAGGCAACTGCAAAAATGGCAGCGATCACAGCGATCGTATTCATTCTGACTGTGCGGCGGTACATAGCAGATCCAGCCTGGACCTCCTGCACACGCTGCGTGCAGTTCCCGATATCCGCAATGTATCTGCGGATCGTATCCATCTCCTGATTTACATTGATATATTGATCTGACATCTATGTTTCCCTCCGTCAAAAGTCACTCTCAAATTCACCGCTGTCAAACATGAGGTCGGAATCCGCCATCTCCGCATCCGGATCGATACCATCCAGACGATCCATAAACCGCGCAAACCAGGTATTCAGCGGCTTGCTGTATACTCTGACCTTCTTGTTATCCGTATCCATACTATAGGAAATCACGTTGCTGCTGCCGCGGTCTGTATCCATGGATGTACTTCTGATGACCTTCCGGTACTCCTCTTCTGTCAAGTCGTATACCAGTCTGTAATTGAACTCCGGAAGAATGTCTCCGTAGTATTCCAGGAAGCTGTCCGGCTCATTTGCCCAGATGATGTAATTGAATCCTGCCTCCGGTCCTTGCCTGAGAAGCTTTTTGAACTGCTCAAGCGGCGGCTGCTCATAAATTCCGTCATTGTCAAGCAGACGTTTTGCCCGGTTGAGTCCGGCAAAGATGACGTAATGTTTCTTGCTGTGATCGGCGGCTGCCTGTTCCTCTTCCAGAATCTGCAGGCCATCCAGGAGTGAATCAGCGCCGAATACGCGGATCACATCCGGGAAGCGGGCTATGAGCTCGCTCATCATATCCATGTCCTTTCTGACTCTTCCTGCTCTGCCGGAATTGTGTTTTGTGAAATCAAAATAAGTGATTACAGTATCCTCCGGAAGGGCCTGCTCTCCGCTGCGGACAAAGCTGTCAAACAGTATGCTCATAGCGCTGAAAGAGCAGATCTGCTGCGCTCTCTTCGGATCGCTGCCCAGAATCAGCAGGTTCTGCGTTCTGCGTGCTTTCAGCCGGATTCCGAACTCATCTTCCATAGCGATCTCTTCCCCTACATAGAGAGGACAACCCAGTTCCAGTCTCCTGGGCAGCTGCCCGGTCGTTACAAAGCGGTTGAGCGGGTTATCTATATCATCCTGTATAGAGGAAAGGAGCAGACGCGGCTTCATGTCTGCAAAGCTGTTGCCGTACAGCTCCATCTGACGTTCCCGGATCCTGTCCAGGAGCTTTCTCTGTTCTTCCGGATCAAAATAGGCCACACGGAAAGGATGATTGGAATCCTTATCTCCGCCGTTGCTGTTGAAGATTCCCTTTCCGGGATCTACATTGGTCAGCGCATTGACCGCTTCGTTATCCGGCTCCAGTATCATCTCCGCAGAAGCTCTGGTTGACTGCAGAGCCACACGGTTGCTGATCAGTCCGTAAACATCCGACAGGTCATTGGGCAGTGTCTGGGATGCGAGTATCACATGCACGCCCATCGCGCGGCCTTGGCGGACAATCTGGTCAAGCAGCTTTTTGCACTTCTTGGCTGTCTCAGACTCCGGATCTGCAAAGAGTTCATGGAACTCATCAATAATAAGCACAATTCTGGAAATCTTGTAGATATCATCTTCCGGATCTGCCTCCGCAAGTTCATTGTAGCCTTCGATATCCTCGCTGTTGTGATCGTGGAACTCGCCGGCACGTTCCGACTGTACCCTGTCCAGTTCCTCCAGCACGGCTTCACCGAATTCCGGCTCGGTATCCAGGGAAATAACACGGAAATTCGGAAGCTTGCTGTCCGCATAGACCTTAAACTCCACGCCTCTCTTGAAGTCCAGCAGATAGATCTGCACATCTTCCGGAGAATAGCGCAGGAGCAGGCTCATGATGATTGTGTGCAGCAAGGTGGACTTACCGGATCCGGTTGTACCTGAGATCAGGGCATGATGCTGGGTATTTCTGTCGCCGCCCAGATGGATCTGCACCGTCCTGGACGCGCCTTCCAGACCGACCGGCACATCGATACCGTTCAGGTCGGAGAAATGGAACCATTTTTCCGGATGCTGTGTCAGCTGGTCGGTAACTTCATCAAAATAGATCGTGATACGGTCAGAAGTCTTTATGCCATTGATCAGTGCCTCAAAAATGCCTTCCTGTTCAATCTGTCCGGGCATACGGATCGGTATAATGGAATTGGTAAAGCCTTCAGGGCCGGCCTGTGAGAGCCTGTCTCCGTCAAAGGCCAGATACTGCATGGATTCCGCAATCTTGGAACAGTTTACATCCGAAGCCATCATTGCTTCATTTGAAGCAGCGATAAAGGTATACACGCCGCATTCCGGGCCTGTACTGATGACCTTTTCCAGCATATCGCAGGCTTCCTGGTCAAACTGATTGGGGAAATCCGCAATAAACAGAGCCTGCAGAGGCTCGGCATTCTTTCCGACAATCCTGTTATACTCTACAATGTTTTTGATCTTGCCGCGCAGGCACTGCTGATTGACATGTTTGATCTGTTCCATCAGAAGCCGCAGCTGTTCCTTGATCCTGTCCCCGTCACTCCAGATCATAGTGGAAATGATTCTCTCATCATCATCTCCCAGACGGGAAAACATGGAAAAGTTCCGTCCCAGATCCACAGGATCGACCATCGTCACCCGCAGCTTGCCGCAGGGAATGCTCATGAACAGACGCATTTCAAGCGCGCGCAGGTAATGAAGCGCTTCTGTTCTGGAATACTGGTCATACATGATAAATCTGCCGAATCCCGCATCCTCAAAGGAGCGGCCGTACGGGAACTGCAGGGTTGTTCTGCCGTACTGGCTCTGCAGTGCAAAGGAATACTGGTCTCGGATCATCTCGAATACCGGGTCTCCCGAAGCACCGGAAGCGGCATCTGTATCCAGGCTGTCCAGATCCATCTCCAGATAGCCCATCTCCACAGCCTCCGGCGTTTCCTCAGCAGGCATAAAATTCATCTCTGCCGGGATATTGGTCTGCAGCAGCTCATACATCTGCCTGTGTGCGGACGGATCGCGCTGCATAATAGTCTGCTGCGCTTCTTCAAAAAGCTTTTGCTTCTGCTCCTTAAGATCCGCTTCCTGTGACAGAATGTAGGATTGGTATTCATCTGTAGCCGACGCCAGCTGCGCTTCATAATCGCTCTGTGCCGCAGCTACTTTTTCCTCATAGATCGAATTTTCCTGGGCGCGGAGGCGACTGATCGAATCCTGAATACTCTTTTCATCTTCATTACGCCGAACCTGAATCAGTTCGATTACCTTACTCAGATCATTTCCAATCGCCAGAGCCTTGCCTCCCCTGCCCTTCGGCAACTGGTCCAGCGCATTCTGGTATTCCGCTCCGGCCGCGCTGGCCTGCTGTGAAAGTTCCGAAAGCTGCTCCATCAGGGTGCCTTTGGCAAGTTCCGCCTCTCTTTTCTTCTCTTCCAGATTCTCCCGGATCTCATTTTTCTGCTGTTCCAGCCACGCCTTCTTATTTGAACAGCATGTCTCATTTCGCTGAATCTCTGCCTGCAGTTCCGCACGGTATTTTTTCATCACAGATGTCAAAAAAGCCGGCAGCTGCTCCATCTCCCGGTAGGCATTCGCAATTCTGCCGTATC
>CAMHFW010000012.1 GCA_946184675.1 uncultured Clostridia bacterium | reverse complement strand
CAGGAGATCAGGGAGATCCGGGAAAATATTCCTGAGGATATGGAGATTGAGGCCTTTGTCCATGGGGCCATGTGCATATCCTATTCCGGAAGATGCCTGCTCAGCAACTATTTTACGGGACGCGATGCCAATCAGGGTGCCTGCACACATCCCTGCCGCTGGAAGTATGCTGTAGTGGAGGAGACCAGGCCGGGGGAGTATCTGCCCGTCTATGAAAATGACAGAGGGACCTTTATCTTCAATTCCAAAGACCTGTGCATGATCGATCATCTGCCCGATCTGATCGAAGCGGGAATCGACAGTCTCAAGGTTGAGGGACGAATGAAGACTGCCCTTTATGTAGCCGTTGTGGCTCGTACCTACCGGCAGGCAATCGATGATTATCTGCAGGATCCGGAATTATATGAACGCAATCTGTCTTACTACAGAGATCAGATCGCCAGATGCACCTACCGTGAGTTCACGACAGGATTCTTTTATGGAAAGCCCGGCTCCGATGCCCAGATTTATGACAACAATACCTACCGCAGGGAGTTTACCTATCTGGGGATGGCGCATGGAAAGAATGCACAGGGGCTTGCAGGTCTGGAACAGAGAAATAAGTTCTCTGTAGGTGAGAAGATCGAGATCATGAAGCCGGACGGAAGGGATCTGGAGGCCGTCGTGCTTCACATGTTTGACGAGGACGGCAATCCCATGGAAAGCTGTCCGCATCCCAAGCAGCGCTTTTATGTAGATCTGGGAACAGAGATTGATGATTTTGATATCCTCCGGCGGGAGGAACGTCAGGAGAAATAAGATGGGAATGCTCCAAAGATTTTATCCGGACAAATATGTAAGTTCTGCCTATGATCTGCCCTATGAACAGCTTTATGAGCAGGGATACAGAGGTATTATCTACGACATTGACAATACACTGGTTCCCCACAATGCACCGGCGGATGAACGGGCCAGGCAGCTCTTTGAGCGGCTGCACGCGATCGGTTTTTCCTGCTGCCTGCTTTCCAATAATAAAAAGAAGAGGGTAGCAGATTTCAATCAGGAGATCGGAGCACATATGGTCTGGATGGCAAATAAGCCGGCCAAAGGGGGATACCGCAGGGCCATGGAAGCGATGGGAACAGAACCGGCCAATACTCTCTTTGTCGGCGATCAGCTTTTTACCGATGTCTGGGGCGCCCGGAGGACAGGCATTTTCAGTATTCTGGTAAAACCCATTCACCCCAAAGAAGAGATCCAGATCGTACTCAAAAGGTATCTGGAACGGATTGTATTACACTTTTATCAAAGGGACCTGAGAAGGAAGAGACAAGATTTTTCTTGATTTTCCCTTTCTGCTATACTATACTATAATCAGCGAATTTTAAGGAGGATTATCTGATGATTACAGCAGGCGATTTCAGAACCGGCAAAACGATAGAGTATGATGGTCAGGTTTACAGAGTTATTGAGTTCCAGCATGTAAAGCCCGGTAAGGGTGCTGCTTTTGTACGTACCAAGCTCAAAGATATCCGCAACGGCGGCGTTATTGAGACAAGTTTCCGTCCCACTGAGAAGTTCGAGGAAGCACAGATCGACAGGATTGACATGCAGTATTTATACAAGGATGGCGACACCTATAACTTTATGAATGCTGAGACCTTCGATCAGGTTGCCCTTACAGAGGATGACATTGCTGATGTCATGAAGTTCGTAAAGGAAAATGAGTTCGTAAAGGTACTTTCCTATAAGGGACAGATCTTCTCCGTAGAGCCTCCTCTTTTCGTAGAGCTTGAGGTTACAGAGACTGAGCCCGGATTCAAGGGAAATACTTCTACCGGCGCAACCAAGCCCTGCATCGTGGAGACAGGCGCACAGGTTATGGTTCCCCTGTTTGTTGAGATCGGCGATATTCTGCAGATCGATACCAGAACAGGCGAGTATCTGAAGAGAGTCTAAGTATTTGATATGACAGATGGCTTACAGGCTGCTGCAGAGATGCGGCAGCCTTTCTTTTCATCTGAATCCGGAGGTGGAGGATATGGAGATCAGCGGGAAAACCGTTCTGACCGGTCTGCTTGGCAGCCCGGTCGCACACAGTATATCGCCGGTCATGCATAATGTAGCCTTTCAGGAGCTGGGGCTTGACTTTGTGTATCTTGCCTTTGATGTAGGCCGGGAGGGGCTGGCAGATGCTGTGCAGGGCCTGAAAACGCTGGGAGTCCGGGGTTTTAACCTGACCATGCCGCTGAAAAATGACGTAGTTTCCCTTTGTGACAAGCTGTCTCCGGCGGCAGAGCTGAGCGGAGCAGTCAACACGGTGGTCAATGACGGCGGGATTCTGACAGGCCATACGACAGACGGGACCGGTTATATGAGGGCGGCAGAGGATGCCGGATTCCCTCTGACCGGCAAGGTAATGACCCTGCTTGGCGGCGGCGGAGCAGCTGTATCTATCTGCACGCAGGCAGCCCTGGACGGAATGCGGGAGATCCGTGTATTTAACCGAAGGGGAGCCAATTTTGACCGGATGCAGGCTCTGGCGGACCAGCTCAGTGCACTGACTTCATGCAGGGTCAGCGTGATGGATCTGGCGGATGAGAGGGCTCTCTATGACAGTATTCAGACCAGCTATATCCTGACCAATGCCACTTCCGTCGGCATGGCCCCTCATGAAGACGGATGCCTGATCCGGGAAAAGGACCTGCTGCGTCCTGACCTGGTTGTTTCGGATGTAATCTATCATCCGGAGGAGACCCTGCTTTTGAAAATGGCCCGGGAAAATGGCTGCCCGGCTTTTAACGGTCTCTATATGCTCCTTTATCAGGGGGCTGCTGCCTTCGAGCTATGGACAGGGCAGGAGATGCCGGTCGCTGTGATCAAAGAAAGATATTTCCGGAGGTAGTCTATGCAGGGACATTTATTTCTGATCGGATTCATGGGAGCAGGAAAAACTGCTGTCAGCAATGCTTTATCGGCCATGACAGGAATCCCGGTCCTGGATACGGATGAACAGATCCGCATGCAGGAGGGCATGGAGATTTCAGATATTTTTGCGCAAAAGGGAGAAGGATATTTCAGAAATCTGGAAACGCAGCTGCTGGCATCACTGCAAGGGCAGGAGCTAAAGATTATCTCCTGCGGAGGAGGGATGCCGCTCAGGCCGCAGAATGCCGCCCTCATGCAGGCGGCAGGCAACGTGATCTGGCTGACTGTCAGCCCTGAGACGGTCTTTGAGAGACTGCAAAATGATCATAGCAGGCCTCTTCTGGCCAACCGAAGGGATCCGGCTGCCATTGCAGAGCTGATGGAAGCTAGGAGAGAGGCCTACGAGGCGGCCTGCAGCTGTCAGATCAGTACAGAAGGGAAAATGCCGGAGGATATAGCGGCAGAGATTGCGGCTGTATACTGTTAAAAAGGTGACATACTTCATCATTGACTCACATTTTCAGAAGAGATATAATAGTTGCGGTAAAAAAACGAGATATGAATGTTGATAAAGATTTATCGTGAAGGAGATAGCTCGTGGACATATTTTATAAAGTAATAGCACTTCTTGGCGGACTTGCCATGTTCCTTTACGGCATGCGCACCATGGGTGACAGCCTGAAACGTTCCTCGGGCGGGGCTATGAAAGCAGCGCTCGAAAAGGTCACTAACAAGCCGGTAATCGGTTTTATTTTTGGTATGTTAGTTACCTGCATGATCCAGAGTTCGACAGCGACGATTGTCCTGACCGTCGGTCTGGTCGGAGCAGGTTTTATGACCTTCCGCCAGTCCATCGGCATCGTCCTCGGTGCCAATGTCGGAACGGCAATTACCGCGCAGATTATTCGTCTTATGGATGTCGAAGCCGGATCAAAGAGTATTCTTTATTTCTTCAAGGCGGACAATCTGGCACCGCTGGCTCTGACCATAGGCATCATTCTGATCATGTTTATCAAAGGAAACCGGTCTAAAAATGCAGGCTCTGTCCTGATGGGATTCGGTATCCTCTTTATGGGTCTGATCTTTATGAGTGAATCCGTCAGCTCTCTGGATGAGACCATCAGCGGATTCCTGACGGCCTTTGAGGACAACTATTTCCTGGGCTTTCTCTCTGGTGTTGTCGTCACAGGTATTATCCAGAGTTCATCGGCTGTAGTCGGTATTCTCCAGTCCATGGCCAGTTCGGTAGGCGTGCGTTTCTGCGGCGTCTTTGCAATCATTATCGGTGTCAATATCGGTGACTGTCTGACAACCTATCTGGTCAGCCGGATCGGCGCCAAGCCGGAGCAGGCCAGGACAGCCGCTGTCCATGTCATCTACAATATTTTCGCGGCTGCTCTGATTATCATTGTGCTCTTTATTTTACGCATGACCGGCCTGATCGGGGACGAGCTCTGGAATCTGGAACTGGATTCCGGCGGCGTGGCTAATATCCATGGTATTTTCCGTGTGATCCCAGCTGTCGTTCTTCTTCCTTTTTCACGTGTTTTTGCGAATATCGCAGAGAGAATTTTTCCGGACCAGCCTGTGGATGCAGAGGATGCCGAGGTTGAAAATAACCTGCGTGAGCTGGATCCCCGTCTTGTTACCAATCCGGCCCTGGCCCTGGACCAGACAGCCAGCCTGATTGGACATATGGCGGACGTTGCCCAGCATAATGTAACAGCAGTTTGTGATCAGCTGATCGCATTTGATCCCAAACGATCAGAAAGGATTCATGACAGAGAGAATCTGCTGGACCGGATGGCAGATGCTTCCAACCGTTATATCGTAGAGGTTTCCCCGCACATCTCGGAGGATTCTCACAGCATGGAGCAGGGCTTCCAGCTGCGGGCACTATCCAGTTTTGAGCGGATCGGTGATCACGCAGTTAATATCAATTATGACCTGATCCGGATGCAGGAAAACAAGCAGGTATTTTCTGAAGTTTCTCTTGCAGAGCTGAAAGTCGTGACCGATGCAGTCAGGAGTATCCTGCAGATCACGGTCGACTCTTATAAGAGAGAAGATACTGCCATGGCCTTTAAGGTGGAGCCTCTTGAGGAAGTCATCGATGAACTGATCGAGACGGTTAAGAACCGTCACATCTACCGCCTGACTCACAGCAATTGCGATATCTACAGCGGTATCCAGTATGAGAATATTCTGACCAACCTGGAGAGAATTTCGGATATGTGTTCGGATATCGCTCTGATTGTGCTGGGCCGCGGCGATCCTTCCCTTGTCGGCAAGGAGCACCAGTATATTCATAACCTGCACCATTCCAATCAGCAGAACTATATGGAGGCATTCAACGCCCAGTATAAGTACTATTTCTCCAGAATGCCCGCATTCAGCGGGGAGACGGAGAAGAAAATTCCGGAAGTTACGGAAGCGGAGACAGTTATATAACAAAAAAGAAATCCAGCCGCATTGCTGGATTTCTTTTTTTATTCTTTTACAAGCTGAATTCCGCTGATGTCCGGTTCAATCATCATAGAATAATTGGTATGGTAGATGACGAAACCTGGCCTTGCGGCCGGCGGCTTGCGCAGGTGCTTTTTCTGGATATAGTCTATTTCTACTTTCTCCGCGTTTTTTCCTTTGGAATAGTAGGCAGCCAGCCTGCCTGCATCTTCAAAGGTAGAAATGGGAGGTTCTTTTCCTTCACAGCGCACGATGACGTGAGAGCCGGGAATGCCCTTGGCGTGGAACCACCAGTCACTTCCGGAAGCCAGCTTGAAGCTGAGCTCTTCGTTCTGATAATTATTTTTCCCGACATAAATATGGTAACCGTCTGAAGAAATGTAATGCAGAGGGCGGCTTACGATTTTCTGCTTCTGTTTGCCGCGTCCGCCGGAAGGTCTGCTGTGGAGGAAGCCGCCGTCAGCCAGTTCCTGGCGGATTTGGTAAAGGTCGGCTTCGTCAGAGGCAATGTCCAGGGAGGTTTGGATGGATTCCAGATGCTCGATTTCGGCGCGGGTTTCTTCAATCTGTTCAGAAACCGCCTCATATGTCCGTTTCAGCTTTGCATAGCGTTCAAAATAGCGGAGAGAATTGTCGTGGGCAGACAGCTGGGGATCCAGAGGTACCGTGATGGTCTGACCATTATAATAGTTTTCACAGGTCAGATGGTCTGCGCCGGGCTCCAGACTGTAGCCGTAGGTGTTGATCATTTCTCCGTAGATGCGGTATTTCTCTTTCTTTTTGGTATCCTCCATCTGCTTGAGCTGGATCTGATATTTTTTGCGGCTGCGTTCCAGATGGGTAGCCGTAATCTTGCGCAGATCGGCTGATTTCTGCCGGATCCGGGTGACCGCGTTGCGGGCTGCATAATATTCCCGCAAAATAACGGAAATGCTTTCCGAGGACTTCTCTTCCAGTTCTCCATAGCAACTGAGAGTGGTACAGGAAAACTCGACCGGGACTCTGCCGTCATAGACGATGTTGGGATGGTAGGAATGCCGGGTGATATCCTCCATAAGTCCGGAAAAGCGGCGTGCCAGATGAATCTTTTCCAGGTCCGTCAGGGCGCTGGTGCTGGAAGAGGAATCGATGTCCGCACGGAAGCAGAGCTCCTCTGCAATCAGAGGGCTGATGCCGGTAACAGATGTATAGATGGCCTTGGCAATAGGGAGAGGCTGATGCAGAACCTTGCTGATAAAGTCTTCCTCAGACAGGGTCAGAGGATCCAGCTTCTCCATGGTCTGGGCGATGAAATATTTCCGCCCGGGCAGAACTTCACGAACGGAACTGATGTTAGCAGAAATGTGCTTGATGCTGTCGATGATGGTCAGGGAACCATCCTCCTCCGGCCGGCAGAAGATGATATTACTGTGCTTGCCCATCAGTTCCGCGATGAGAACCTTGCTGCGCAAATCACCCATCTCATCCAGATGCTCGATATGGAAGTGGATGATACGTTCCAGGCCGGGCTGGGTTACGGCTGTGATCTTGCCTCCGCCGATATGCTTGCGCAGAAGCATGCAGAAGTTTGGCGCGCTGGCCGGGTTGGCAGGTGTCTCCTCCATCAGATAAATAAGAGGAAGAGATGCGCTGGCGCTGAGCAGAAGCCGGTATGTATTTTTCTGGTTTTTCACGGTAAGCACGAGCGCGTCAGGCTCGGGCTGGTAGATTTTATTGATGCGTCCGCCTGTGAGTGCCTGTGCCAGCTCATAGGTCAGATTGGAAATGACAAGTCCGTCGAGTGCCATAATGGATGCTCCTTTCGCCGTTATTTAAGGGTCTGTCCCGCGGCTTTCTCTATCATATCACATACCGACTTTTAAGGAAATCGTGTTGACGAAGATTTTGATGTGTTTTATAATGGTTGTAACTGACCAGAAATAAGGAAAGCAGGTGGATGAATGCTTAGCAGCATGACCGGTTTCGGCCGGTACGAGGTAAGCGGGCAAGACAGGAAGATGACCGTTGAGATTAAGAGTGTCAATCACAGATACTGCGATATCAATGTCAAGATGCCTAAAAAGCTGGCCCAGTTTGAGACACAGATCAGAAATATCATAGGGAAATACGTACAGCGCGGTAAGGTGGATTTATTCCTTTCCTATGAGGATTCTATCGACACAAGAGATATTGTAAAATATAATAAAGCCCTTGCCGCCCAGTATCATGCGGCCCTTCGCCAGATGCAGGAGGATTTCGGATTGGAGGACGACATTAAGCTGTCCGTTCTCTCCAGATTCCCGGATGTTCTGGTACTGGAGGAGAAGGAGACAGACCTGGAGGAGCTCTGGGCATTTGCGGAGCCCGGCATCGAGGAGGCCTGCAAGTCCCTGGCCCGCATGCGTCAGGCAGAGGGAGAGCGCCTCGGCACAGATCTGATAGGCAAGCTGGATGAGATGCTCGTCCATATCGGCTATATCAAGGAGAGATCCCCCGAGATCATCAAGGCCTACAGAGAGGGACTGGAAAACAGAGTCCGGGAGCTCTTATCCGACAGCAAGATCGATGACAGCCGCATCGCCATGGAGACTGCCATCTATGCGGATAAACTCACCATCGATGAAGAGATCGTACGGCTGGAGAGTCATATCAAGGCAACCAGAGACATCCTGGAAAAAGGCGGCGCAGTCGGCAGGAAGCTCGACTTCATCGCCCAGGAGATGAACCGTGAAGCTAACACCATCCTTTCCAAGGCCAATGACATGGCAATCTCCGACAGAGCGATCGACCTCAAAACCAGCATCGAAAAAGTCAGGGAGCAGATACAAAACCTTGAATAGAAGCATTCAAGGACTTGCCGGGTGCAGGGAAGGAATATAATGAAATTAATAAACATAGGATTCGGCAATCTTGTCAATGCGTCCAGAGTCGTCGCAATCGTCAGTCCGGATTCTGCGCCAAGTAAGCGAATTGTACAAACTGCGCGCGACGGCGGGATGGTCATTGACGCAACACAGGGCAGGAGGACACGGGCGATTATCATTATGTCAGATGATCATGTGGTACTGTCTGCACTGCTTCCCGAGACGATTGCAGCCAGACATCAGGGAAAAGAAGCGCCAGAGTCTGCTCTGCGTGCGGAAGAGGAAGAAGAGGATGAATGAGCCGAAAAGAGGCGTGGTTACGGTCATCTCCGGGTTTTCAGGATCAGGAAAAGGAACCGTAGTAAAAAAGATCATGGAAAAGGATCCCGACAGATTCTGCCTGTCAGTCTCTGTGACGACCCGCAAGCCGCGCGAGCATGAAGTGCACGGGATCGACTATTTTTTCATAGACCAGGAAGAATATGACCGGATGGTCAGGGAAGGCCGTCTCCTGGAGCATGCGGAGTATGCGGGAGGATGCTACGGCACGCCCAGGGATTTTGCGGAAGAGCATCTGGCGGCAGGGCGCGATGTTATCCTGGAGATTGAGCAGCGCGGTGCCTTTCAGGTCAAGGAGATCCTGCCGGATGCGGTTCTGATTTTCCTGACAGCACCTTCTGCCGATGATCTGGTTGCCAGACTTCGCGGCAGAAAAGAAACAGAAGAGTTTATAGCCAAAAGGATGGCAAAATCTGTCCAGGAGGCTGCCAATATCGGCAGGTATGATTATCTGGTGATCAATGATACTGTAGAGAAGAGCGTGAGCGATATCTGCAGGATTCTTGACAGCGAACGGCTGCATACAGATGACTGCAGAGACCTGCGTACTATGTATCATGAAGACTTTATTTCCGGCATGCAGGAGCAGCTGGAGGCATATAGAAAGGAAGAACTATAATATGTTACACCCGTCTTATCTGGAATTAATGAATGCTGTAAATGCCAATTCGGAAGGTAATGATGGAAAGCCCGTCGTTACCAGCAGATATTCCATCGTCGTTGCAGCAGCGCAGAGAGCCAGACAGCTGATCGAGGAAGAAGTGCAGGACGCAGATAACTATGTGATCAGCAAACCCCTCTCCACTGCAATCGGGGAACTGATGGATGGAAAGGTCACCATTATTCCCGGTGATGATAATTATCCTGATTTTACAGAGAGCGCAGTGATGCAGACTGCCTACGGTGCTTCTGTATCCATTGACAGCGATAGTGATGAGTCTGAGTCTGAGGAAGATGAGAATTATAAAGACGAAGAGGAGTCTTTCGATGACGAAGAGGAGTCCTTTGATGACGAATCCTTCGATAACGAAGATATGGATGAAGAGCCGGAGGAGTTTTAAGTGTATGGAAGCCGGAATTCAGAACCATAGAGAAGCACTTGTGACGGCGGAGCTTACAGCAGAGCGTGTCGGGAGCGGACTGCTGCCGGTCTATGCTACCCCTTGTATGATCGCACTGATGGAGCAGACCTGCGCGGAAAGCGTGCAGCCCTTTGTCGGTGAAGGAGAGGGAACAGTAGGGACTTCTATCGATATCAAGCATGTAAAAGCTACACCGGTCGGCATGAAGGTCCGCTGTGAGAGCGTTCTCAAAGAAGTAAATGGAAAAAAACTGGTCTTTGAGGTGCAGGTATTTGATGAAAAAGGCCTGATCGGGACCGGCATTCATAAACGGGCTGTAATCAGCAATCAGAAGTTTATGGATGCACTGGTATAATTGTAAAATACTGACAGAATCTGCAGTGAGGAATGCTATGCGTTCCTCACTGTGGTGCAAATGATATCAACTGAGTATGGTATGTTTGGATATGTAACGATCAACAGCAATGAGCTGAAAGAAGGCGAAGCGGGCAGATACCGGGCTTACTACTGCGGCCTTTGCAGATCTCTGCATAAGGGCTACGGCAGGGTCGGACAGGTCACCCTGACCTATGATATGACCTTTCTGGTGATTTTGCTGACTTCTCTCTATGAGAAGGAGCTTTCACTGGTCAGTTCCAGATGCATCGTTCATCCGGCCGGCAGACATGACATGCTCTGCGGTGTATTTTCTGAGTATGCTGCGGATATGAATATCATGCTCAGTTACTATAATCTGCTGGATGACTGGCGCGATGAGCGCAGAGTTCTGAAAAAAGCGGCAGCTATGCTGCTTTCCGGCAGGATGAAACAGCTGGCTGTGAAGTATCCCAGACAAAATGCTGCTCTGGAGCGGTACATGCGGGAACTTCTTCAGATAGAAAGCAGTGAGGAAGATGATCTTGAAAAAGCAGCATTGCTGACAGGAGAACTTCTGGCAGAGATCTTTGTATTTGAAGAGGATGTCTGGGCCAGGCTGCTGCGCAGGATGGGAATGTACCTGGGCAAGTTCATCTATCTGATGGACGCTTTCGAGGATGTGGACCGGGACATTGCCGGCGGAAGCTACAATCCGCTGAAAGGGCTCCGGGACCGTGAAGACTTTCCGGATCTGTGCAGGGATATCCTGATGATGCAGATGGCAGAGTGCTGCAGGGCTTTTGAACAGCTCCCGCTGGAGCTGGATGTAGGGCTGCTGCGCAATATTCTCTACTCCGGCGTCTGGGTCAGGTTTGCAGCAAAGTACAACAAGATGCATGAAAATGAGGAAGATACATGAGAGATCCTTACGAAGTGCTCGGCGTAAGCCGGGATGCAGGGGATGATGAGATCAAGAAAGCTTACCGGAAGCTGAGCAGGATGTATCACCCGGACGCCAATATCAACAATCCGAATAAGGCGGCCGCGGAGGAGAAGTTCAAAGAAGTGCAGGAAGCTTATGATCTGATCATGAAGCAGCGTGAGCAGGGAACAGGCTGGGATTCCTACAGCGGACAAAGCAGCTACGGTTCTTATGGCGGATATGGCGGTTACGGAGGTGCCTACGGCGGCGCCTATGCCGGTCAGGGCTCTTCTCAGGGATACCAGAGTCAGGATGATCTCAGGTACCGGGCGGCAGCCAATTATATCAATGCAGGCTCCTATGCGGAAGCCATCAATGTATTGGAGACCATTGAGAACCGGACAGCCCAGTGGTATTATATGAATGCAGTCTGCTGCGCTACACTGGGCAGAAATGTGCAGGCCTTGGAGTATGCCAGAACTGCGGTATCTATGGAGCCGGATAACATCCAGT
Source organism: uncultured Clostridia bacterium (assembly GCA_946184675.1). Lineage (GTDB taxonomy): Bacteria > Bacillota > Clostridia > Lachnospirales > Lachnospiraceae > UBA2912. Next base: position 9,625 of record CAMHFW010000012.1, on the reverse strand, counting down.
ACAGGATGCTGCTGTCCAGATTGGAAAACTCCGGACAGTGGTATATGGACCGGGGGAATTCCTACGGGATGCCCAATATGAATTTCGGGGATGCCTGCTGGAAGCTGATCTGTCTGAATGTAGCCTGCAACTGTCTGTGTCCGGGTTCATTCTGTTGTGGAGGGATTTAAATGAGAGAAGTGGAACTAAATGGAAAACGTATGACTTCCGAGACCCTGGCCAAAGAGTATCTGTTCGATATGTTCGAGTTCCCGGAGTATTACGGGGCAGATCTGGAAGCAATCTATGATGCTCTGGCTGATATCACAGAAGAGACCCGTGTATCTATCATCAACAGAGAATATATGGAAAACACATCTTTCGGATCCCGGCTGATCTGGGTGTTCGAGGATGCAGCCAGTGATAATGATAATCTTACGCTGGCATGGACAGAAGAAGAGCTCAGGGAATATGACTGATTATCATTTTATTGTGAACCGCCGGTCCGGAAGCGGTGCCTGTCTGGCTAAGTGGGAAGAGGCGGAAAGCTATCTGAAAGAGGAAAAGATTCCCTACAGTGTTCATTTTACGGAGAGCGAGGCAGATGCGGTCCGGATCGTATCCGAACTCACCGGCCCGCAGCAGCCGGCCTGCCACCTGATCATCATTGGAGGCGACGGTACTCTCAATTCTGCCGCACAGGGGATCGTCTGTATGGAAAAGACACGTTTTTCCTGCCTGGCAGGCGGATCAGCCAATGATTTTGCAAAAGATATGGATCTGAGCTGCGACATCGAAGAGGCGCTGGATGCAATTCTGCACAGCCCGCGGGAACGCTCGCTGGACTACGGAGAAATAGTCTGTAAGAGCGCGGAGGGCGTGCCCTTCCGGCGCAGATTCCTGATCAGCAGCGGAATCGGTTTTGATGCCCAGATTTGTGCGATCGCGGACAGAAGCCATGCCAAAAAGCTGCTTGGCAAATTGGGGCTGGGCAGTTTCATCTATGCGGGCATCGGGGTCTTTCTGATGCTTTTCGGCAGATACGGAAGAGCCCGGATCCGGATTGATGACGGGGAGGACTTTGAGATCCCGCTTTTTGTATTTGCGGCGATGATTCATAAGTTTGAAGGCGGAGGCTTTGCATTCTGTCCGGATGCGGATCCTTCGGACGGATGGCTGGACCTGTGTATTGCCAGAAAAATGCCGGCCATCAGAACCCTTTACGCATTTCTGCAGATTATAAAAGAAAAACACGGCCGTCTGCCGGAAGTAGATATCCTGCGCTGCAAAAAAGCACAGGTAAAGACTTCCCGCCCGGAGTGGTTCCACATTGACGGGGAGACGCCGTTTCGAACAAATGAGATCCGTTTTTCGGTGAATAACGGTCTGCATTTTATATATTAGTAATCTATAATCCAGGAAGGAGTCAGGCAGGAGACTGCCGCTATATTATGGCAAAACAAAACGATACGATCAAAAAAGGTGAAGAAGAAAAACAGACTGAAAAAAAGCTGACACGCTATGATATGAAGATGGAGCGCAGAAGACAGCAGGAGCTGAAAAAGGCGCGCAACCGTAAGATCACGATCGGCGTGACAGCAGCAATCGTTGTGTGCATTGTCGCTGCAATCGGCGCTAAGATCTATGGCCGTTACCAGGAAGTAAACGGTCCTTATATCACCGTCGGCAGCCATGAGATTACCAAGGGAGAGTTTGATTATTATTACAACAACAGCTACTATTCCTATGTAAACACATATGGCGATTACATTTCCTATTTCGGACTGGACACCACCAAGCCCCTTGACCAGCAGCAGTATTCTGATACACAGACATGGAAGGATTACTTCGAAGAGCAGGCAGTCAACCAGATCAAGATGATCTATGCTCTGAAAGATGCCGGCGAGGCGGAAGGCTTTACTTATGATACGGCAGAAGATGTTGAGACCAATCTGCAGACATTAGCAGATGCGGCAGACAGTGCCGGCGTGAAGGAAGCAGATTATGTGACCGCACAGTTTGGCGAGTATGCCAAGATTGATAAGATCAAACAGTATTTTGCTGATTCTGCTTATGCAGGCGCCTATTATGAGAAGATCGATGGCGAGATCGAGATTTCTGATGATGAGATCAAGACCTATTATGAAGAGAACAAATCCGACTATGATTCTGTAGATTATCTCATGTGCGAGATCGACGCGGACATTCCGGAGGATGAGGCTGAGGAAGCCGGTGCGGAAACTGCTGAGACAGAGGCTGAAACGGAAACCATGTCTGAGGAAGAGGCCGCTGCCAAGGAAGCTGCTGAGGCCGAGGCAAAGGAAAAGGCTATGGCTGAGGCCGGCAAGAAGGCAGAAGCTATGCTGGCAGAGGCTGGCAGCAAGGACGCTTTCATGGCAGCTTATGAAAAGTACGCAACCGATCCCGAGATGACAGCAGAGCATATCGGCACATCCAAATCTACGATTGCCAGCACCGAAGCTTCCGGCTGGCTCTTTGATGAAGCCCGCAAGGCCGGTGATTCCACTGTTATCGAGTATGCAGACGGAGACTGCTGGTATGTTCTTCTTTTCGAAGACAGATATCTGAAGCATGAGAAGACCTTTGACATGCGTCATATCCTCGTAAACTTCGAGGAAGAAGATACGGAAGAAACTGCTGATTCCGCAGCTGAAACCGGAGAGACAGAGGTTTCGGAGGAAGCTAAGGCAGCTGCCAAGGCGGAAGCTGAAAAGATCTACCAGGAGTGGAAAGACGGCGATGCTACAGAGGACAGCTTCGCAGAGCTTGCCAACACCTACAGTGATGATACCGGATCCAATACCAATGGCGGACTTTATGAGCAGGTTTATGAAGGCCGTATGGTAGCGTCTGTCAATGACTGGATCTTCGATTCTTCCAGAAAGGCCGGTGATACAGGCCTCGTTGAGAGTGAATACGGCTGGCACATCATGTACTTCGTGGGTGAAAATGCTGAGAGATGGCAGGTCAGCATCGAAAACATGCTGCATTCCAATCAGATTCAGGAGAAGGTGAATGCCCTCACAGATGCTTTGGAAGTGAAGGATGCCAAAGGCGTTCTGAACTATCTGAAGCAGCAGGAGGCGGAGACTGCTTCTGAGACCGAGACCGGAACGGAAACTGCCTCTGAGACAGAAACTGAAAAATAATGTAAAAAGAGGACAGCCCTTTTGCGGCTGTCCTCTGTGATTTACATATCAGACGGATCCTTGTCATCCTCTTCCTGCTGCGCCTGATCATTGCGGTTAGAGATACCGCGGCCGACCAGAGCCATGCCGTAGAGCAGGACAGGCAGCACGACGGACAAGAAGATACATGCCTTAAACCAGTCACCGGCAGCGGGACTGCTGCTGAGCGTGGCGATGATGGCACCGACATAGAGACCGGCCAGAAAAATAACAGAAATCAGAGCCAGTATACGAATCAGTTTCATAAAAGTGTCCTTCCTGCGGGAAAATCAACAAGTTCTGTTCCTATCATATAACAGGCAGCGGCGCCCGTCAAGCGCCGGCAGTATGCGCAAAAGGAGAGTGCAAAGGCTATGAGATTTGTAGATATCATTGAGAAAAAGAAAAACGGCGGGAGTCTGACCAGGGAAGAAATCCATGACTGGATCAGCGGTTATGTGGATGGACGTATACCGGATTACCAGACAAGTGCCCTTTTGATGGCGATCATTTTCCGGGGGATGAATGAGGAAGAAACCTTTTATCTGACAGATGAAATGCTTCGCAGCGGAGACCGGATTGATCTGAGCGGAATCGAAGGTCTGAAAGCAGATAAGCATTCTACCGGCGGCGTTGGAGATAAAACTTCACTGGTACTGGCTCCTCTTGCAGCTGCCTGCGGTGTGAAGATGGCCAAGATGTCCGGCCGGGGGCTTGGATTTACCGGCGGCACGATAGATAAACTGGAGTCAATCAGCGGTTTTTCGGCAGAACTGCCCCGGGAAGATTTTATCAGACAGGTGAATGAAATCGGACTGGCAATTGCCGGACAGACCGGAAACCTGGTACCGGCAGACAAGAAACTATATGCTCTGCGTGACGTAACCGGAACCGTGGACTCCATTCCTCTGATTGCTTCCAGTATCATGTCAAAGAAGCTTGCAGCCGGAAGTGATGTAATTGTACTGGATGTAAAATATGGCAGCGGCGCATTCATGAAAACGCCGGAAGAGGCCGGAAAACTGGCAGAGACTATGATCCGGATCGGGACCATGGCAGGCAAAAAGGTCCGGGCAGTCATCAGCAGCATGGTATCGCCGCTGGGCAATGCCGTCGGCAATTCTCTGGAAGTTATTGAAGCAGTACAGACCCTGAAGGGACAGGGGCCGGAGGACTTGCTGCAGCTTTGCATGGAAATCGGAAGCCTGATTCTGCAGGAGACCGGAAAGGCTGGCTCGGAGACGGAAGCAAAAGAGATGCTGTCAGCAGCCCTGGCTGAAGGCAGCGCTCTGGAAAAGCTGCGCCAGATGGTAATCCGCCAGGGAGGGGATGTCCGTCTGATTGATGATACGGACCTTTTTGAAAAAGCGCCTCTGCTTACGCAGGTATGTGCTTCGGAAGACGGTTATCTGGAGAGTATTGATGCGCTGGCCATCGGCAACCTTGCCATGCGTGCAGGAGCCGGCCGTGCCAGAAAGGAAGACCAGATCGATCCTGCCGCAGGTATTCTGCTGAAGAAAAAGCCCGGAGACAGGATCTGCGCCGGGGATGTTCTTGCGGAAGCTTATCACAGGCAGTCTCTTTCTGCGGAATGGATGAGGGAATGCAAAGCGGCATTTGTGATCCGGAAAGAGGAGACAAAGCCGGTTTCCCTGATTCACAGCATCTTATAAATAAGGGAGATGAGTGGCATGATAACAAGAGAAAAAGCCGGTGAACTGGCCGGAAAAGCACTGGAGGCCAGACGCTATTCCTATCATCCTTACTCAGGGTTTGCAGTGGGAGCTGCTCTCCTGACCAGGGAAGGGGAGATCTATACCGGGTGCAATATTGAAAATGCAGCTTTTACGCCGACAAATTGCGCCGAGAGGACAGCATTTTTCAAGGCAGTCAGTGAAGGAGAAAGGGACTTTACAGCCATTGCAGTTGCAGGCGGGGCAGAGGATGCCGCCTTGCCGCTGGAAGACTGCCCGCCCTGCGGTGTCTGCCTGCAGGTCATGATGGAGTTCTGCGATCCGGCTTCCTTTGAAGTCATTCTGGTCCGGTCGGAAGATGACTATAACAGCCTGACTCTGGCAGAACTTCTGCCAAAGGGGTTTGGGCCGGGGAATGTCAGGGAGGAATAAGACAGTGGAAAGAATCGGTATCATTTCTGACACACACGGGATCCTTCGCCCGCAGGTTTTGGAGGAATTGAAGTACTGCGCTTATATCCTGCATGCGGGAGATGTGACAGATGAACCTGTCCTTGATCAGCTCCGTTTTTTATGTAAAAAGATCTATGTAGTGAGGGGGAACTGTGATTACGGGACCTGGGCGTCCATGCTTTCTCCCAGACTTCGCTTTGAAATCGGCGGAGTCCGCTTTCTCATGATGCATGATTTAAAGGGAATGTTTGAAGAAATCCCGGATGTTGACGTTGTTATTTCCGGACATACTCACTGGTATTCCCTTTCCAGAAAAGGAAAAACGACCTATCTGAATCCGGGCAGCTGCGGCTTTGCCAGATACGCAAACAGCAGTGTTACCATGGCCGTCATGTTGGTCGAAGACGGAAAGATCATAGATATTCAGAGAATAGAGTTTTAGAAAAAAGGCTGCGTATTCTGCCCATCATGGCAGAATGTGCAGCCTGATTTGTTCTGCGGGAGTGGAAGATGAGCAGCAGAGACTTACAATATATCCGGGAGAAAACAGCCACTGGAAAAAGGACAGGTCCGCAAGAGGAGAACTGACTTGTAAACACGCTTCGGGAAGTGGCGGATCTCCGGGCAGCAGAAAATCTGTCTGATTCAAATGATAGGCGATCCCTTTTCCGGAATATTTGCCGTAGGACTCCTTGAGGGTCCAGAAACGCATAAAGATTTCATCAGAAGCCGCTCCGGCTCGTACGTACTGTTCATACTCAGAAGGGGAGAGCACGCGTCGGACCAGATTATCTCCGGACGGCCGGATCATTTCGGCATCGATGCCAATTTCTCCGGAAGCTATGGCGCAGCAGACCAGACCGTGGCTGTGGCTGATATTAAAGGAAAGACCGGAACCGGGGAGACAGGGTTTCCCCTTTTCATTTTTCAGAATCGCAGCGGTCAGCTCTTCCTGAGACAGGCGGCGGCCGGTCAGTTCGCAAAGACCATGCAAAAGAAGAGACAGGCCTGCTTCGTGTTCTGTCTTACTGCCTTGTCTGCCCGGCAGCTGACGCATAAAACGAAGATAAATATGAGGTCCTGTCATGTTTTTTTCCCTTCTCTTTCCATATGATCTTGATACTATTATAGAGGAAAGCGGAGAAGAATACCAGTTTTTTCAGGGGTTGCTGACAGGTGAGACTTTTCTGTGACGGCTATTGAAAACACACCTGTCTGTGTGGTATAATAAACCGAATATGTGCACAGCAAAAAAGACAGGAAAGGGGGCATCGTGATGGTAGAGATCTATGAGACTAATAATGGTGTGATCTTGAAACGGAATGAAGAGAAAGACGGATGCTGGATAAAAATCACGAATGCTCAGGGCTGGGAGATGGAGCCGATCGCGGCCCGTTATCAGATCGATTATGATGACATGAAGGCCGCACTGGATGAAGAGGAGAAATCACGTGTCGTTCTGGAAGACGATTACACTCTCGTTCTGGTTGATATACCGGCCAGTGAAGTGCAGCATGACAAAAAGATCTATACGACGATTCCTCTTGGCATCATTCTGGCAAATGATGTGATTATCACGGTATGCAGTGAGGATACCCCTATTCTGAATAAATTCGTACAGTCGCATGTAAAAGCTTTTTCAACGAAGAAGCGGACCAGGTTCTTATATCAGATCCTGCTCAATGCCATGACGACGTATCAGACGGTTCTGCGTTCGGTAGATAACCGCCGGCTGGCGATCGAGGCCAGGATCGGTGAAGAGATGGAAGATGAGTCGGACCTTATCGAACTGCACGACCTTGAGTCTACCCTGGTCTATTTCGAGACCTCTCTGCGCGCTGCCGGCATGGTTATTGACAGGCTGCGCAGATACAAGCATATTCCTCAGTTTCCTGAGGATGAGGATCTGCTGGAGGATGTACAGGTCGAGAACAGGCAGGCTATCGAGATGGCTACCATTTACAGAGAGATCATCGACGGCACCAGTGAACTGATGTCAAACGTTATCAATAACCGGCTGAACAGCACGATGAAGATTCTGACTTCGATCACGATCGTTATGGCAATCCCGACGATTATATCCGGCTTGTACGGAATGAATGTCAGAGAAGAAGGCATGCCCTTTGCGACCTGGACTTCGGGGTTCGGACTCATCACTTTGATCACCTTTGTTATATGCGTGATCGCTCTGTGGATTCTCAGGAAAAAGAAAATGTTGTAATCATGAGGTGCTGATTTGGACAATAATCATACAGATATTAATAAAAAGGTGGCTGTCAGAAAAAATGACAGAAGCCGTATACATAATATTACGGAAGATGTTTCTTCCGGAAGTTTGGGGGAGGAACAGGAGAAAGAGATCCTGCGCCAGCAGCATGAGCAGGAACGGAAAAGGGTCAGAAAGCGCCATCTGGAGTCATTGGAAAGACGCAGGAAGATACGAAGACGCAGAAGGATCCGTAGGGTTATCATCATTTGCCTGCTGATTGTAGTTGCTCTGGCGGCAGTGCTGGCGATCCGTACTGTGACGAATTTTAATACCGGATCCCGTCATGACAGCAAGGGCATGAGTGCCTATGAGGACGGTGACTATGATACGGCTCTGCAGGAGTTTAAGGAGGCAATCTCCTACAATGAGCAGGACGCCGACTATTATACACACCTGAGTATGGCTTATATTGAGAAGAGTTCCTATGAGGAAGCGCTTGGGTATTTATCCCAGGCAGAGGCTTGCGCGGAAAATGACATCCAGCGCTGCCTTGTCTGGAGAGGCAGAGCGATTGCTTATATGGGCAGCGGTCAGTATGACCAGGCAGCTCAGGCTTGCGCGCAGGCACTTGACTATGCCGGTAATAAAAAGAAAGATCTTCGCGCAGATATTCTTTATTACCAGGCGGAAGCTCTCGGCAAGCAGGGGGATTTTGGCGGAGCGGCTCAGGCCTGCTCAGACGTTTATGATCTGACCGGCGATGACGGTGCTCTCATGATGCGGGGGATGTATTACAGCCAGCTTGGAGAGTATGAGTCTGCAGAGGCCGATCTGCGGGAAGCGATCAGTAAAAACCGCAAGAGCTATGGAATCTACCTGAATCTGTACGATATTTTACAGGCGCAGGGTAAGTCCGATGAAGCCAGGGAGGTACTGGAAGATGCGCTGACTCTTTCCGGCAGCAGCGGGGAGGCCAATTATTACAGAGGTATGATCTACCTGAAGATTGGCGACCTGGAAAATGCCCAGGCTATGCTGGATTCTTCATCCGAGAAGGGATATGCAGCGGCTTTGATCGGACAGTCTCTTTTAGCGGCACAGAAAGAGGATTATAAGTCTGCTCTCGCAAGTTGTGAGCAGTATCTGGACGAGGCGGACCCGGAGGATACGGAGCTTCTGGCAAAGGCATATAATCAGTATGCAGTCTGTCTTATTCATGAAAAGCAGTATGAAGATGCTGTCACAGCATGTCAGGAGGGTATTCTGGCAGGTTCTCGTGATACTGACAAGTCACTGAGGAGCAATCTGACTGCAGCTTATGAGTATATGGGAGACTGGGAGAGCGCTTATGCAGCAGCGAAAGACCTGTATGAAAAGTATCCCGGGGATGCGCAGGCAGAGAGGGAATTTCATTTTCTGGAAAGCCGCGTCCTGAACTGATAACAGGAGGAACTATGACACAGACCTATGATTTAGCACAGCAGCCGGAACTGGTGATTCTGGCTGCTGTTTCTGACAGAGATGAAAATATGACACTCTCTTCCCTGGATGAACTGGAAGAGCTGGCACAGACTGCAGGAGCTCAGGTTTGCGGTAGGATTATCCAGAAGCTGGAACGTCCGAATATTTCTACCTATCTGGGAAAAGGGAAAATGGAAGAGCTGGCCATGCTGGTGGAGGAGACCGGAGCGGTCGGCGTGATCTGTGATGATGAGCTGACCCCGGCTCAGATGTCCGGAATGGCTGACCTTCTGGATGTCAAAGTGATGGACAGAACCCTTTTGATTCTGGATATTTTCGCAGCACATGCAACGACCAGAGAAGGCTCTATCCAGGTCGAGCTGGCCCAGCTTCGCTACCGTTCCACCAGACTGACCGGACTTGGGAGGCAGCTGTCCAGACTGGGCGGCGGAATCGGCACACGTGGTCCCGGTGAGAAGAAGCTGGAAATCGACAGACGACGGATCAGGGAACGCATTTCCATATTGAAAAAAGAACTGGAAGAAGTTCGTCAGCACAGAGAACTATCCAGAAGCAGGCGGCAGAAAAACAGTATGCCGGTTGTGTCCATCGTAGGATATACCAATGCCGGGAAATCGACT
>CAMHFW010000011.1 GCA_946184675.1 uncultured Clostridia bacterium | reverse complement strand
CCATGCTCTTTGATATTCATAAGCTGTGCTGGGACAAACAGATGCTGGAAGTATTGCAGATTCCGGAAGCCATGATGCCTGAGGTGAAATCATCCAGCTGTCTGTATGGCTATACTTCAGCAGAAGTGACAGGAAAGAGCATTGCCATTGGCGGCGCAGCAGGAGACCAGCAATGCGCTCTATTCGGACAAACCTGTTTTGAGAAAGGCTCTGTAAAGAATACTTACGGAACAGGCTGCTTCATGCTGATGAATACCGGTCATGAGGCCATTGTCAGCGAGCACGGGCTGCTGACCACGATTGCCGCCAGTGTAGATGACAATGTAGAATATGCTCTGGAAGGCAGTGTATTTGTGGCCGGTGCGGCTATTCAGTGGCTGCGGGATGAATTGCATGTGATTAACAGTGCCAAAGAATCGGAGACGATCGCCATGAATACGCCGGATACAGCAGGCGCTTATGTAGTTCCTGCCTTTACCGGTCTAGGAGCCCCTTACTGGGATCAGTACGCACGAGGTGCCATTGTGGGACTGACAAGAGGATTCAGCCGAGACCACCTGGTACGCGCGACACTGGAGTCCCTTGCCTACCAGGTCTATGACATCCTGAAAGCGATGGAAAAAGACGCAAAAGCTCCACTTTCCGGACTGCGTGTGGACGGCGGCGCCTGCGCCAACAACTTCCTGATGCAGTTCCAGGCAGACATGCTGGGAACGGAAGTCATTCGGCCCCAGTGTATTGAGACCACAGCCCTTGGCGCAGCATATCTTGGCGGCCTTGCCGTAGGTTTCTGGAAAAACCGCGATGAGATCCGTGAAAACTGGGCTGTTGAGAGAGTATTTACACCGCAGATGGAAGAGGAGAAAAAGAATAAACTGATCAGAGGCTGGCACAAGGCAGTGCAGAAGGCTTTTGACTGGGAAGATGAGTAATCATTGGTCATAATAAAAAGGAAGGGGCCGCGGCCCCTTCCTTTTACGTTAGTGCGCTATTTTCAATAATCGATTTCTGTCACGATCTCATCGACAGGACAGGTATTTTCGATGATTCCCTCATCCTTCATCCACTGGATGGAAGCTTCCCAGTCTTTCAGATTGGAGGAGAGGAAAGGCTGCCCGGCAGTTTCCATGACCGGCAGAAGGACATTGGTGCTCTGCATTTCAACTGTTTCAGAAAGCGGGAAGTTCTCGGCATTCTGGTTGTCAAGGAGTACCTTTACGGCGCCTTCCGGATCCGCCTTCATATCGGCAAAGCCTTTGGCACTGGCCCGCATGAAGGAGGCCAGCATTTCGCTGTCATTTGCGATGGTGTCATCATTGGCCACCAGAACCAGTTCGGGATAATCGGGAACGCCGTAATCGCTGACGCTGAAGGCGTTGACTTTGAAGCCTTCCTCCTCCATCTGAGGGACTTCATGGTTGAGCATGCAGCCGATGGTGGCATCTACATTGCCGGTTGTCATAGAAGACATGAGGTCAAAGCCGACGTCGATCAGCAGATCCTCATTGTAGGCATCAGCGACCCCTGCCCCTTCCATCATGGATTTGACCATGGCTTCACTGAGCTCTGTTCCGGAGTAGCCGATCTTCTTGCCTGCCAGATCAGCGGGTGTGGTAATGTTTTTATCGGCCAGGGAAAGAATGATATTGAGCGGTCCCTGGCAGACAGAGCCAAATGCCTTGACCGGAATATTCTGGTTGATGCGGGCCTGGATTACGTCATGCGGGTAGTAGATGCCGATCTCAGCCTTGCCGGCAGCGGTCAGGGAAAGGGCGTCATTGGTGTTGGAAGGAAACTGGATATTGACTTTAAGTCCTTCCTCTTCATAATAGCCGTTTTCGATTGCTAGATAGATGAATTCATGGACGGCATTGGGATACCAGTCCAGGACCACATTGATCTCACGCAGATCTTCAGATCCGGCAGCAGCAGTTTCTGTCTTGCCGGCAGCAGACGCAGGAGAGGAGTTTCCTCCGCAGGCAGCCATGGAAAGAACCATAGCGGCAGCAGCCAGTAAAGTCATCAGTTTCTTTTTCATTTCAGTTTTCCTCCTTGAAGTATTCCTTTATAATTCTTTTCGCCAGGGGATCGCGATCCGCTCAATGAGGGAGATGACCGCGACGATGGCCATGGCGACGACTGAAAGCAGAACGATGGGGGCAAATACGCCGGCTCCGTCCAGCTGGGTCATCATTCGTTTGCTGAAATATCCCAGGCCGCTTTGCGCTCCCAGCCATTCTCCGATGGCAGCTCCGATGATACTTAAAGGAATGGCCATCTTCAGTGCGGAAAAGAAGTAGGGCAGGGCGCCGGGAAGCTTGAGCTTTAAGAAAATATCTTTGCGGGAGGCACGGAAGCTGATCATCAGCTCCTCCATTTCCCGTTTGGTGGACTGAAAACCGTCAAAGACCGTGATCGCGACCGGGAAAAAGGTCATCAGGATGGTGACCAGGACCCTGCTCCAGATGGAGTAGCCAAACCAGAGGACAAATAAAGGCGCGATGGCGGTGGTCGGTATGGTCTGTGAGGCGATGACGATCGGGTAGAGCATGCGCCGGACAGACTCATTCATGTCCATGATGATGGCAAGAAAGAGGCCCAGTCCGATAGAAATCAGAAGACCCAGTGCCGTGACGGACATGGTTGCGGGCAGGTGGACCCTGAAAAGCGGATCCCGCAGTTCCCAGAGCTTTTTCAGGATCTGTATGGGGGAAGGCAGGATATAGGCTGCATTCATGCCCATGGCCGCGGCCTGCCAGAGAATGAGCAGGACAAAGAGAAAAATCGGGGAAGCAAGATTTTTCTTCATATTTTCACCTGCTTTCTCAGCATATTGACCAGTTCGTCCCGAAGAGCGATGATTTCGGGCCTTGCCATGTATTCCCGCTTGCGCGGATAAGGCAGCGGCACGTCGATGCTCTTGAGGGACCGGATCGGTTTATCCTCGACCAGGAGGATCTTTTTTGACATAAAGATGGCTTCCTCAACATCGTGGGTGATAAAAAGCACAGTCTTTTCATAGCGGCTCCACTCGGATAAAAGCCATTCCTGCATGCTCATGCGGGTCAGGGCATCCAGGGCAGAGAAGGGTTCATCCAGCAGCAGGAGAGGGGCGCCTGTAAGCAGGGTCCGTGCGAAGGAAACTCTCTGCCGCATACCGCCCGACAGGTCCTTGGGATACTTCTGTGCATATTCGGTCATGCCAATCTCTTCCAGGACCCTGGCAGCTTGTTCTTTTTGCTCTGCAGCAGGGGTTTTCCGGAGTTCCAGGGGCAGGCTGATATTTTTTTCAATGGTCCGCCAGGGAAAGAGCAGGTCTTTCTGCGGCATGTATCCGGCCGGGATCCCGGAGGTATTTTCCAGCCGGATGGTTCCGGAGCCTAGCGGCAGGATCCCGTTGATCAGCTTGAAAATGGTGCTTTTCCCGCATCCGCTGACCCCGATCAGGGAAACGAAATCGCCGGTCTCTACGGAGAAGGAGAGATCTTCAATAATCGGGGAATCCTTGCTGTCATATTGATAGGTGACATGTTCAAATGCTAGCATAAGAGTTCTCCTGATCAGTTCATATCCATATCGTAGGCCATATCCCAGAAGAGCTTCTCATAGATGCTGCAGGTCCGGTAGATTTCCTTCAGGCGGTCCACCTGTTTCTGACCGATGTCTTCTCCCAGCCGGTCAACCATCTCGCAGAGACGGACATTGCCTGCGGCATAGTCCTCGGAAGCGTATCCGCGGATCCACTCTCCGTAGAAAGGATGATCGGCGGCGCCGGGCAGGGAGGCCAGGTGCTTTCCGATATGCTCATAGCTGACCGCACAGGAGAGGATGGAGACCAGAAGCTCCAAAAGGCCTTCATTCTGGCCGACTGCCAGCATATAGTGAGTATAGGAAAGATTTTTGATCGAAGGGGTCTCCTGTTCAATCTCTGCGATATCATAGCCCAGACGGGTCAGATAGCTGCGGTGAATGGTCATTTCCCCATTTAAAGTAGAATGGACAAAATCCGCGAAAAAGCGCATCAGTTCAGGATCCCTGGCCTTGACGATGCCCAGGGCAAATACCTTACAGTAGTCATACAGGTAGAGATAGTCCTGGATCATATAAAAACGGAACTTTTCGATGGGTAAAGTGCCGTCGCCGATTCCCTTTACGAAAGGATGGGTAAGATATCCGTCCCAGATTTCCTTTACGTCATCATTTAAAATCTCAGTCAGTTTCATGTTATTTGACCCTCCAAAATAAAAAGAACCGCAGGAGGGAAATCCTGCGGCTGTAAAATCTTTGCCAATGTGATCCGGATAGAATCAGATGGTTAACGTTGCTTTCCTGCGTTGGGATTATCCACATCAAGTTCAAAGGGTCGGTCCGAAGACCTCTCAGCACTAAGCACCCCTAGCAAACTACTCATATTATACAGTGGAGGCAGGGAAAAGACAAGTATATTATTCTGTACAGTTTGGGAGGAAATGTCCGGTTTTTTAATAATTATTTTAGGAAGCAGTACTTGATTTTACGGGCCTTTGGCTTTACAATAGTGTGGATGCAGTTAGTTATGACTGAAGGCTGTGAGAACTGCTTTCAGCTGTTTTTGTTTTATAGATAAGGAGGAATGCCATTATGGCAAAGATAGATATTATTTCGGGATTTCTCGGAGCTGGAAAGACGACTCTGATCAAGAAGCTGCTTTCGGAAGCACTTGCAGGAGAGCAGGTTGTTCTGATTGAGAATGAGTTTGGTGAGATCGGTATTGACGGCGGATTTTTAAAGGATGCCGGCATCAATATCACAGAGATGAATTCCGGATGCATCTGCTGCTCTCTGGTTGGTGACTTTGATGCAGCTCTGCGTCAGGTTGTTGAGCAGTTCCACCCGGATCGCATCATCATCGAGCCCTCCGGCGTTGGAAAGCTTTCTGATGTTGCCCTTGCAGTAAAGGGCGTCGCTGAGGATACCGGCCTGGAGATCAACAGCATGGTCACAGTTGCCGACGCAAATAAGTGCAAAATGTATATGAAGAACTTTGGCGAGTTCTACAATAATCAGGTAGAGAGTGCCAATACCATCGTGCTCAGCCGTACACAGAATGTCAGCCAGGATAAGCTGGAAGCTGTAGCTGCTCTGCTCAGAGAGCACAATCAGGATGCCGTGATCATCACCACACCCTGGGATGACCTGTCCGGCGCTCAGATTCTGGCAGCAATGGAACATCCCGTTTCCCTCGCAGACCTCGTTTTCGCAGAAGAGGAAGACGAGCATGAGCATCATCACCATCACCACCACGATGGTGAGGAAGATGAGCATGAGCACCATCATCACCATCATGACGATGAAGATGAGGAACATGAGCACCATCATCACCACCATGACGATGAAGATGATGAGCATGAGCACCATCATCACCACCATGACGACGAAGATGAGGAGCATGAGCACCATCATCACCACCATGACGACGAGGATGATGAGCATGAGCACCATCATCACCACCATGATGACGAGGATGAGGAGCATGAGCATCATCACCATCATCATGAGGACGGCGAGACCTGCAGCTGCGGACATCACCATCATCACCACCATCACGGACATGATGCCGATGAGATCTTCCAGAGCTGGGGCGTAGAGACACCTCGCAAGTACACAAAGGAAGAGATCGAAAGCATCTTAAAGACTCTTTCCGAGAGCCAGGACTACGGTATTATCCTCCGTTCCAAGGGTATGGTTCCCGCACAGGACGGCACATGGATCTATTTTGACATGGTTCCGGAAGAGTGTGATATCAGAGAAGGTTCTCCGGAATACACAGGACGCCTGTGTGTCATCGGTTCCGGTATTAAAGAAGATAAACTCAGGGAGCTCTTTCTGCTTGGCTGATGCCCCGGAAAGGACGGTAGATACATATGAATGAAGATTATATTATTCCGGTATACCTGATCATGGGTTTTCTGGAGGCAGGAAAGACCACCTTTATCCGTGAAGTCCTCGAAAGCGGGGATTTCACAGATGGCGACAAGGGCGTCTATATCTGCTGTGAAGAAGGAGAATGTGAGATCCCGGATAAGCTTCTGAAGGCAAATAAAATGCAGAAGATCGAGATCGAGGACATGGAGCAGCTGCAGGAGCCCGGATTCTTTGCCAATATTGCCAAAGAATACCAGCCGGAACGTGTTTTTATCGAGTTTAACGGCATGTGGGATCCCGACTTGGTAATCAGTGCCGATATGCCGGAGCATTGGGAAGTATTTCAGACCATCACTCTGATCGATGCCCGCAGCTTTGCCTCTTACCTGCAGAACATGCGGTCTATCATCGGCAATGTGATCAAGTGCTCGGAGGTTGTGATCTTTAACCGCTGCAGCAAGGACCAGGATCTTCCTTCCTTCCGCAGAAGCGTCAAGGCCGCTAACACTACGGGAAATGTGATGATGCAGTTCATCAGCGAAGATGGCGAGTATATCGATCTGGGCAAGGATGTGCCCCCTTATGATCTGAATGCGCCTATCATTGAGATCAGCGATATGGATTACGGACTCTGGTATCTGGATGCAGAGGAAAACCGCGACCGTTATGAAGGAAAGACTGTAAAGTTTCTGGGTAATGTTCTCAAGGATAAGCAATTTGCCCGCGGCTACTTTGTTCCCGGCAGAAATGCTATGACTTGCTGCGAGGCGGATATCCGTTTTATCGGCTTCCTGTGCAAGAGCAAATTTACAGATAAGCTGCAGGACAACCAGTGGGTCGAGGTAACAGCGGAGATCAAGTATGAGCGCCGCAAGGAGTACAGAGGACAGATTCTTCCGGTTCTCCACGCAAAGCATATCGCAGTGGTTGCAGAACCGCCCAAGGATAAGCAGCTGGTATATTTCAATTAAAGACCTGTTTCTGACAGAATATGTGCGGACCGGTGCCTCTTGACACCGGTCTGTTTTTTATGCTAATATTGCAAAAATAAAATGTTTATTATTAAACTAAAGTAAGGAGGACGCAGATTGAGGGATTATAAAGAGATGGAAATCTTAGATGTATACCTGAACAGACAAAAGGATGTCTGCATCAGAAATGATGAGATCGCGCCGGTCCTTTTTAAGGAATACGGGGTTTATCACGGCCTGAGAGATGATGAAGGACAGGGCGTTCTGACGGGCCTGACCAATATTTCCAGAATCGTGTCTTATAAAAAAGAAAACGGAGTCAGAAGACCCTGCGAGGGGCAGCTCTGGTACCGGGGATACCGGGTCGAAGACCTGATCGGGGACCTGGGAGCAGATGAGATGGGCTTTGAGAAAATCGCTTACCTGCTTCTGATGGGGCAGATGCCTTCCAAGGAAGAAGAGGAGGAATTTACAGCCCTTCTGACAAGTCTTCGTCCGCTCCCGGTCAATTTTGTCCGTGATGTGGTTATGAAGGCACCGACGCAGGATATCATGAACGCCATGACCAAAAGTATCCTTACCCTGGCTTCTCATGATAAGAAACCGGGAGATCAGAGCCTGGAAGCTTCCTTGCTCAGCAGCCTGCAGCTGATTGCCCAGATGCCCCTTCTGGCAGTCTATTCTTATAACAGTTACAATTATAAGAGAAATGATAAGACCATGTTCATCCATAATCCGGATCCTGCTCTTTCCGCGGCTGAAAATATACTGCGTCTGCTGCGCGTGGACAGCAGTTTCACCCCGCTGGAGGCCAAGGTCCTGGATACTGCCCTGATCCTGCATATGGAGCACGGCGGCGGTAATAATTCGACCTTTACCACCAGGGTCGTGACTTCCACAGGATCCGACACCTATGCGACCATTGCGGCAGCCATGAGTTCTCTGAAAGGACCAAAACACGGCGGTGCCAATATCAAAGTCATGGAGATGATGGAAGATATCCGCAGCCATGTCGCAGATATCAATGATGAGGATCAGGTCTGCGATTATCTGGCCAGGATCCTGGACGGGCAGGCCTTTGACGGCAAAGGACTGATCTACGGGATCGGGCATGCTGTATACACGGTTTCAGATCCCAGAGAACGTGTCTTTAAGAAATATGTGGAGCAGATGGCACAGGAGAAAGACCGTATGGAAGATATGCGCCTTTACCAGATCATTGAAGATCATGCCCCGCGGATGCTGATGGAGAAAAAAGGACTGCAGACTCCTGTATGCACAAACGTCGATTTCTACAGCGGTTTTGTATATGATATGCTGGGAATCCCCAGGGAATTATATACAGCGTTTTTTGCAATTGCCAGGATCGTAGGGTGGAGCGCGCACAGAATCGAAGAACTGATTACATCGGATAAGATCATCCGCCCGGCTTATAAGAGTGTCATGAAGGAGTGCAGAGATGATCAATGACAAAGTAGAAAGTCTGCTATACGGGATGAAATTCCGCCTTCTTTTGCAGAATCGCCAGAAGCCGATCCTGGAAAAGTATAAGCTTCACAGAATCGATCTGCTGATTCTGCTCTATCTGGCAGGTGCCGGAGACCATGATACATCCGGCGACATCATGAAGCTGGAAATGTTCACCAGAGGGCACATCTCACAGTCTCTGGGGAGGCTGTGCAGGAAAGGACTGGTTACAGCAGAGAGAGATGTATGCGACAGGAGATGTTATCACAACAAGATTACGGGAGACAGTGCTGTAATCATCGAAGAAGTCAAAGATGCAGCTGACCAGGTGGAGCAGGTTATCTTTGAGGGTATGACAGAAGAAGAAAAGAAGACTTTTGCGATCCTGTCCAGGAAAGTACTGGACAATATTGAAAAAGCAGTATAAAAAGAACCGGCGCAGCTTTTTTGTGGCTGCACCGGTTTTGCATATTATGCCGACAAGTTCAGAAACGAGATGCGTTCCCTGATTACCTCTTGCCTTTGTCGTAGGCTTCTCCGATGGCTTTGGGAGGATGGTTCCTCTTGGAGAAGAAGATCAAAAGGATCATTTTCATAATGTCCTCCTTAATATTTTCTTTCGGGCAGGCAGAGCTGCCGTTTTTCGATCAGTTTTATTATATATAACATACAAAAATTGTTTCCGCATTAATACAATAAATTTTGCTTACATTTTTCAGAAAATTGTGTTATCCTTCATACAGAAACAATGAGCAGCAGACTGCGTAAGACCGATTGTGGCACCGCAGATCTGCTGCTCTTTTTGCGTATAGCGCAAATCGGAATAACTGGACTTAGGAGGATAGTATGTCTGAGAAAAACGTCAAACTCTGGAACAAAAACTTCATTCTGATTATCGTAATCAATTTCCTTGTATTTATCAATCATCTGATGATCCTTTCGACCTTTCCTTTCTATATAGAGTATCTGGGCGGGACGGAAGCGCAGGCAGGACTGGCAGCGGCCCTCTTTTCCATCGTTGCGGTTCTGTTCCGGCCGCTGATCGGATGGATGCTTGATACCGGCAGGAGAAAGGTCATCCTGGTCATCGGTCTTTGCGGTATGGCGCTGATGCCGCTGGGATATCTGTTTCTTGCCAGCTTTTTCATGGCCTTTGTCTGCCGTATGGTGCACGGCGCATCGCTGGCCTTTTCCAACACTTCTACATCAACGATTGCTACGGATATCATTCCCCGTCAGCGTTTTGCAGAAGGAATGGGGATGTTCGGGCTGGCTACAGCACTGGCTACAGCCTGCGCGCCGGCACTGGGACTTGCAGTCATGGACAGAATGGGATTCAGAGCCCTTTTCCTGCTGGCTTTTGCTTCCGCAGCCGCAGCACTGATCCTATTCCTGCTGATGCGGCTGGAACCGATCCCGCAGACACATAAAGCTTTTCAGCTGCGCGGACTGATCAACAAAGATTCAATCCCTGCTTCCCTGACGGCGCTGATCTTTATGTTTACTTACGGCGCTCTGGAAAACTTTGCGGCCAAGTTTGCAGTGTCGGAATCTCTGCCGAGCGGCGGTATCTTCTTTGCTATCATGTCTCTGGTCCTTCTTCTGACCAGAATCACGACCGGCAAGGTGACAGACAAAAGAGGTGAGGGAATCTTTGCTTATACCTGCAATTTGGCTATGTTCGCTGCCTTTCTCCTGATGGGACTTATGCCGAATACAGTGACATTTCTGCTGTCCGCTGTACTGGCAGGCTATGGCTTCGGCGGCCTGGAACCTGCTCTTCAGTCTATGGCAGTATCTCTGGCAACTCCGGAAACGCGCGGCGCTGCCAATTCCACATTTCTGTGCGCCTATGATATCGGGATCGGACTGGGAGGCGGTATCGCCGAAACACTGATTTCTCAGGTCGGATACAGGGAAATGTTTGTGATCATGTCTGCCTTTAACATCCTTTCCATTCTGATCTATATCCTGATCGGCCGCAGACATCCTTCGTCATTTTCTTACAGACTCCGTAAAGAGCATTAATCTGACTGCTGATATGGTATAAAACCATGCTCTGTGATATAATTGTTTTTGCAAAGAACAGTTCATCCTAAGGGGGCATTCTATGAGCGAAAAAATTGTTTTCTGCAAAGGCGGCGGCTGCACGGCGAAGCTTGGCGCAGGGGTGCTGGAACGCGTTTTATCCATGCTGCCCAAAGGGGAAGCTGACCCGGCTCTTCTGGTCGGATTTGACAGCAGTGATGATGCGGCAGTTTACCAGGTCAGCGATGACCTTGCCATCGTGCAGACGCTGGATTTCTTCCCCCCTATGGTGGATGATCCCTATATTTTTGGTAAGATCGCAGCGGCCAATGCACTCAGTGATGTTTACGCGATGGGCGGTACGGTGAAAACAGCCCTCAATATTGTCTGTTTCCCGGAATCTGCAGACTTGAATATTCTCGGGGCCATCCTGCAGGGCGGTGCAGAGAAGGTGCACGAGGCCGGAGGAAATCTGGTCGGAGGTCATTCCATCGCGGACAGTGATGTCAAGTACGGCCTGTCTGTAACAGGGTTTGTACATCCGAAGAAGTTCTATAAGAACAATGGGGGGAATCCCGGAGACAAGCTGATTCTGACCAAAAAGCTGGGGGTCGGCATTATCTGTACGGCAGCCCGCGTGGGGGCGGCTTCCGAAGCGGCGCTTCTGGAGGCAGAGGAGTCTATGATGACACTGAATAAGTATGCGTCAGAGATCCTGCGCAGCTATGAGGTACATGCCTGTACAGATGTGACAGGATTCGGGCTTCTGGTGCACCTGCATGAGATGCTGGGCGGAAAGCTTTCTGCGCGGATTTTCAGCAGCCGGGTTCCGGTAATTACAGAAGCATTTATACATGCGGATGAGTTCCTGCTGACAGCGGCAGGTCAGAGAAACCGCAATCATGTCGGCGCACAGGTCGATTTTGGCGGTATCCCCTTTGCCATGGAAGAAGTGCTTTTTGACCCGCAGACTTCCGGCGGCCTTCTGGCGGCAGTCCGTCCGGACCAGGCAGAAGAAGCAGTAAAGAGGCTGCAGGGAGCGGGTCTTCCGGCGGCAATGATCGGAGAACTCTGTGAAAAAGATACGGCTGAAATACACGTGGAATAATAGTTATATAACCATAAAAAAACAGCAGTAAACTCGTATATCATCATGAGGAAAGGATTTTTGATATGAAATTTGTAAATGCTATAGGCGACGCTTGTCCCATCCCTGTTGTTAAGACCAAAAATGCTATCGCGGAACTGGGAGGATCCGGTACGGTAGAGACGCTTGTTGACAATGAGATTGCAGTCCAGAATCTGGAAAAGATGGCAAAGCAGAAGAATTACGGCTTTTTCAGCAAGAAGCTGGAGGAAGGCAAGTACAGAGTCCTGATCACAGTGGGGGAAGAAGATCTTGCCGCAGAGGGACAGGAGGAGCCGGAGTATGAGAACTGCACCTTTCCTGTACAGGGCAGGAAAAAGCGCCTGGTAGTGGCTGTAAATTCAGATGTGATGGGTCATGGGGACGATGTGCTGGGCGGACTTCTGATCAAGTCCTTCATTTATGCTCTGTCACAGCAGGATGTGCTGCCGGACACCATTCTTTTCTATAATGGCGGCGCAAAACTTACCTGCTTCCATGAAGATATTATCAAAGATCTGCAGGAGATGCAGGAACGCGGTACGGAAGTCATGACCTGCGGTACCTGCCTCAATCATTACGGAATCGCGGACCAGCTCAAAGTCGGCACCGTGACCAATATGTATGATATCGTGGAAAAACTGACGACAGCAGATCTGGTGGTGAAACCTTAAACATTTTTTGACAGACGGAAGGGAGTGTCTGTATGGGAATCATTGGCGGAATCATTATCGGTGCGATCGCAGGCTGGATTGCCGGGAAGATCATGGACTCGGAAGGCGGCCTGCTCAGAAACATTATCCTGGGGCTTTTTGGCGGAGGAGTCGGCAGCTCTCTGCTGGGTACGCTAGGGATCTCCGGGTCCGGTACAATCGGAACCATCGTGGTATCTGTCATCGGAGCCTGTATCCTGATTGCAATCGGAAGACTTCTTTTTGGAGGAAAGAGCAAGAGAAAATAGAAAAAGCATAAACAAATAAGGCAGCGGGTTTTCCCACTGTCTTATTTGTTTATGCAGATATCAATTTGCTGCATCCCGGTTTTGCAGCCCTTCTGTGATCATTCTCTTCCAGACCAGGCGGAAAAAGATAATGGTCAGGGTAAGGGAGACGGCCTCGGCAATCAGATAGGACCACCAGACATTGGCAACATTCCCTGTTTTGGAAAGCAGCCAGGCTGCCGGAATCAGTACGACCAGCTGCCTGCACACTGATACAATCAGAGAGTAGATGCTGCAGGAGAAAGCCTGGAAGACAGAGCTGAGCACGATGGCAACTGCAGCTATAGGAAAGCAGAGTGCGATTTCTCTCAGGGCAGGAACACCGATGGCAGTCATGGTTTCCGAAGCGCTGAAGATCGAGAGCAGCCGGGCAGGAATCAGCTCAAACAAAACGGCACCGCCAACCATGATACACACCGCCACAATCAGAGAGAAACTGAGCGCCTCCCTTATACGTTTTTCCTTAGCGGCGCCAAGGTTATATGCCATGACAGGAACCAGACCGTTGTTCAGACCAAAGATCGGCATAAAGACAAAGCTCTGCAGCTTGAAGTAAACGCCGAATACAGCGATTGCGGTAGAGGAGAAGTCCTCCAGAATCCGGTTCATCATATAGGTCATGACGGATCCGATGGAGACCATCAGAATGGAGGGGATACCGACAAAGTAGATCTGTTTGATCACGGGCAGCTTTGGATGAAGCACTTTTTTCAGGGAAATATGGATATCGCTGTTATATTTCCGATTGAGGAAAAGACCGATACAGGAAGCAACGATCTGTCCGAAGATTGTCGCTGCCGCAGCGCCGGCGATTCCCAGTTTGGGAAAGCCTGCCAGACCAAAAATAAGGATGGGATCCATGATGACATTGATCACAGCGCCTGTAATCTGGGAGACCATGCTGAAAAGTGTTCTGCCTGTCGCCTGCAGAAGCCGCTCAAAGGTAATCTGGAAAAACACACCGATGGACAGAAAGCAGACGATGGATGTGTAGGTAATGCCATATTCCCGGATCAGGGGATCGGCAGTCTGAGAGGAAATGAACGGGGAAACAACCAGCAGGCCGATCAAAATAAAAATGGCGTAGCTGACTATAGCCAGGGCGATACCGTTGTTCGCTGCGTCATCTGCCCGGTCAAAGTTTTTCTCACCCAGAGACCGGGAGAGAAGGGCATTGATGCCAACGCCGGTTCCGGAGCCCACCGCGATCATCAGGTTCTGGATGGGGAAGGCAAGTGTAACGGCAGTCAGTGCCTCCTCAGAGAGCATGGATACGAATACGCTGTCGACGATATTGTACATTGCCTGCACCAGCATGGAAATCATCATGGGCAGGGACATATTGATTATCAGTTTTTTGACGGGCATGACACCCATTTTATTTTCAGGTGCGGACATAAAAATGCTTCTTTCTATATAGTATTATGAAATGAATATTCAGTAAAAAGAGATGCCCGGGGCATCAGGTGTTGAAATATTTTCTTGCTCCGCTCCGGGTCTCCCGGCCCCGGAAAAGGAGAAGTCCGGAGGCGAAGATAATGTCGGCCGCAATGCTGATTGCGGCAGGAAGCGGGTAAGGGTTGATGCCGCGCAGAAGCGGGATCAGCTGCAGCAGGCAGAGGACGATTGTAAACAGAAAGTATACAATATAATCTTCCAGATCCATATGCAGAACGACGCCGACGATGAATGTAAGGATGATCAGCCCGATAAAGCAGGACGGCAGCACCCAGGCTACGGACCATCCGTGCCAGTGGGTTGCCTTGTCAACGACCAGACATACGATCATGCCCAGATAAACCTGTGATGTGATGACTCTGATATAATTATCCCGGTAAAACAGAATCAGCCGCACATCCAGATATACGACGATAGCTGCAATCATAGCCAGGGGAGCCCAGACAAAACGTCTTCCGCGCATGATCATAATGACGGTGAGGATTACCTCGAAAATAATGACGAGAAAGAGCACAATCCGGCTTAAAGTCATCCGGCTTATTTTTTTACGCTCCAGGACGGGAAAAGCAGGAGGGCTGGGAGATCCTGTAAGGGAAGAGCCGCAGAGAGGGCAGCATTCCTTGTCTCCGCGGATATTAATCCGGCATTTAGGACAGTTTTGCATGTTTTTTGCCTTTCTTTTTCACAACTGCAGGTTCCGCTGTACGGTTGCAGTCATTGGTGGAGAGTTCGACAGGGACTCCCATACTGGTCAGCCTGCGGAAAAAGTGCAGGGCTATGTCATGATTGGTAAAGCAGCTCACGATGCCGATTGCCATGCAGTCATCAAAAGTGCTGATGCAGGTAAAGACATTGGGACCGGACATAAAGCTGGTAAATTTGTCGATATACGGAGCCAGCTCTGGATGGATATGAAGCTTCCCGACATTGGAAAGAGAAGCTGTCACCCCACGCTTTAAGCTCATGTTAAAGAGGCGGATAAAAGCGTTTTTGATCGGGAGCGGGACAGCTTTGAGCATCAGATTGTGCTCCAGAGCCGCATAGGAATTCATGGTTTTTGCCACCTTTTCCTCTGCCAGCTGGTCTGCAAAACTTCTGGCAATTTCCGGAATGACAGACTCCAGAGTCCCGTCATATTTCGCGGCATCGTAAGAAACCTTGATTACGCCAAAGAAATTGCGTGTAGTCGCAGAAGGAAAATAGTTGCGCAGATTAATCGGCACACTGATGACAACCGGCCTCTTTTTATCGCTCTGGCGCATGGTCTGCACAATGGCTTCCACATAGACCGAAGCGGCAAGTATTCCGATTGTGGTATGGTAGCTTCTGGCGATTTCCAGCATTTTCTGTGCTGGCACAATGCCCTCCAGAAGGTGTTCTTCCATATTGTCATCCATCTGCCCGGTCAGACGGTAGGCCTTGCCGGTCAGAAGGACCTTGATCCATTTGAGCAGACCTTTGGATTCTATTTCTTTCGTATCGGGATCTTTGATCATACTGCCGCGGTCCTGACCGGAAGAGAGTTTCTTCGTGTAGTAACGTGAGAAGGCGTCTTCGGATTTCTCACCCACAGAGCTGGTCTGCGACTGGAAAAGACTGCGGTCGAGCTGGTACTTTTCAATGAAATAATTGGTAATCAGGGTCTCGATGAAGGTATAGGCGCCTGTTCCGTCCGCTATGACGTGAAACATTTCTATATTAATACGTCTGTGAAAATAGGTAACCCGGTAGAGCAGGTTCTTCCGGCCGGCCTTATAAAGGGCAGACAGGGCCGGGAGGTCATCCTCTGTGACAACAGGCCGCTCTTTTGACTCATCCAGATAATACCAGAAGCTGCCGCTCCTGAGGCAGCAGTTCATGTGAGGGAATTCTCTGACTGTCTCATTCAACGCGGTCTGCAAAATGGCAGGATCGACGTCTTCTTTTAGCTCACAGACCAGACGGAAGACGCGTGTATCCGGCCCTCCCACTGTTGCAGGGATGATTTTAGCCGCATTATCCAGTTTGTACCAGTTTTTTTGCTTTTTCTGCATGTGCGGCCTCCTATCAGTGATTTTTAGATATTTCTGATATCATAGCACAGAAAAGTATAAAAATGTAGAAAAGACTGGATTTGGAGGAGAAGATTATCAATGATAGACAAAAAGATGTCTCCCGGCAGGGAATTTTTTTACAGCTCTTCTTCTGATTCCTGGTAGAAGAGGATAAAATCATTTGATAAAATATAGAAATGAGATCTGTAAACAGCAGTTTTGCAGCAGAATAGTAAGGAAGATCTGCAGAGAGGAGCAGAAGAAATGGGTGGATTTTTTGGAGCGGTTTCCAAAAATATTTGTACGAACGATGTCTTTTTCGGCACGGATTATCATTCCCATCTGGGAACCAAGCGCGGCGGCATGGCCTTTTACGGGGAAGATGGATTTCACCGTGCCATTCACAATATTGAGCACACGCCGTTCCGTTCCAAGCTGGAAGGCGATCTTGATGAATTGCAGGGACATTTGGGAATCGGAGTCATCTCCGATATGGAGCCCCAGCCGCTGCTGATTCATTCCCGACTGGGCAGCTACGCGATCGCGACAGTCGGCAAGATCAATAATAAAGAACAGCTGATCGAGGAGGCATACCAGAACTGGCATCTGCAGTTTATGGAGATGAGCCGGGGCCGGATCAATGCCACGGAGCTGACAGCTGCGATCATCAATCAGGCGGATTCTATTACAGAGGGCCTTCTTTACGCGCAGGAAAAGATCGAAGGGTCTATGACCATCCTTCTGCTGACGCCGGAAGGAATCTATGTTTCCCGTGACCGCTACGGCAGGACGCCCGCCCAGATCGGCAGGAGAGAAGACGGCTATTGTGTCTCCTTTGAGAACTTTGCTTATTACAATCTCGGATACGAGGATTATTATGAGCTGGGACCGGGTGAGATTGTTCTGATCACACCGGATGGCATGGAGATCAAGTCCCCCGCCAGAAAAGAGATGCGGATCTGTTCCTTCCTCTGGGTATACTACGGTTATCCGCCTGCAACTTACGAGGGCATGGGCGTAGAACATATGCGCAACCGCTGCGGAAAGATGCTGGCAAAACGGGACAATGTAACCCCTGATTTTGTAGCAGGTGTTCCGGATTCCGGTATCGCACATGCCATCGGTTATGCCAATGAATCCGGTATCCGCTATGCGCGTCCTTTCATTAAATATACACCGACCTGGCCCCGCTCCTTTATGCCGACCAGACAGGATCAGCGCGACCTGATCGCGCACATGAAGCTGGTTGCGGTAGAGTCTCTGATCCGCGGCAAGAGCCTGCTTTTGATCGATGATTCTATCGTGCGCGGCACCCAGCTGGGCAATACCACCCAGTTTCTGTATGACAAGGGGGCTAAGGAGGTTCATATCCGTCCGGCCTGCCCGCCTTTGCTTTTTGGATGCAAATATATCAATTTCTCCAGATCCAGTTCTGATTATGACATGATCACACGCAGGATCATCCGTGAGTGGGAAGGCGATAATGTTTCCAATGAGACCCTGCTGCGCTATGCGGATCCGGACAGCTCTGAGTATGCACGTATGGTCGAGGAAATCAGAAAGAGACTGAACTTTACAACACTGGCCTTCCAGCGTCTGGATGACCTGGAGGAGGCGATCGGCATCGAGCCGTGCAAACTTTGTACCTATTGCTGGAGCGGTAAAGAGTGAGCAAGGAAAACAAAGAAAAGAAAATCCAGAAGAAACTGTTAAAGCACAGGGTATATTCCAAAATCGACAAGGTTCCCGGCGGCAGAGCCGGCGAAGAGATCACCCAGGGCTGCATTGTTTTAGAGGGCGGAGCCCTGCTGGGACTCTATACAGCAGGCGTCCTGGACGGACTGATGCTGATGGGGATCAATATGCAGACCACCATCGGTGTTTCGGCAGGCGCCATGTTCGGCATGGGCTACGTATCCGGACAGATCGGGAGAGAGGCAAAGTTCAACTTGAGCAACCGGTTTAACCAGCGCTATATTGGCGCCGGGGCCGAGTTCTATGATCACAGTTTCTTTTCTCTTCCTTATTTATTTGATGACTCTCATTACGACGAGCCCTTTGATGCGGAGAGATTTTACAAGCCGGAGAGAAGATTCCTGGCGGTAGCGACGGACTGCAATACCGGACAGCCGGCTTTCTTTGAGAAAGGAAAATGCAAAAACATTTTCGAGGGGATCCGGGCGTCAGCGACAATCCCCGTCCTTTCAGCAATGGTAGAGATCGACGGCGGCAAGTATCTGGACGGCTGCTGCAGCCTCAATATTCCTTATCAGTGGGCCCTGGATGAAGGCTTTGACAAGATCATCGTGGTCCGGACCAAGGAGAGGACTTACCGGCAGAGGGTATTTACCCAGGCAGAGAAACAGATGGTCCGCAGAAGGTACCATGCCTTCCCGGAACTTGCCGAAACTTTTGCCTGGTCCGCGGAACGGTTCAATGAAGAATGTGATGAACTGGACCGGCTGGAGGCGGAGGGCAGGATTTTTGTGATTGCTCCCAGCCGCGTGATTACTCATCACAGAGCAGAGACAGATGTGGAGAAGATCGGCACTCTCTACAGACTGGGGCTGCATGACGCCAGGCATGCCGGCAAAAAGATCAGAAAGTATCTGGGTATTTGATTTCATACAATTATTTTTGAGGCGGGGGCACCTTTTCTGATTGACAAGGCCCCTGCCTCTTGTTATAATAATCTGGCACGCGCATTTTATGCGCTTGTTTTGTGTGCATGCACAGAACAGACAAATTTTTTATTCAGGAGGTGAAATGAATGCCCACATTTAACCAGTTAGTAAGAAAAGGAAGACAGACTGCTGTTAAGAAGTCAACTGCTCCCGCACTGCAGAAGAGCTACAACTCTCTTCACAAAAAGAGCCTTGACATCTCTTCCCCTCAGAAGAGAGGCGTCTGCACAGCTGTTAAGACAGCGACTCCTAAGAAACCTAACTCCGCTCTTAGAAAGATTGCCAGAGTACGTCTTTCCAACGGTATTGAGGTTACAAGCTATATCCCCGGTGAAGGTCACAACCTTCAGGAGCATAGCGTAGTCCTCATCAGAGGCGGTCGTGTTAAGGACCTGCCCGGTACCAGATACCACATCATCAGAGGTACACTGGATACTGCTGGCGTAGCTAAGAGAAGACAGGCCCGCTCCAAGTATGGCGCGAAGAGGCCTAAGGATGCCAAGAAGTAATCGGGAGATCACAGAAGTTTACTATTTGCGTCGAATGTAGCATTCATTATCCAGCTATAAATTCGTGCGCGGACACATAGTGATGACTACGTGAGTACCCGGAATTGTATGATTCTGTAAGGAGGGAAGTAACGTGCCAAGAAGAGGTCATATTCAGAAGAGAGACGTTTTAGCCGATCCCATCTACAATAGCAAGGTTGTGACCAAACTGATCAACAACATTATGCTGGACGGCAAAAAGGGCGTAGCTCAGAAAATCGTATACGGAGCATTCGATACTGTTGCGGCAAAGACCGGCAGAGATGCTCTTGAGGTATTCGAGGAGGCTATGAATAATATCATGCCTGCCCTCGAGGTTAAGGCCAGACGTATCGGCGGCGCCACCTATCAGGTGCCGATCGAGGTAAGACCTGACAGAAGACAGGCTCTTGCTCTTCGCTGGCTCACTATGTTCTCACGTAAGAGAAGCGAGAGAACACAGGTTGAGAGACTTGCGAACGAAATCATGGACGCAGCCAATGGTTCCGGCGCATCTGTCAAGAGAAAAGAAGATATGCACAAGATGGCAGAAGCCAACAAGGCTTTCGCTCACTTCAGATACTAATCTGGAGATCTTTGTGCTGTACATTTAGAAGGAGGAGAAATCCTTGGCTGGCAGACAATATCCGCTTGAAAGAACCAGAAATATCGGAATTATGGCTCACATCGATGCCGGTAAGACGACACTGACAGAGCGTATCCTTTATTATACTGGTGTTAACTATAAGATCGGTGAGACCTATGAAGGCACCGCGACCATGGACTACATGGCCCAGGAGCAGGAGAGAGGCATCACGATCACATCAGCTGCCACAACATGCCATTGGACACTGCAGGAGCAGTGCAAGGCAAAGGAAGGTGCTCTGGAGCACCGTATCAATATCATTGATACACCGGGACATGTTGACTTTACAGTAGAGGTTGAGCGTTCCCTGCGAGTGCTCGACGGTGCCGTAGGCGTATTTGACGCAAAAGGCGGTGTAGAGCCTCAGTCTGAAAATGTTTGGCGCCAGGCTGATACCTATCATGTACCTCGTATGGCTTTCGTCAATAAGATGGACATCATGGGTGCCGATTTTGACAATACTGTCAGCGAAATCGGTTCTAAGCTTGGCAAGAATGCAGTTGTGATCCAGCTGCCGATTGGTAAGGAAGATCATTTCCTTGGCCTGATCGATCTGTTTGAAATGAAGGCATACATTTATAATGATGCCAAGGGCGAGGACATCTCTGTTACAGATATCCCTGAGGATATGAAGGATGATGCCCAGCTTGCCCATGATGAGCTTGTAGAAAAGCTCGTTGAGTTTGATGACGATATGATGATGATGTATCTCGACGGAGAGGAGCCCGATGTGGATTCCCTCAAGGCAGCCCTTCGTAAGGCTACTATCGAGAACAAGGCTGTACCTGTTTGCTGCGGCAGCGCTCATCAGAATAAAGGTATCCAGAAGCTCCTGGATGCAGTCATCGAGTTTATGCCCGCTCCCACAGACGTTCCCGATATCAAGGGTACTGACATGGAGGGCAATGAAGTTGTAAGACATTCCTCTGACGAAGAGCCCTTCGCAGCTCTGGCCTTCAAGATCATGACAGACCAGTTCGTCGGACGTCTTGCATTCTTCCGCGTATATTCCGGTACGCTTAATTCCGGATCCTACACTCTCAATGCCACAAAGGGCAAGAAGGAGCGTGTAGGCCGTATCCTGCAGATGCATGCGGACAAGAGATCCGAACTTGATAAGGTATACGCCGGCGATATCGCCGCAGCTGTAGGCTTCAAGTTCACCTCCACCGGTGACACGATCTGTGATGAGCAGCATCCTGTTATCCTGGAGTCCATGGAGTTCCCGGAGCCCGTTATCCAGCTTGCGATCGAGCCTAAGACCAAGGCCGGTCAGGGCAAGATGGGCGAGGCGCTGGCTAAGCTCGCAGAGGAAGATCCCACATTCCGTGCATATACAGATGATGAGACAGGCCAGACGATCATCGCCGGCATGGGCGAGCTCCATCTGGAGATCATCGTAGACCGTCTGCTCCGTGAGTTCAAGGTCGAGGCAAACGTCGGTGCTCCGCAGGTTGCCTACAAAGAGACCATCACCAAACCGGCGGATGTGGACAGCAAGTATGCAAAGCAGTCCGGCGGACGTGGCCAGT
>CAMHFW010000010.1 GCA_946184675.1 uncultured Clostridia bacterium | reverse complement strand
CCGGACACGGGGAACTCGTGGCGATTGCGGTACTCGGCTATGCGGCAGAAGGGACGGCTCCTAAGGCGCCTAAGAGGAAAGAGGGTAAGTATACTTTTATATAAGGAGTATCAGACATAAAGACAACTCCCTGCCATATGTTGTAAAAACGTATGGCAGGGAGCAGTTTTTATTTCAGCAGGCACCATCTGATATCAGGAAGGACAATCCTGTGAAAATGTCTCACAGAAGAGGTTTTCCGATTATTGATATATATGGGGAAAAGGAATATACTGTAAACATAGGCAGCCGCTGCATTTCTTGTTTTAGCTGCGGCACAATAAATGTACGGAATGAAAAAGAAGGTAAGACAGATGGAAAAATATTATCTTGGTTTTGACGCAGGAACACAATCTGTGAAGGTTGCAGTATATGACGAAAAGATGCAGTGCGTGGTGTCCACTTCCGCGCCTACAACCCTCTATTATCCGAACCCTGGATGGGTGGATATGGACGTAGATGAATATCTGGAACTGACCATCTCCGGCATGAAAAAGTGTGCGGATATGATGCAGGAGAAGGGACTGGACCCTGCCGGGATCCGCGGAATCATGGGAGACGGTATTATCTGCGGTATCGTTGGTGTAGATGCGGACGGCAACGCCATCACCCCTTATATCAACTATCTGGACTCCAGAACCCAGGAGGATGAGTATCTGATCAACAGCTGGGGTCTGGATATCTGGGGAAAAGAAACGGGCAATCCGGAAGCAAAGTGTATGTTCCCGGCCCTCTTTGCCAGATGGATGCTGAAAAATGTCGAGGGATTTGCAGAGAAGGGTGCTAAGTTCATTCACAATGCCCCCTATGTTCTGGCACATCTGGCAGGTCTGAAAGCAGATGACATGTTTATCGACTGGGGCGCTATGTCCGGCTGGGGCATGGGCTACCATGTAGAAAAGAAGTGCTGGTCCAAAGAGCAGCTGGATATCCTGGAGATTCCGGAGCGCATGATGCCCCGCATCTTAAAGCCCTGGGATATCGTAGGCGGTCTGACAGAGGAAATCGCACGGCGCTGCGGTCTGCCGGCAGGCATCCCGATCTGCGCTGGCGCAGGCGACACCATGCAGTCTATGATCGGCAGCGGCAATATGGAAGCCGGCCAGGCCGTAGATGTAGCAGGTACCTGTTCCATGTTCTGCGTATCGACAAAGGGCATCATCCCTGAACTGAGCCGCAAGGGGGCCGGACTCATTTTTAACAGCGGAACCCTTCCCGATACCTATTTCTACTGGGGTTACATCCGCACCGGCGGACTGGCTCTCCGCTGGTTTAAGGATTCGGTCTGCGGCCAGGAAGAAGACGGCGGCTATTTTGACGTGCTCAATGAAAAGGCGAAAGACATTCCGGCCGGCACCAAGGGACTCCTTTTCCTTCCCTATCTGACAGGCGGTACCAATGATGTGCAGGAGGCAACCGGCTGCTTCCTCAATATGACCCTGGATACCAACCAGGCAGATATGTGGCATGCAGTTCTGGAGGCAATCGGCTATGACTATATGGAAATTACAGATACCTACCGGAGCGCGGGCGTAGACCTGTCCCGGATTACAATCACCGAGGGAGGCTCCCACAGCGACATCTGGAACCAGATGAAGTCCGATATGCTGGGAAGTGAAGTCATAACCCTGCAGAACGCCGGCGGCGCAGTCCTGACTGACTGTACAGTCGCAGCCTACGCAGTAGGAGACCTGGACAATGTGACCGACGCTCTCAAAGAGAATTTGGAAGTGAAGAAGCTCTATCAGATCAATGAAGAGAATCATGAATTCTACCGGCAGCAGTACAGCCTGCAGAAAAAGCTGGTCAAGCAGGATCTGAAAGAAGCATTCCATACATTGAAGTCGATACTGTGATGTGTGATATGACAGCACAGCAGTAAAAGAAAATCCCGGACAAGTTCTTTTTGCGACTTGCCCGGGATTTTTCTTACTGGTCTGTCCGCACCGCGATCAGCGCCAGCCTTCCATCGTCTGTATGATAATTGCAGGTGGACAGGGTGAGGATTTCATCGCCAAAGTCAGGCACATTTTCGGCATCGTAATAGATTGCGTAGTTCTGCAGCTTTTCCAGATAAGTGTCTAATGCGGCTTCATCCTCTGCATCGATGAAGTTATAATAGATGTCTTTTTCGTGCTCTGAGCCTTCCTCCGGAACCTGGTCCAAGACCACGGCAAAGAGCCGGTAGGTACCCGGACGGGAAAGGGTATCAAAAGTGATTCGGGAATGGGCGCGGCAGTAATCAGCATCTTCAAAGTCGGGGAAGGAGCCGAACATGGTCCCATCCTTCATATGGTGGCCGTAAATGATGGTGTCTGTACTAATAGTCTCCGGATCCAGACTGCAGCGGGCGTCCGCAAAGAGAGTTCCGTGATAGTCAAAATCGCCATCGAAGTTTCTTTCCAGGTATTTTTCCGGCTCGTCCGGGGTCTGCATGACAGGATAGGAGACATCTGTACCTTCGATGGACAGCCAGCCGGCGAAGTCGCTGTTGCACTCGTAGAGTTTGCCGTATTTTTTCATCATGGCATCGCGTGCAGCCTGCGCAGAATCAGTGCCGGTTTCCTGATCAGAGGAGTCTGATGATACGGTGATTGTATCAGAATCTGTCAGGACCAGACCGGAAAGCTCACTGCTCATCTGCTTTGTCTGGCGGGTATGCCAGGCGTAACTGCCCAGCTTATATGCACTGAAGCAGAAACAGATCAAAGCAATCACAAGGACCAGATTAATGATCAGCCTTTTCATGTAAGGATCTCTCCCGTTATGTTATTTATTTACCGCTTCATTATAAAACGGTTCGCCAGACAATGTCAAACCTTCAGGGCGGGGAGGAGGTGACCGCCCCCTGTCTCAGTAGAGTCAGTTTACGTCTGGAAGGCAGTGGGGGAAAGTAAGTTTTATGAAAGCACTGCCCAAGCAGTGCTGCGAAGTATCCAACAGGCAGTGGGGAGAAGCAAGTTACATGAGAGCACTGCCAAGCAGTGCTGCAGAGTGGTTGGAAGGCAGTGGGGAGAATCAAATTATATGAGAGCATTGCCCAGCAGGCAGTGGGGAGAAGCAAGTTTCATGAGAGCACTGCCAAGCAGTGCTGCAGAGTGGTTGGAAGGCAGTGGGGAGGAGCAAGTTACATGAGAGCACTGCCAAGCAGTGCTGCAGAGCGGTTGGAAGGCAGTGGGGGAAAGTAAGTTTCATGAGAGCACTGCCAAGCAGTGCTACAGAGTGGTTGGAAGGCAGTGGGGGAAAGTAAGTTTCATGAGAGCACTGCTTTGCAGACTTACTGATATTATTTTTTCTTAAAAAACACTGGTATGAGAGGAAAGATTATGTTAGACTAAATTTTAGGTATATAAAAAAATTCACATCATTATAAGGGGGATACTACCAATGAACATTTTAGTTATCAACTGCGGAAGTTCTTCACTCAAGTTCCAGCTGATCGATATGGACAATGAGTCTGTAACAGCGAAGGGTCTTTGTGAGAGAATCGGTATGGATGGAAGCCGTATTGTGTATACACCCGGCGACAAGGACAAGATTACGATTGAGTCGCCGATGCCTACACATACCGAGGCTATCCAGGTTGTTCTTGACTGCCTGACCGGCGCTGAGAATGGCGTAATCAAAGATCTGTCTGCAATCGATGCTGTTGGACATCGTGTGGTACACGGCGGTGAGAAGTTCGCAGAGTCTATCGTGATCGATGATGCTGTTATCGCAGCTATCGAAGAGTGCAATGAGCTTGCACCGCTTCACAATCCTGCAAACCTGATTGGTATCAACGTTTGCAAGAAGCTGATGCCCGGCGTACCGATGGTAGCTGTTTTCGATACTGCTTTCCATCAGACCATGCCTCCCAAGGCTTATCTGTACGGTCTGCCTCTCAAGGCTTACAAGGAGTACAGGGTAAGAAGATATGGTTTCCACGGAACCTCTCACAGATTCGTTTCCAAGCATGTTGCTGAGTATCTTGGCAAGAAGCCTGAGGATCTCAAGACCATCGTTTGCCATCTGGGCAACGGTGCCAGCATCTGCGCAGTAGATCACGGCAAGTCTGTAGATACCTCCATGGGATTCACTCCGCTGGCAGGTCTGGTTATGGGAACCCGTTCCGGTGATATCGATCCGGCTATTCTTGAGTACTATGCAGACAAGGAAGACATCTCCCTCAAGCAGGCTATCCAGGTGCTCAATAAAGAGTCCGGTCTTGCAGGTCTTACCGGCGGCAAGAGCGACTGCCGTGACCTTGAGGCAGGTTATCACGCAGGGGATGAGGACTGCATCAACGCTATGGAGATCTTCTGCTATGATGTTGCCAAGTATGTTGGTGCCTATGCTGCAGCCCTGAACGGCGTTGACGTAATCGCTTTCACAGCCGGTATCGGTGAGAACAGCGGATTCGTTCGCAGCAAGGTATGTGAGTATCTCGGATATCTCGGCGTACAGATCGATGCTGAGGCGAACAGCCAGCGCGGCGATGATATGACGATCTCCACTCCGGATTCCAAGGTTACTGTATGCGTAATCCCGACCAACGAGGAGCTTATGATCGCAAGAGATACCAAGGAGCTTGTAGAGGCTTAATAAGCCACGGCTTTGCGTATTTATTAAAAATGTTTTTCAAGGTGTCCTGGAGGCGCGAAAACGCTCCCAGGACACTTTAAGGTAAGAGCCTTAAGGAGGCAGTTAGTTTGAGTGGCAGACAAAGAGAGGCATACGGAGAGAAAAAGGGGTTTTTCCAATATATCAGAAGTTTGCAGGTCGTAGATTACAGAGTAATCGTATCTGTGGCCTTTTTGATGATGTTCGGATTTCTGATGATCTACAGCGCGACCAATGCAGAGTATGGTACGGAGTTTGTGGTCAAGCAGATTCTGATCGGAGGCCTGGGAATCCTGGCAATGATCTTTCTTTCCTTTGTCAATTATCATTTGCTGGCAAAGTGGGCGGGCATATTCTATTTCCTGTCAATCGTGTCCATGTTCCTGGTCAGAGTGCCGGGACTGGGTGTTACGGTCAATGGTGCCAGCCGCTGGATCATGCTTGGCCCCATTCGTTTTCAGCCGTCAGAGCTGTCCAAGCCGGCAGTCATCTTTCTGATGTCATTTCTGCTGGTTGAGATGGGAAAAAATGTTCGCAAGCTTAGAGGTCTTATCACAGCTGTATTGCCGGGAGCCTTTTCTGCTGTTATGATTCTGTATCTGACCAGAAACCTGTCTACGGCTATTATCGTAGCCGGTATCACAGCCTTGATGCTCTATGTGGCTTATCCCAATAAGAAGATCTATATTCTGATGGCGGCCGCTATCGCAGCCGCAGCTGTTGTAGCTTATATTTATTTTGTAAATGTGGTTCAGCAGGCGCATCTGGCAGGCAATGACTTCCGTGCCATGCGTATTCTGGCCTGGCTCTATCCCAATGAGTATCTGGACAGTTCCATGCAGTCCCGTTACGCTCTTTATGCCATTGGATTCGGCGGTATTTTAGGACGGGGGCTGGGACATGGCGTCATGAAGTATTACATTCCCGAGGCGGAAAACGATTTCATCTTCTCGGTCATTG
The DNA here is from genome assembly GCA_946184675.1 of uncultured Clostridia bacterium. Classification (GTDB taxonomy): domain Bacteria; phylum Bacillota; class Clostridia; order Lachnospirales; family Lachnospiraceae; genus UBA2912. The sequence continues at coordinate 16,725 of CAMHFW010000010.1, read as the reverse complement.
GGGAGGAGCTTGGCCTGGTAGGCTGCGCCATGGTTCTGTTCCTTTTTATCTATCAGATCTGGAGGATCCTGGTAATCAGCCGTCATGCGACAGATAAGCTGGGCAGTTATCTGGCTTTCGGTGTTGCTGCGCATATTTCACTGCAGGTGCTTTTGCATATCGGCGTTGTGACCAGTGTGCTTCCTAATACCGGTATCAGCCTGCCTTATATCAGCTATGGCGGAACAGCGCTTCTGATACAGCTCGCAGAGATAGGCATCGTGCTCAATATCAGCAAGCAGATTCCCGGCAAGAAGATTGTAATCCAGGGAATGGGAGAGAATGCCCTGACGGACGAGGAAGCAAAACGTAAGATAAAGGCAGCCTGATCTTGATGAAGTCATGGCCGCGGAGAGGAGATAAGTATGTCACATATGTATTTTCAGCTGGATGTCCTGACTAACTTTTGCCATGATGCCTTTCAGAAGTTTGGTTTTTCCAGGCAGGAGAGCGAGATCATCACGGATGTCCTGATTACTTCAGATATGTACGGGATTGAGTCTCATGGTATGCAGAGGCTTTCCCGTTATCATAAAGGAATTCAAAAGGGATTGATCCATGTGGATGCCAAGCCGGAGATCGTGTTTGAGACTCCTGTTTCCGCAGTGATTGACGGCCATGACGGAATGGGACAGCTCATTGGTTATTTTGCTATGCAGACAGCAATCAGCAAGGCCAGAAAAGCGGGAATGGCTATTGTTTCAGTCCGCAATTCCAACCATTACGGTATTGCCGGTTATTATGCAAAAATGGCGGCGAATGAGGGCCTGATCGGTTTTTCCTGCACAAATTCCGAGGCGATAATGGTGCCGACCAATGCCCGAAAGGCTATGCTGGGCAGCAATCCGATCGCAGTGGCTATGCCTGCGGAACCGTATATGTTTTTCTTTGACGCGTCCACTACGGTGGTAACGCGCGGTAAACTGGAGATGTACCGAAAAGCGGAGCATGAGCTTCCGGCCGGATGGGCTGTGGATCATACCGGGCACGCTACCGGAAATGCGGAGCTGGTTCTGGAAAATATCGTCAGCAGAGCCGGCGGCGGCATCCTTCCGCTGGGCGGCAGCGAGGAGAAGAGCGGCAGTCACAAGGGTTACGGATACGGTATGCTCTGTGAGCTCTTCAGCTCTATCTTTTCCATGGGCCTGACTTCCAATCACACGAACACACCGGAAAAAGGAGGCACCTGTCACGGGTTTATGGTTATCGATCCGGCCTGCTTTGGTGACTCGCAGGCAATCATCGATCACCTTTCCACTTTCCTGCAGGAGCTGCGTGAGGCACCTAAAGCCAAGGGCAGAGACCGCATCTATACGCATGGAGAGAAAGAGGCTCTGGCGATTGAGCGTGTAAAGGTAGAAGGCGTTCCGGTAGATGTCAAGACCGTTCTGGAGATGAAAGATATGAGTACGTATCTGGGAATGGATTTTGAATCTTATTTCGGAGAACTGGACCTGTCAGGCGTCCATGAGCAAAAGAATCTCTATTAAGGCGGCAGGGAGACAGTGGACAGTTCTTAAGTCTCCTCCCCTCTGCAGTCAAAGAGAGGCCCGAAAACCAGCAGAAATTGGTTTTCGGGCCTCTTTTATAGTACTTACAGAGGGAGACTTAAGAACCGTCCCCTGTCTCCCTTATCGCTGGTCGATGGGAACGTAATTTCTGTGGTGACCGACGTACATGTAGGCCGGTCGGATGATCTTGCCGTCGTTGGCTAGTTCTTCGATGCGGTGAGCGCACCAGCCGGAGATTCTGGCGATGGCGAAGATCGGTGTGAAGAGCTCCATGGGAAGTCCCAGCATGGAGTATACAAAGCCACTGTAGAAGTCGACATTGGCGCAGATGGGTTTGAAGAGATGGCGGTGCTTTGCCGTCAGATCGATGGCCAGCCGCTCGACTCTGTCATAGAACTCAAATTCTCTGGTCAGCCCCTTCTCCTCGGAGAGTTTACGGGCATATTTCTTGAGAATAACGCATCTGGGGTCGGACTTGGTGTAGACCGCGTGGCCGATGCCGTAGATCAGCCCCTTTCTGTCAAAGGCTTCTTTATCCAGGATTTTCTGCAGATAAGAAGCGACCTCTTCCTCATCCTCGATGTCCTTGACATGGAGTACGATATCCTTGAACATCTGCTGCACCTTGAGATTGGCGCCGCCGTGCTTGGGACCTTTGAGAGAGCCAAGAGAAGAGGCGATGGCGGAATAGGTATCTGTTCCTGTCGAAGAGACTACATGGGTGGTAAAGGTGGAGTTATTACCGCCGCCGTGCTCTGCGTGAAGAATCAGGGCGATATCCAGTACATGCGCCTCAAGGGATGTGTACTGTCCGTCCGGACGAAGCAGGCGGAGAATATTTTCCGCGGTGGAAAGCTCCGGCTTGGGACGGCGGATGACAAGACTCTTATCCAGAATATAATGACGGTAGCTATGGTAGCCGTATACAGAGATCAGCGGGAAACGCGCGATCAGCTGCAGAGACTGCCGCAGTACATTTTTGACAGAGATATCCTCCGGGGAATCGTCATAGGAATATAATGTAAGAACACTTTTCTGGAGGATGTTCATCATGTTCCCGTTGGGGGAGTTCATAATAATATCACGGACAAAGTTGTCAGGCAGTTCACGATAGTTGCCGAGAATATCAAGAAACTCATCTAGCTGTGCCTGGGTCGGCAGGTCGCCGAACAGGAGCAGGTAGGTGACTTCCTCAAAGCCGAAATGGCTGTCCAGGTCTCCCTCGATCAGATTTTCAACATTATAGCCCTGAAAGTAGAGCTCACCTTCTATAGGGGTACTTTTTCCATTTTCGCGATGGAATCCAACAACATCAGAGACCTCGGTAAGACCGGTCAGAATGCCTTTTCCGTTGGAGTCGCGAAGACCGCGCTTTACATCATGTTCAACATAAAGAGCCTGATCAAACCGCTGTGAGCTCATGCAGGCATCAGCAAGGGCATCAAGTCTGCGGTTAAATTCTGTCATGTCTCTTTCCATGGTGATCAGTCCTTTCATAAATATATGAAATTACTTTACCATTAAAATATCTTTTTGCCAAGTGTTTTTCTTTGCATGATTTCGTGCTATCATAGGAACAGATAAGGCTTGGATCTAAGGGCCTTAAAAAGGAGATAAGCGGTTATGAAAAAAGTACTTACAATAGCAGGTTCGGATTGCAGCGGCGGCGCCGGGATTCAGGCAGATATTAAGACTATGACAGCCCATGGCGTTTACGCAATGAGCGTGATTACGGCGCTGACAGCGCAAAATACAATAGGCGTTGATGATGTCCTGGATGCAGGGGCTGCGTTTGTCGGCAGGCAGATGGACAGTGTATTTACAGATATTTTCCCGGATGCGGTTAAAATCGGCATGGTTTCCAACAAGGAGACGATTCTGATGATTACAGACAAGCTGAAGGCTTACAAACCGGAGAATATTGTGATTGATCCGGTCATGGTATCGACCAGCGGATGTGCTCTCATGCAGCCGGATGCCATGGATACCCTGATACGATACCTGCTGCCTCTTGGGCTGGTGATCACACCCAATATTCCGGAGGCTGAGAAGCTCTGTGGTTTTGAGATCACAAGTACAGCGGATATGGAGCGGGCTGCGGAGCTGATCGGCAAAAATCTGTCCGGCAGCGTTCTGATTAAGGGAGGACATTTGACAGAGACAGCAGATGACCTTCTCTATGACAAGGGTGAATTTTTCTGGTATCGCGGAGAAAGAATCAGCAATCCCAATACGCATGGCACCGGATGCACCCTTTCTTCTGCAATCGCCAGCAATCTGGCACTGGGATTTGATGTGCGTGAAAGCGTCGGCAGAGCCAAGACTTATATTACGGACGCTCTGAAGGCTGGACTGGATCTGGGACACGGAAGCGGCCCTCTTAATCATTGTGTCTATATCAGCAAGATGGAAGATTAGACTCCCCGGCGGGGACCCTTGGCTCACATCTGATATAACTAAAGGGGTAAAATAGAAAGAAAAAACGGTTTTTGTGTTTTTCGGAGGTGCTTTTATGGAAAGGCTGATCATGCTTGGAAGCGGTGCGGCTTTTGCACGCAATTGCTATAATTCCTGCTTTGCCCTGCAGGACGGCGAGGAATACCTGCTGGTAGACGGCGGGGGAGGGAACGGCATTTTGAATCAGCTGGCGGGGGCAGGGATCCCTGTCACGAAGATCCACAATATCTATCTGACGCATGAGGACACAGACAGAATGTTCGGCGTTATCTGGGTGATCCGTATGATTGCGGCTTCCATGCGGCGCGAGGAGTATCCGGGAGATCTGCACATCTATTGTCACAGCGACCTGGTCGGGACTCTGCGCTCTGTCGCCAGAATGGTACTGTCCCAAAAGAGCCGCTGGCTCTTTGACCACAGGATTCTCTTTATCCCGGTCTATGATAATGATACCAGAAGGATCATGGATCACACCATGACCTTCTTTGACCTGTATTCACCCAATGTAAAGCAGTACGGATTCTCTTTGGATCTGGGGAACGGTGAAAATTTCGTTTTTGCCGGAGATGAAGTGCTTCATCCGGAGAACTATTCTTATGCGGATCACTGCAGCTGGCTCATGCATGAGGCCTTCTGCCTGTATTCCCAGCAGGAGATTTATAAACCTTATGATGCCGGACATGTAACGGTAAAAGAAGCCTGCATGGTGGCGCAGGAGCTTGGCGCAGAGCGGCTGATCCTCTTTAATACGGAGGATGAGAACCTGAAAAAGAGAAAAGCGCTCTTCGCAGCGGAAGGGCGCCTCTACTATCGCGGCAGAATATATGTGCCGGATGATCTGGATGCGATTGAATTCGCCTGATCATTTCATTAAAAGGTTAGTTTCTTGATGAACTTATCGCAGAAGGTATCAAATCCTTCAGCGGTGCCTGTACGGAAGCCGTTTCTGTCGATGATGATGATGTTCTTGCCGTATTTCAGGATGTAATAATGGCTGTAGGTATCAACACTTTCAAAATCGGACACCTTGTACTGGCCATGCTGTGATCCGGCCATCTGGTGAATGGTGTGGCGGTAGATGCGGTACTTACGCGGCTCTTTCAGCTGGTTGAGCAGCTTTGCCCTGTATTCTTCCTTATGTTTCTTGGCCGGATCTCCGAAAAAGGAGGTCATGCAATAGATGCAGAGGACACTCAGGATCAATGCGCAGCCGATGGATGTAAAGTCTTTGCTTGTCATCCACAGACGGAAGAGATACATGGCGATACCTGCGGAGGCTACACCCATACAGAGGGTAAAGATGCGGAAGCGTTTCTGCTGTCCGGTCGGTTTTAAGTATTTTCCTATGATATAGTCGACAACATCTTCATCTACGGTTGTCACATTTTCAAATAGAACATTGCTGTTGCTTGCCATGGAAATCGTCTCCTTATATAAAATTCACAGGAAACAGTATATCACCGGAACCTGGATTTCGTCCAGTAAAAATAACGGTTAGTCGCTAGAAAAGACGGCAGAATCGGGGGCTTGTCCCTATTACCAGAAAAGGCTTGACAAATGCAGGGCAAACGTATATAAATAAACTGATGGTTATATAAAATGCGCTATAACTGCGCAGTTATGGCGCTTAGAATCAAGGAGGATTATTCATGAACAAAGCAGAATTAGTTGCAGCTATTGCTGAGAAGACCGGCTTGAAAAAGAATGAGGCGGAGAAAGCACTTAAGGCATTTTCAGATGTTGTAGCTGAGGAACTCGCTAACGGCGGAAAGGTTCAGTTAGTTGGTTTTGGTACATTTGAAGTTGTTGAGAGACCTGCCAGAGAAGGAAGAAACCCTCAGACAAAGAAGACAATGACAATCGCTGCTTCCAAGGCTCCCAAGTTCAAAGCGGGCAAGGCACTTAAGGATATGGTGAACAAGTAATAGTTCAGAGATGAATGATTCGAAAAAGAGGGACCTGCATGATGCGGTCCCTCTTTTTCTGGAGAAAGGTGACAGATATGCGTCTGGATAAGTATTTGAAGGTATCACGGCTGATCAAAAGACGTACTGTAGCCAATGAGGCCTGCAGCGCGGGAAGAGTGACCGTGAACGGCAAGGTGGCAAAGCCCGGTACGGAAGTGAAGGCGGGCGATATAATCGAGATCGGATTCGGCACAAAAAGCGTTCGTGTCGAGGTAGTTGCGGTAGCGGAGACCACGCGCAAGGATGAGGCTGCCGAACTGTACAGATATCTGTAAAAATCATGTAACTATTCAGAGCTCCATCTCGATTCCGCTGTGCTTCATCTCGATGTTGCTTCTCGCCATATAGATTTTTATTTCGTGTGCCGCATGAAAGCAAGCTTTCTGCGCTGCACTCTCTAAAAATCTGCATGGCTCTGAATAGTTACAAAATCTGATTGCATTTTCCGGGGTATTGGAGTACAATATTATGGAGGTTATTGTGCCCTTCCGGCAAAGACACTGTGATGAGGTGAAACAGATGCGTAAGACAGAGAAAAAAGAGAAAAAGCACAGAAAGAGCATGAGGATCATAGCGCTTGTGCTGGTGATCGCCTGTCTGGGACTTGGATTTAAGACATGGCAGGTGCGTCAGGAGATTGAGGAATATGCTGTCGTGCAGGAAGAGGTCAGCAAGCAGATCAGCGAAGCTGAGAAGATGCAGGAGGATATCCGGGAGAAGCTGGAGTACCAGAAGTCGGATGCTTTCATTGAGGATATCGCCCGTGACAAGCTTGGCCTGATTTTTGAGAATGAAATTATTTTCAAAAAAGGGCATTAGCATCGCGCTGCAGATGGGAGATTGCCGCAGTGACAGATATGTTAATAGATAAGGTATATCGATTTGTGATGGATGAGGGTCTGCTTTCCCGGGGAGACCCCATCATCGCAGGAGTCTCCGGCGGAGCGGATTCGATATGCCTTTTTTTTGTTTTACAGGAGATTGCCGCAAGGATGGGATGCAGTCTTACAGCTGTACATGTCCACCATGGGATCCGCGGTGACGAGGCAGACCGGGATGAGGCTTTTGTGCGGGAAATCTGCGAGGAAGCAGGGATTCCTCTCCGGGTATACCACGGTGATGTGCCTGCTCTTGCTGCAGAGAATCATATGAGTCTGGAGGAAGCCGGCCGCACTTACCGGTATGCCTGTCTGGAGGAGGCCGCAGGCGCCGATTCTGCCGTAAAGATTGCGGTGGCGCATCATTTGGATGATCAGTGCGAGACGGTTCTGATGAACATGATGCGGGGAACAGGGCTGCGCGGCATGTGCGGCATGCCGGTAAAAAGAGGAAGGATCATCCGTCCCCTTTTGTGCGCAGACCGGAGCGAGATCGAAGCTTTCTTAGAGAGAAAAGGAGCGGCCTTTCAGACAGATTGGACAAATTATAATACGGATTATACCAGAAACAGGATCCGCTTAGAGCTTCTTCCTTATCTGCGTGAACACATTAATCCGGCAGCAGACAGACATATAGCGGCTCTTGCGGCAAACCTGCGGGATGTCAGCACTTATATGGACAGGCAGGCCGAAGAGACAGCCTGCAGGATCGTTTCGGAAAAAGACGGCGCATTCAGAATCAGCTGTGAAGGATTGCTGGCCTGTGACCGGGCTGTTCAGAGGGAGACCCTGCGTTATATTCTGGAAAAGGCGGTCGGCCTGAAGGATATCGGGCAGGTCCATATTGAGAGCCTTCGGAATCTGTTTTCTGCAGGGACAGGGAGCTTACTGGACCTTCCGCACGAGCTGAGGGCGGTAAAGGAATATGAGGATGTCCTTCTGCGGCGTGAAGGAAAAGGTATGCTGCCGGATAAGCCTTACATCCCGGACGAGATCCCGGTAGAGATTCCGGGCGTTTTCGGGGGAATCTGTTTTTCGCTCAGAGAACTCCCGGACGGCCTTGCGGAGGGGGAGCAAATTCCCAAAAACAGGTATACGAAATGGTTTGATTATGATAGAATAAATACCGAATTAGTCCTCAGACATCGCCGGGAAGGTGATTTTATGGTGATTGGGAACGGACAGAAAAAAACTCTTCGCCGTATCCTGATCGATGACAAGGTGCCGGGCAGTGCAAGGGATGGGCTTTTGCTTCTGGCGGAGGGAAGCCATATCATCTGGATTCCGGAGACTGGCCGGATCAGTGAGGCTGTTAAGGTCACAGACAGAACGAAAATAATCATGACCGCTCAGATCCTTCGGGAGCAGGACAGGTCATTATCATCAGGAGGAAGACAGGTATGAAAGAACATGTACGCGTCCTCATCAGCGAGGAAGAGGTAGATAGAAGAATAGCCATACTCGGAGAGCAGATCAGCCGTGAATACAGCGGGAAGCAGATCCATCTGATCTGCGTACTCAAAGGCGGCGTATTTTTTATGTGTGAGCTGGCAAAGCATATTACCGTGCCGCTGACCATGGATTTTATGTCGGTCTCCAGCTACGGAGACGCTACGAGCAGCTCCGGCAGAGTCCGCATTGTCAAAGATCTGGATCATACCATTGAAGGGAAAGATGTGCTGATTGTGGAAGATATTGTGGATTCCGGAAACACACTCCACTATCTCGCAGACATGCTGGGCAGCAGAAAACCGGCAAGCCTGCGGATTTGTACACTTTTGGACAAGCCCTCCAGACGCGAGGCTGAAGTAGAAGTTCAGTACAGCGGATTCGAAATTCCGGATGCCTTTGTAGTCGGATACGGACTGGATTACAAGCAGTTGTACAGAAATCTGCCGTATATCGGCGTGGTGGAATTTGAAGAAGAATAATTATACAGGGAGGTTGCGCATTTGAATCAAAGAAGAAGCGGAATGGGGCTCTGGATCCTGGTTCTGGGGCTGCTGTTGGTCAGCGTGTTTGCCGGTGAGGGGCTGCGGCTGTTCGGAGCAGAAAACTACACATATTCAGAGTTTGTGCAGGACTTTGACGATCAGAAGAATACGATCGAAAAGGTTATTATTTCACCAAATAAGGAAGTACCCACCGGACTGATCACGGTAGAGTATACAGACGGCGATGAAAAAAGTTTTCATGTTACAGACATTGAAGATGTCAAGGATTTTCTGCATGAGCAGGAGTTTACCGCCCTGGAAGAAACCGATGTCATCAACCGGGAAGGCTGGTTTTATAAAAACGGGGCTTTGCTGATTCTGGGAGGAGTTTTCCTCTGGTTCCTCTTTTCTTTTATCAACGGGCAGCAGGGAGCAGGCTCCGGCAATAACAAGATGATGGACTTTGGCAAGAGCCATGCCAGACTGAATGATAATAACACAGTTACTTTTGCGGATGTGGCAGGCCTGAAGGAGGAGAAGGAAGAGCTTCAGGAAATCGTTGACTTCCTGAAAGATCCGGATAAGTTTACCCGGGTAGGGGCAAGGATTCCCAAGGGAGTGATCCTGACCGGATCTCCCGGTACAGGAAAGACCCTCCTGGCCAAGGCAGTAGCCGGCGAGGCGGGAGTTCCCTTCTTTACCATTTCCGGTTCCGATTTTGTGGAGATGTTCGTCGGCGTCGGCGCTTCCAGAGTGCGTGATCTCTTTGATACTGCTAAGAAGAATAAGCCCTGCATCGTATTTATTGATGAGATTGATGCAGTGGGAAGAAGAAGAGGGACAGGCCTTGGCGGCGGTCATGATGAAAGAGAACAGACCCTCAACCAGCTTCTGGTAGAGATGGACGGCTTCAGTCCCAATGAGGGCATTATTGTAATGGCAGCGACCAACCGCGCGGACATTCTGGATCCTGCGATTCTGCGTCCGGGCCGTTTTGACCGGAAGGTTGGCGTGGGAAGACCGGATATTGAAGGACGAAAAGATATTCTGCGCGTGCATTCCCGCAATAAGCCTCTGGGTGATGATGTAGACCTGGATCAGATTGCAAGGACGACGGCTGGTTTTACCGGTGCAGATCTGGAGAATCTGATGAATGAGGCAGCGATCTACGCGGCTAAGGAAAATCGTGAATACATCGTACAGGATGATATCCGCAGAGCATTTGTCAAAGTGGCGATCGGCGCGGAGAAGAAGAGCCGTATCATTTCCGATAAAGAAAAGAAGATTACAGCTTATCATGAGTCCGGACATGCGATTCTCTTCCATGTGCTGCCGGATGTCGGACCGGTCTACTCGGTATCGATCATCCCGACAGGGCTTGGCGCTGCAGGTTATACGATGCCTCTTCCGGAAAAGGATGATATGTTCCATACCAAGGGACAGATGCTGCAGGAGATTATAGTTTCTCTGGGAGGACGTGTAGCGGAGGAACTGATTTTTGACGATATCACGACAGGTGCTTCTCAGGATATCAAGCAGGCAACAGCTATGGCCAGGGCTATGGTGACACGTTACGGTATGTCAGAGGAGCTGGGCCTGGTCAACTACGATAATGACGGCGATGAAGTATTCATCGGACGTGATCTGGCTCATTCCAAGCCTTATGGCGAGAATACGGCCGGCATGATTGACCGTGAAGTCAAACGGATTGTGGATGACTGTCACAAGAAGGCGCAGGAGCTGATTGGAGAACACCTTGATGTACTGCACGCATGTGCCGGTTTGCTTCTTGAGAAAGAAAAGATTACCCGGGATGAGTTTGAAGCACTGTTCGCAGAGCCGGCATAAGGAATCCTGGTAGAGACTAAGAAAGCAAGAGACATAAGGAGGGAGCTTTTATGAGTACAGGCAGAAAGAGAAGAAGGCGCAGGAGAACAGGGCCTGCCGGAATATTTGGCAGAGTGCTGAGCAGCGTTCTGCTTCTGGAGTCAGCCGCGCTTGCGGGTCTTCTCTATTATTCAGGTATTTTGCCGGAAAAGCTTCTGATTCTTCTTGGCATCGTTCTTCTGGCAGTTACACTTATTGTATTTATCATGAGCCGCAATGCTGAGAACAGGCTGCGCTATGTGATTGGACTCCTGATTGGTTTCCTCATGATTGCTGTACTGACCATCGGCGGATTTTACCTGTTCCGGACCATGCAGACAGCCAGAAATATTACTTCACTGAAAGAGGAAGTCACCAGGGTCGGTGTATATGTGAAGGCGGGAAATGAAGACAGCTTTGATGTGAAAAACACCGAGTATCATTACGGAATCCTGACGGCCCTTGACAGAGAAAATACGGACAGCGCTATCGTACAGATTCGTGACGAGTATGCTGTGCCGGTCATGACCAGAGAATACCAGACTCTGTCTGATCTGGTGGATGCTGTGGAGAATGAGGAAGTCGATGCCGTAATCATGAACAGCGCCTATATTGATGTGCTGGAGGAGATGGACGGTTATACAGACATCCGGGACAGGATCAAGGAAGTGCTGATGCTGACCATTACCAGCAAGGTCGACGCGGATGCCAGAAAGCCGTATAAGGACGGAAATACGTTTGCCTTATATATCAGCGGTATCGATACACGGTCTGAGGAACTGCTGGCAAAGAGCAGGAGCGATGTTAATATTCTTGCTATTGTGAATACCAAATCTCATCAGGTTCTGCTGCTGTCGACTCCAAGAGATTACTATGTACCTCTGTCGATATCAGGCGGGGAAAGAGATAAACTGACACATGCCGGTATCTACGGGGTCCAGGTCAGCATGGATACGCTGGGGATGCTTTACGATATCGATGTGGATTACAATTTCAGGGTGAATTTTACCGGCTTTAAGAAGGTTATTGATGCTCTGGATGGTATTACTGTGGTTTCTGAGAGGAGTTTCCAGTCGGGTGACTACAGTTTCACAGAAGGCGAAAACTACTTATACGGTGATGCGGCTCTGTCTTTCTGCAGAGAAAGACATGCGTTTGAAGACGGAGATAACCAGCGAGGCCGTAACCAGATGGCTGTGGTTCGCGGCGTCATCAATAAGATGCTTTCCACGGATATGCTGCTTCATTATAATGATGTTCTGGATGCTGTAGAGGGCAGCTTTGAGCTGACAATCCCCTATGAAACGCTCAGCAAGCTGGTGAAAGAGCAGCTTGAAAGTCCGGCCAGATGGAATATCGTTTCCTACAGCGTAACCGGTACAGGAGCAGAAAAAGTGCCTTATTCCATGAGTCAGACTGCTTATGTTATGATTCCGGATGAGGACAGCGTTGCAAAAGCCAGGGATCTGATCCAGCAGGTATATGCCGGTGCAACAATCAAAAAATAATAAACAGAAAGACAGATTTTTAGGATGATAGATAGCGAAAAGAAAAGAAACTCGCTCACAAGATCCATGCAGTATATTCTGGGCATGAGACCGGTTCTGAACCGGGATGCTCTGTTTGCGGATGGCAGTGATCTTTACCGGAAGTATACAAAGACTGAATCCGGCTATACAGTGAGACTGCGAATGCGGACGGGACGCGCCAATGCCTGGGAAGTCCGCGTGGTTACAGAAAAAGGAACCTATCTGATGAAGCGCTGCGGGTCGGATAAGCTCTTTGACTATTATGAAACAGAGCTCACCTGGCCGGAGTGCGGAGATAGCTATTATTATGAAGTTCGCAGCGGCAGGACGTCTGCGGTGTATAATAAGAACGGGGCTTCCGATACTGCTTCGGCATCCGGTAATTTCCGTCTGATGCCGGAGTTTGATACTCCGGATTGGACAAAAGGAGCGGTCATGTATCAGATCTTTGTGGACCGCTTTGCCAACGGAGACCCGTCTAATGACGTTATGGACGGAGAGTATTATTACATTAAACAGCGTGCATGGCACGAGAATGACTGGTACTTCGAACCTTATGCCCATGACGTCTGTCATTTTTACGGAGGAGATCTGCAGGGTGTTCTGGATAAGCTGGATTATCTGCAGGATCTGGGCGTGGAAGTTCTCTATCTCAACCCGGTTTTTGTGTCTCCTTCCAATCACAAATATGATATACAGGACTATGATCATATCGATCCTCATTACGGAAAGATCATCCGGGATGAAGGGCAGCAGCTGGACTGGAATGATACAGACAACAGCCACGCCACCAGATATATAACCAGAACGACAGATCCGGTCAACCTGGAAGCCAGCAATGCTTTTTTTGCAGATTTTGTAAAGGAAGTGCATGCGCGCGGAATGCGGATCATCTTAGACGGTGTTTTCAATCACTGCGGTTCTTTTAATAAGTGGCTGGACCGGGAGCGGATCTATGAGGGCAGCGAGGAATATGAGCCCGGGGCTTATATCTCCGAGGATAGTCCCTATCATGATTATTTCCATTTTCGCGGCGGCAAATGGCCGTATAACGAGGATTATGAGGGCTGGTGGGGACATGCGACGCTCCCCAAGCTCAATTTTGAGATGTCTGAGAAGCTCTGCAGCGAAATCATGCGGATCGCGAAAAAATGGGTCTCACCGCCATATAATGTGGATGGGTGGAGACTGGATGTCGCTGCGGACCTGGGCTATTCCCGTGAGTTTAACCATGCCTTTTGGCGAAGATTCCGCAAGGAAGTCAAGACAGCCAATCCTGACGCTGTAATCCTGGCAGAAAACTATGCGGATTCTTCGGAATGGCTGCAGGGAGACCAGTGGGATACAATCATGAACTATGAGGCTTTTATGGAGCCTGTAACCTGGTTTTTGACCGGTATGGAAAAGCACAGTGATTTTTGCAGGGATGATCTCTACTGCAATTATGACGCCTTTTGCCAGGCTATGAAAGAGAACATGGCGAAATTCAGTCAGTCATCGCTTCTGTCTGCGATGAATGAGCTCTCAAACCATGATCATTCCCGTTTCCTTACCAGGACCAACCGTCAGGCCGGCAGACTGGCTACTGCCGGAGGCAGTGCAGCAGGAGAAGGAATCTGTCCTGAGGTGATGCGTGAGGCTGTCATGATCCAGATGACGTGGCCCGGAGCTCCAACTCTCTATTACGGAGATGAGGCGGGACTGTGCGGATGGACCGACCCTGACAACAGACGGACCTATCCCTGGGGACGTGAAGACCAGGAGATGCTGCAATTTCACAGGGAAGCGATTCGGATGCATCGGGAAAGCAAGGCTCTTCGGACCGGTTCTTTCAAGATGCTGGGAGGATCTTACGGAATCCTGACATACGGACGCTTTGACGCCTGTGAGCATTATGTCATTGCAGTCAATAATAATCAGGAGAAGGCACAGATCAGTATCCCGGTATGGCAGATCGGTATCACCGATGATATGGAACTGATGCAGGTGTTGATGAGCAATGAATCTGCTTTTACGACAGAGAATAAAAAAATGCGGGCGAAAGACGGATTCCTGAAAATGGAACTGCCCAGAACGTCGGCTGTTGTAATCAGAACGGTCTGAGTACAGCAGAAGCAAAAAGGAGTGTTTAAAGTGTCAACATTGTGGAAATGGCAGGAAGCTGTCAGCGGTATACTGATGGTCGTGCTGGGAGTAGTATTTCTGATCATGCCTGGTCTTAAACTGACCTCAGAGGTGATTGCCCAGGCGGCGGCAGCTGTGATGGCAGCGGTAGGCCTTATTTTTATCATTGTCTACTTTGTCCGACGCAGATCCAGCGTCGTAGGCTATGATCTGGTGAAGGCAGCTGTACTGATTGCAGCTGGGGTCTACACCTACCTGAATGTGAAAACAGTCTCAGCCATCATTCCTGTGGCCCTTGGCATGATCGTGCTGATCAGCGGCATTCTTCTTGTACAGAGAAGCATCGATCTCAGACATTTCGAAGGAAGTGCGTGGATTCTGCTTCTGATCGCTGCCCTGCTCAGCATCATTGCGGCGGTACTGACGATTCTGAACCCTTTCTCATCTGAGATCTGGCTGAGCAGGCTTATCTCAGGCGGACTGGTATTTACCGGCGTTTTTCTGGTGATCTCTGCTTTTGTGGTCGGACACCGGGTCTCCAGATATACAGCAGAACGTGCGGATAGGGAGTCAGATAAGGATTCCATATATGACGGGTACGGGCAGGAGCAGTTGTTCAGACCAGAGAAACCGGTATATACACCGGAAGAACCGGCAGATGATCCACAGTATTCTCAGAGCCAGATTACGGAAGAAAACGATATTCCGGAGGAAACAGACCTTCCTGATGAGAGTGCAGGAAAAGGTCTGCGCGGCTTATTTAAGAAAAATAAATCGTAAATGTAAAGGCAGGAGGAGTGTATTATGTCAGAAAATATTTTTGGTGTAATCCTTGCAGGAGGCAAGGGGACCCGCATGGGAAATGCGGAGAGACCCAAGCAGTTCCTGGAGATCGGCGGCAAGCCTATCATCGTGCATACTATAGAGAAGTTCGCGGTCTATCCCGATTTTGAGAAGGTCATCGTTCTCTGCCCCAAGGCCTGGGTGGAGCATACAAAGGACCTGATCCGGAAGAACATCCCCATGCAGGACAGGGTCGTTGTGATCGAGGGCGGCGCCTCCCGCAACGAGACCCTGATGAACGCCATCCGCTATATCGAAGAGAACCATACTCTGGATGAGGATACCATCATCATCACCCATGATTCGGTGCGTCCTTTTGTGACCAGGCGGATGATCGAGGAGAATATCGAAGCGACCAGGAAGTACGGCGCCTGCGACACCGTCATCCCGGCGACCGACACGATCGTGGAGAGCTGCGACCACCAGGTGATCAGCCAGATTCCGGACCGGTCGACCCTGTACCAGGGCCAGACACCGCAGAGCTTCCATGCCCTGAAGCTGAAACAGATCTATGAGTCACTGACCGAAGAGGAAAAGGCCATCCTGACCGACGCCTGCAAGATCCTTGTCATGAAGGGGGAGCAGGTGCATCTGGTAGAGGGAGACGTTTCCAATATCAAGATCACCTATCCGGCGGATATCCGGATCGCGGACTCTCTGATTGGGGGAAGATAAATGTTAAATAAGGTTTATCAGCTGGTGCGGCCGCGCCAGTTTGAGATCGTATACAAAAATATTGAACTGGATGACAGCCATATCCTGGTCCATCCCACGCACCTGTCGATCTGCAACGCGGACCAGAGGTACTACCAGGGACTGCGCGCGGAGGCAGTACTCCGGAAGAAGCTGCCCATGGCCCTGATCCATGAGGCCATCGGCGAGGTGGTCTATGACCCGACCGGCAGTTTTGAGACCGGTGCCAAAGTGGTCCTGATCCCCAATACGCCGGTAGAGAAGGACCCGATCATCGCGGAGAATTACCTGCGCAGCAGCAAGTTCCGCGGGAGCGGTTTTGACGGCTTTATGCAGGAGTTTGTGAGCATGGAGCCGGACCGGCTGGTCAGACTCCCCGAGGGGATCAACCCGGTAGTGGCGGCCTTTACGGAGATCGTCAGCGTCAGCTATCATGTGATCAGCCGTTTTGAGCGCTTTTCCCATGAGAGGAGAGAGACCATCGGCGTGTGGGGGGACGGAAACCTGGGATATATCACATCCCTGCTTCTGCGTCACCGTTTTCCGGAAGCCAGGATCTATGTATTCGGCATCAATGAGATGAAATTAAATGACTTTACCTTTGCGGACAGGACTTTCCTGGTAAATGAGATCCCGGAGGACCTGGCGATCGACCACGCCTTTGAGTGCGTGGGCGGCGGGGCGTCGTCCAAGGCCATCAACCAGGCCATCGACATCATCCATCCGGAGGGGACGATAGCCTTTATGGGCGTATCGGAGGACCTGGCGCCTCTGAACACCAGGATGATCCTGGAGAAGGGGATCCGCTGCTATGGGAGCAGCCGGAGCGGCCGGCAGGACTTCGTCGACCTGATCGAGCTCTACAAGAGCCGTCCGGAGATCGT
>CAMHFW010000009.1 GCA_946184675.1 uncultured Clostridia bacterium | reverse complement strand
GGCAGCCCTGGGCGATCCTGGCAATCTCACAGCTGCGCCTGTGCTGCTCATGTTCTTCAAAATAATGGGCAACATAACCGTAGGCTGTTTTGTCTGCCAGTGTTCCTGCCGTCCCGGCACGGAAGGTATTTCCCTCTCCAAAGATTACCTCTGTGTAGGCGTGGGCCTTACTCTGATAATCTCCGGAGAAATTCAGATCGATATCCGGCTCTTTATCTCCTTTGAATCCCAGGAAGGTCTCAAAAGGAATATCATGACCGTCCTTGATCAGCGGTTTTCCGCAGACCGGGCAGACCTTGTTTTCCATATCGCAGCCGGAACGGCCTGAATAGCTTTTTACATAATCAGAATCAAAATCAACATAAAAGCAGGACGGGCACCGGTAATGCGCCTGCAGTGAATTCACCTCTGTGATTCCCGCCATATAAGCGACAAAGGAGGACCCGACGGACCCTCTGGAGCCAACCAGGTAGCCGTCAGCAACCGACTTCCACACCAGCTTCTGGGCGATAATGTACATAACGGCAAATCCATTGCTGATAATAGAATTCAATTCTCTTTCCAGCCTGTCTGTCACAATCTGCGGCAGGTCCGGCCCGTAGATTTCATGTGCTTTATTATAGCAGATCTCCCTGAGAGTCTGATCCGAATTCTCGATGATCGGAGGAGCCTTGTCCGGTCTGACCGGCTTGATATAATCAATCATATCCGCGATCAGATTGGGATTGGTAATGACGATTTCCTCCGCAGTCTCTTCTCCCAGATAGGAAAACTCCTCCAGCATCTCTTCTGTGGTGTGAAGGTATAAGGGAGCCTGCTGGTCGGCATCATCAAATTTTTTATTGTACATGATGATGCGGCGGTAAATCTCATCTTCCGGATCCAGGAAATGCACATCACAGGTCGCGCAGACCGGTTTGTCAAACTCCCGTCCCAATTCGATGATGCGCCGGTTGAGATCCCGCAGATCTTCCACATTTTTTACCTTACTCTTCTGGTCACGGATCAAAAACGCATTATTGCCGACCGGCTGCACTTCCAGATAGTCATAAAAATCAACAATCCGGGCAATCTCTTCTGCAGACCTTCCCTCTTCCACTGCGCGGAACAGTTCTCCGGCTTCGCAGGCAGATCCGAGAATCAGGCCCTCCCTGTATTTCATCAGAAGACTCTTGGGAATCTTGGGACGCTGCATGAAATAGTGGATATTCGACTCGGAAACCAGACGGTAAAGATTGATCCTTCCGATTTCATTTTTCGCGAGCAGAATGATATGGAAAGCCCGCATCTTTTTAGCAGCTTCCGGCGGAATATGGCTGTACTCATCCAGTTTGTCCACATCCAGGATCCCTTTTTCCCGGAACATTTCCACAAATTTCACAAATACATCTGCCGTAGCGCCTGCATCGTCAACCGCCCGGTGATGATGGGCCAGCTGACATCCCATGGCAGCTACTACAGTATCCAGCTTGTAATTTTTCAGATTGCCCAGAAAGCTTCTGGCCATGGTCATGGTGTCAAGTACCGTATAATCGTAGGGCAGTCCCTGCCTTCTGCAGTTTTCATGTATAAATCCGGTATCAAAACCGGCATTATGAGCTACCAGGCAGCAGCCGCTGCAAAATGCCATAAAAGCCGGCAGCACCTTCTCGATCGGATCTGCATCTTCTACCATCTGATCTGTGATACTGGTCAGTTTGGTAATCTCTGCCGGGATGGGAATACCAGGATTGACAAACTCCGAAAAATGATCTGTGATTACGCCGCCGGAAACCTTGACTGCTCCGATTTCGATAATCTTATCTGCCGAAGCGCTGAATCCTGTTGTCTCAATGTCAAAGACAACAAAATCACCGCTCAGCAGCTGCCCGCGAGGATCTGTCACAATCCTTGCTGTATCATCTACCAGATAACCTTCACAGCCATAAATAATCTTGATATCTTTGCCTGCTGCTTTATTGGCCTCGGTAAAAGCATGCACACAGCCATGATCTGTGATCGCGATTGCCTTATGTCGCCATTCTTTTGCCCTTTTGATGATATCTGTACAGCTGCTGACCCCGTCCATATCACTCATATTGGTGTGACAATGAAGTTCGACCCTCTTGCGGGGGCTGTAGTCCATACGCTTCTCGCGGAAATCCTCACTCTTCTTGATTCCGATTACGGAAGAAAGCATAATATCTTTCTCATAAGTGTCGTAAGCCGCAACAGCCTTCATCTGGATAAAAGCGCCATCACAGACTGCTTCCAGGACTGTCGGAAGCATTTCATTTTTTACAAAAATCTTGGCACGGATAGAATCTGTAAAATCCGTAAGAGTAAAGGTATAGATTGTTTTATCATTTTTGATGCTTTTTGTCTCGGATGCCGTGATTCTGCCTCTTACAATGACTTCTCCGATCTCATCCGTAATCTCGGAAAGAGGCATGAATTCCCCGTTTTCATAGTTCCTGCCATAGACCAGATTCTTATCCTTCGGCAGTTTTTTAGCATACTTTTTGCTTCTTTCCTTCTTTTCCTGTTCCTTTTGAAGCCGTTCCTGCTCAGAGCCCTGCTCTGCCTCTTCCTGCTTCTGCAGTTTTTCATAATTGTCCATGATGCGGGCAACCGCTTCTTTTTCCGCAAGAATAGCTTCCTGGGCGGCACTGCCGGTCCCGGCTTCTTTTTCTGTAGAAATGATCTCGACCTCAAGTCTTCTGTCAAAACGATTCTGGAATACCTCACGGAAATAAGAACTGAGCCAGTCTGCCTTCTGACGGAGAACAGGATTCTGCGGAATCCGGATCTCCATTTTTTCCTCCGCAGGAAACTGAATGTCAAGGGACCTTAAAATACTGCCGATGACACCGCTCTCCTGCTCCAGCTCCGCAATAAAACTCTCCTTATAAGCCTCATAGATGACAGAAGCCGTATATTGATCAGACAGATGATAACGGGGATTGATCCTGATATCGACATTGCCTGAAAACATCTGCCTTTTGATTTCCTTTTCTACACGGAGAATATATCTCTCCGGACTCAGGAAATCATTTTCAAGGTCAACACGAAGTAACTGCCTGCTTTTGCAGGCAGTTACTTTACCGCAGCTTGCAGAAGCAAATGCATCTGCCAGTTCTTCATCCAGTTTCAGATCCGGAAATACTTCCAGAAACAGTTTCATTTATGATCCATCCTTTTATGAATTCCAGTGATCCAGTTCATACTTTAATGTGCTCAGGAACTCGCTCTCCGGGATTTTCCGGATGATCTGACCCCTGCGGATCAGAAGTCCCTCGCCTTTGCCGCCGGCTATGCCGATATCCGCCTCTTTTGCCTCTCCGGGGCCATTTACGACACACCCCATCACAGCAACCTTGATATCCAGGTCATAAGCCTGTACCAGATTCTCTACCTGACCAGCCAGTCCGATCAGATCGATCTGCGTCCTGCCGCAGGTCGGACAGGAAACCACTTCGATTCCTCCGCTGCGCATTCCCAGTGTCTTCAGAATCATCTTTGCAGATTTGATCTCTTCCAGCGGATCCCCCGTCAGTGAGACACGAATGGTATGTCCGATTCCTTCGCTAAGCATGATTCCAAGTCCAATCGCAGACTTGATATTTCCGGAAAACAGGGTTCCGGACTCTGTGATCCCGACATGGAGGGGATAGTCTGTCTTTTCAGCAATCAGTCTGTATGCGTCAACACACATGAGCACATCAGAAGATTTGATACTGATGACCAGATTGTCATAGCCCAGATCCTCGATCAGCTTCACCTTGTCGAGCGCGCTTTCCACCAGTCCCTCTGCCGTAACACCGCCGTTTTTTTCCAGAATATGCTTTTCCAGAGATCCGCTGTTTACACCTACACGGATTGGAATATCATACTCCTTTGCCTTGTCTACAACTGCCTTAACACGGTCTGTGGATCCGATATTACCGGGATTGATCCGGATCTTATCAACGCCATTCTCGATAGCGGCAATGGCAAGACGGTAATCAAAGTGGATATCCCCTACCAGCGGAATATGGATCTGCTTTTTGATCTCTGAAATCGCCGATGCAGCCTCCATGGTCGGCACGGCCACCCGGATAATCTCACAGCCGGCTTCCTCCAATGCCAGGATCTGTCTGACTGTCTCTTCCACATTTTCTGTCTTTGTATTACACATGGACTGGATGGCAACCGGATAATTGCCTCCGATCATGCAGTCCCCGATACGAACCACTTTTGCTTTCGTTCTGTCTATCATGTTTCACTCCTAATAGCCGGCAATTCTGGCAAAATCATTGAACATTACAAGTACCATGATGATCATCAGGATCACAAATCCCACAAAATGGACCATGCCCTCTTTTTCTCTGGAAATGGGCTTTCCCCGGATGGCCTCCAGGAAAAGAAATACCAGCCTTCCCCCGTCAAGAGCAGGAATCGGCAGCAGATTCATTACACCCAGATTGGCAGAAAGCAGCAGGATCAGATCCAGTATTGTCAGGATCACCACCTTAAAGCCGTATTGTACGGCATCGGAATAGCTGTCCCCGATCACCGTAAAGATCCCGACAGGACCGCTGATGTCTCTGGAACTGACCTTGCCTGCGATCAGCATTTCCAGACTCTTAATGACGACATTAATATTCGACTTAACCTCATAAAAAGCACTGACCAGTATACCCGCAGGCCCGGGGTGCCTGATGACGCCCCCTACGATTCCGATCCGGTAAAATCCGTCATCGTCAAGACGCGGTGTGACCGTAATCTCCTGTTTCTCACCGTCCCGCAGAACCGTTACATCACAGCTCTTGCTCTGATTCAGCGCAATATACATACGAAAATCACTGAATGTATGAACTGCGGTGCGGTCAACTTTTACAATCTCATCTCCCGCTTCAAATCCGGCTTCCTGGGCCGGAGATCCCTCCATGACTTCCAGGATTTCTCCGGACATATATCCGCTTGCGCCGATAATGATCACAGCACAGATAAAGGCCATAATAAAATTGAAGAAAGGGCCGGCAAAAACCACAGCAATCCTCTGCCAGACCGGTCTTGAGTTAAAAGATCCCTCTTCGCAGTCCTCTGCGGAATCCTCGCCGCGCATCATGCAGGCACCGCCGATTGGCAAAGCCCGAATGGTAAACTCCGTGTCACCTTTGGTGATTCCGGCAATCTTGGGCCCCATCCCGATGGCAAATTCCTCAACAACAATCCCGCTCTTTCGCGCCACGATATAGTGCCCGTATTCATGAAAAAGCACAATAATGCCGAATACAAGCAGCGCGACTATGATTTTCAATGCTTCCACCTGCTCTCAATATATCTGTAGGTTTCTTTTTCTGTCTCCAGTATGTCCTCCAGCTGAGGGTGCGCAATCACTTTGTGCCGGCTCATACATTCCTCTATGATATCATAAATCTCCCAGAATCCGATTTTCTCGTGTAAGAAAAGATCGACTGCTTTTTCATTGGCTGCATTCATGACTGTGGGCATGCTGCCTCCGGTGCGGATGGCTTCATAGGCAAAAGCCGGCCCGCGGAATGTATCCAGATCCGGCTTTTCAAAGGACAGATCCCGGACGGAAAACAGATCCAGAGGCTCTGTTCCCAGCGGCTTCCGTTCCGGATAAAACAGGGCATACTGAATGGGAAGGCGCATATCCGGCGTTCCCAGCTGAGCGATTACTGCATTGTCAGCAAACTCTACTGCAGAATGGACAACGCTCTGCGGATGCACCAGAATCTGGATCTGATCCGGTTCTACGTCAAAGAGCCACTTTGCCTCAATCACTTCCAGTCCCTTATTGACCATGGTTGCGGAATCGATGGTAATCTTTTTCCCCATGACCCAATTGGGGTGATGCAGGGCATCCGCCAGTGTGACAGTCCCAAGCTCGCTCCGCGTCTTGCCGCGGAAAGGGCCCCCGGATGCGGTCAGCAGGATTCTGCGGATCTGCGACCGGCGGCTTCCCTGCAGAGACTGGAATATAGCGGAGTGCTCACTGTCTACCGGCAGAATCTGCACGCCCCTGTCTGCTGCTTCCTTCATAACCAGATGTCCGGCGGTCACCAGTGTTTCTTTATTCGCCAGAGCTATATCCTTGCCTGCCCGGATTGCCTCCAGAGTAGGACGGATACCGATCATGCCGACAACTGCTGTCACAACAATATCCGTCTGCGGCAGGGTAACAGCCTCAATCATGCCATCCATACCGGATAGAATCCGGATCTCCATATCCTTCAGCCGCAGCCGCAGTTCCTGTGCTTTTTCTTCATCCGCTACCGCAGCAACTGCAGGCCGGAACATGCGGATCTGTTTTTCCAGCAGATCTATATTGGTTCCTGCGGTCAGCGCTACTACAGAAAAGTCCCCGGGATGTCTGCTGATGACATCCAGCGTCTGTGTGCCGATTGATCCGGTAGAACCCAGTATTGATATTGTTTTCAAAATAAGCCTCCCGATGATGAATGAAATCTATGCGCCGAGCAGTACTGCAAGAATGAAGACTGCAGGCGCTGTAAAAAGAATACTGTCAAAACGGTCCAGGATGCCTCCATGGCCCGGTATCAGCTTTCCGTAATCCTTGATTTGCGTGTCTCTTTTAATTGCGGAGGCGGCAAGGTCTCCCACCACCGCGATCAGAGCACCGACACCGCAGATCAGCGTGCAGACTGCAGCCGGCATATTCAGAGAAGGAAGATTTTTCCCGAATAGCAGACCGTAAATCAGGCCCAGCACAGCTGCGCCGGCAATGCCTCCTATGAAGCCTTCCACGCTCTTTTTCGGACTCAGTACCGGAAACATCTTGTGCTTGCCGATCAGCATACCAACACAATAAGCGCAGGTATCATTGCCCCATGCGCTGATAAATACCAGAGGAATGATCCACAGACCATCCTCCAGTATCCTGACCTGATACAAAAAGGACATAAGCAAAGCAACATAAGCCAGTCCTGCTATAGCCGCAAAAGCATCCTGTGCCTTGAATCTGGGAAATGTAAAGACATAAACCGACATGATAAAGATCGTGCCGGCTGCCATACCCATCATGGCCGCCCCATGGACACCAAAAAAGAGAAGCAAATACAGAACTGCCCAGCCGCAGTATCCTGCAATTGCTGTCAGGCTTTTTTCCATTGTCAGGGCTCTGTAGTACTCAAACAATCCGATCAGAGAGATCGCTGCCGTAAAGAAAAAGAGGACATATCCCCCTGCAAGGATAGCGGCTACCGCGATCGCAAGAACGATCACACCGCTGATCAGTCTGGTCTTAAACATCTCTTATACCCCGCCATAGCGTCTGCTGCGTCCGGTATAGATCCGGATCGCGTTGATCAGTTCTTCTCTGTTAAAATCAGGCCAGAGCACAGGCGTAAATACAAACTCAGAATATGCCAGCTGCCAGAGCATATAGTTTGATAATCTCTCTTCCCCGCTGGTGCGGATCAGGAGATCCGGGTCCGGCATCTCAGCAGTATCCAGATATGCAGAAAACATCTCCTCTGTGAACTCCTCAGGGTCATGGTGTCCGTCTCTGACCATGCGTTTCATGGCACGGACCATTTCGTCCCTGCTGCCGTAATTCAAAGCGATCGTAAAGTGAAGACCGGTATTGTATACAGACTCTCTCTCCAGATCATATATTTCTTCCTGCATCTTCTCACTCAGGCCGCTGCGGTCCCCGATAAAACGGATCCGCATATTATTCTTCATGATTCGTCCCAGGTAGTCTGTCAGATAATGATGAAAGAGGTCCATCAGGGTATCCACCTCATCCTGGGGTCTTTTCCAGTTCTCTGTCGAAAAGGCATAGACTGTCAGATATTTAATCCCGATATCCCACGCATCCTCACAGATCTGCTCCAGTACTTCGGCCCCTTTCTTATGGCCGAATGTTCTGGGGCGGAACCTCTTTTTTGCCCATCTGCCGTTGCCGTCAAGAATGATGGCTACATGCTCAGGCACATTAAGCATTTCTCCGTCTACTGATTTAAGCATTGTGTCCTCCGGTTTTCTATATACGCTGAAAGACTGCCGTCAGCGGCAGCCTTTCAAACCAAGTATTTTTATACTGTCATGATCTCTTTGGTCTTCTCATCTACGGTCTTGTCAATCTTCTTGATATAATCGTCTGTCGATTTCTGAAGATCCTTTTCAAGATCCTTCTGCTCATCTTCTGAAATCAGTTTATCCTTCAGCTGCTTTTTGAAGGTATCATTGCCATCCCTGCGGATGTTGCGGACAGCAACCTTAGCAGCTTCTCCCTTTTTCTTGATATCTTTGGCAAGCTCTTTACGGCGTTCCTCTGTCAGCTCCGGAAATACAAGCCTGATGGCATGTCCGTCATTTGTCGGGGTAATGCCGATGTCAGAGGCAAGGATTGCTCTCTCGATTGCCTTGATCAGTTTGGGCTCCCAGGGCTGGATCACCAGCACTCTGGCTTCCGCAACAGAAATATTGCCGACCTGCTGAATCGGAGTCGGGGCACCGTAGTAGTCTACCTTGAGCTTATCAAGCAGGTGAGGATTGGCACGTCCCGCGCGGATATTCTGGTACTCTCTCTCCAGAGACTCCAGTGTCTTTGTCATCTTTGTTTCAAAGGGCTCCAGTTTTGCGTTGCTCATCGATCATACCTCCTGAACTGTTTCTATTTCTGCTCTACGGTAACATAAGTTCCCGTGAAAGTGCCGTAGAGAGTGTTTACAATACTATTTTCTTCATTTAACCCGAAAACAACCATAGGCATCTTATTTTCCATGCACATGATAGAGGATGTCAGGTCAATGACCTGAAGGCGCTGATCTACAACCTCCTGTATGGAGATTGAATCATACTTAACGGCATCCGGATTGGTATCCGGATCACTGTCATAAATGCCGTCAACCGACTTGGCCAGCAGGATGGCATCTGCCTCAATCTCCACGGCACGCAGCACTGTGCCGGTGTCTGTAGAAAAGTAAGGATGACCGGTTCCTCCGGCGAAAAATACGACCTTTCCCTCCTCCAGATCTCTCACTGCCTCCTCCTTGGAAAACAGACTGGTGAATGCGCCGCAGACAAAAGGAGTATAAACCCGGGTCTTGAGCCCGATTGTCTTAAAGACTTCAGAAACATAGATACAGTTCATCACCGTACCCAGCATGCCGACCTGATCAGAACGTGTCCTCTCAATAATCTTGCTGCTGTTGCGGCCGCGCCAGAAATTGCCGCCGCCTGTCACGATAGCAACCTGTGTGCCTTTATCGACGATTTCCTTAACCTGACGGGCAACCGCCAGACAAGTCTCTTCATCAAATCCAAAGCCTTTCCCTCCGGCGAGTGCCTCACCGCTGAGTTTCAGTAATATACGATGTAAATTGTCCATAAGAGAAAAACCTCCTGTAAGCCGGTCCGGCCGGCTGATATTCCGATACTCCTATCTTACCATATGTCAGACGATCTGAACAGATAAGAATCATTAATCCCAAAGACTTCCGCTGTCCTTTGCAGAACCGATCGTGAGTTCCGGAGCGGTAAAGCTGACTCTGCTGCCTGCCGGAATACTCTGCGTGATAAAGGTATTGCCCCCGATTACAGAACCGTGTCCGATCACAGTATCTCCGCCGAGGATGGTACTGTTGGCGTATATCGTTACCCGGTCCTCAATAGTAGGATGTCTCTTGACCCCCGCCAGCTGCTGGCCCTTTCTGGTCGATAAAGCACCAAGTGTCACACCTTGATAAAGTTTGACATAATCTCCGATCTGTGTGGTCTCTCCGACTACGATGCCTGTCCCGTGGTCGATGAAAAAATATTTGCCGATCTGCGCGCCGGCATTGATATCGATCCCGGTCTTTCCGTGGGCGTACTCTGTCATAATACGGGGAATAAAGGGTACATTCCTGATATACAGTTCATGTGCCATGCGATAAACAAAAATGGCAAACAGTCCCGGGTAAGAAAAAATGATATCTTCCTTTGACTTGGAAGCCGGATCACCGTCAAATCCGGCCTGTACATCCATCAGAAGAAGCTTCTGGATCTCCGGAAGACGGCTGATAAACTCTTCACTGATCTGTGCTGCCTGCAGACGGATCAGCCCCTCTCCCAGCCGGGCTTCCGCATCCGCCCTGCTGTCCTGAAAAAGAAAAGCAGTTTCAATCTGCTTCTTAAGGGTCTCATAGATCTCAGTCATCATATTGCCCAGAAAATAATCCGGCATGGTACTGGAAATATTCTCACTGCCGAAATATCCGGGAAAGATCACACGTCTCAAGTCCTTGATAAGACCTACGATCGTCCACCTGCTGGGCATCAGAACTGCTTCTTCACCTGCAGAGAAAACGCTTTCCTCCCTGCAGACCTCTGTGATCGAGGCAACTGCGCTGCTGATTGTATCCCGAATCATCTGATCATATCCTCCGGATCGTGTTTATTTTTAATCAGTGGAACTGCCGCAATGCAAGAAGATTGCTCTGCGGTGTCCGCTGCGACATATTATAACACATGCATAAACCTGTGTCACAATATTTTGTATGAAAATATTTGCCCGCGAACTTCATCCTGTGCTATACTCTAGAAGAGTTTGGGCAGCTGACCTGCCTGTAAAAACAAAGAGAGAACCTCCAGAATGCCGTGTCCGCATTTTTGACGCCTAGCTCTTGCTAGGTGGGTGGCCTGGCCGCAGGTTCTGTCTTCCATTCGAAACGGCCTGACATCGCCTGAATGCACGCGGCTTCCCTGTCAAAAAAATGTAGGTTCAAAAAGTACGGAGTTATCGTACATTCCAGATAAGTTCTCTGTCTTTATTATAAACAATGCTGCGCTATATTTCAAGTGTGGCTTTCTTCTCAAATATATCGGAGTAATCAATCATGACAAAAAAGCAATTTGCAAAAACCATCGAATCTGTTACCGCTGTACTGACCGGCACTTACCTGTTTGCCTCTTTCCCGGGTTTTAAGAAAAAGAAAAAATGGCAGCATCTCCTGCGCTGGGATTACGCGCACCGCGGTCTTCACCAGGCAGATCAGGGTATCCCGGAGAATTCACTGGCTGCATTCGGGCGGGCTGTGGATCATCACTACGGAATCGAGCTGGATGTAAGACTGACCAGAGACAAAAAACTCGTAATCTTCCATGATGATAACCTGAAGCGCATGTGCGGCCTTGACCGGAAAGTCATAGATATGACCTATGATGAGCTTTCCGCCCTCAGGCTTTCCGGCACAGACGAAAAAATACCCCTGTTTTCAGAGGTATTAAAACTGGTAGGGGGAAAAGTTCCCCTGATTGTTGAACTGAAAGATGAATCCAAACGAAGCTATGCAGCCCTTTGCAGACTGGTCTGCGGACAGCTTTCCGCTTACCGGGGATACTATTGTATTGAATCCTTCCATCCCGGTATTGTTATGTGGTTTCGCAAGCACCATCCGGAAATCATCAGGGGACAGCTTTCCTGCCGTCCCCCGAAAGATGCTCCGATCAATCATCTGGTCTTTCTCCTGCTCACGCATCTGCTGACCAATTTTGTGACCAGACCGGACTTTATCGCCTACCAATGCCAGGATATCATGATCCCGGCCTACTGGATCAACCGTCACCTGTTCCGTATCATGACCGTACTCTGGACCATCCGCAGCCGCAAAGAATACGATCATTACCGCAGCAAAGCTGACCTGATGATTTTTGAAAACTTCACTCCCTGATCAGCGGATCCCCAGCCAGTTCTTGATCACGGCTGCCATCTGATCGCGATCACACTCATTCTGATGTCTGACCGGCGCAGTTCTCAGTTCGGTAACTGCTGCCGGTTCTTTTACGCCTGAGATCTGAGAAAGTCTGTCAATCAGAGCAAACTCGTCCATCTCTCCGGGATCACCCTCAATCGCAGTCATTACGCTTCTGGCAAACTTAAAAGGACTCGCTGTGGAAGCAATGAGTGTTTTGGTCGTATCGCCGGTCTCAGCAACATACTTCTCATAGATGGCTTCCGCCACAGCTGTATGTGTATCGATCACATAACCGGTCTTTTCATAGAGGCGGCGAATGGCAGAAGCAGTATCCTCTTCTGTCGCGTAATTACCATAAAAACCGTCAAGCTGTTCTCTCATCTCTTCTGTAATCGTATACTTACCGGTCTTTGCCAGAGATTCCATCAGCTTACTGTCATTTTCTGCGCTGCAGCCGCCGATCTGGTAAATCAGGCGCTCCAGATTGCTGGAGATCAGGATATCCATAGACGGAGAAGAAGTTACATAAAAGTCTCTGTTTCTGTCGTAAACACCGGTGGAGAAAAAGTCATAGAGTACTTTGTTTTTATTGGACGCGCAGATCAGTTTTGCAACAGGCAGACCGATTCTTTTGGCATAGTAAGCCGCCAGAATATTACCGAAATTGCCGGTAGGCACGTCAATATTGACCTTTTCGCCTGCCTCAATCTCGCCGTTTTTCACCAGCTGTGCATAAGCGAATACATAGTAGACAATCTGGGGCACCAGTCTGCCGATATTGATGGAATTGGCAGAAGAAAACTGGAACCCTGCCTCATCCAGCTCTTTTTTCAGCTCTGCGTCAGAGAACATCTGCTTTACACTTGTCTGGGCATCATCAAAATTACCGTGAATGCCCACTACAAAAGTATTGTCGCCTTTCTGGGTCACCATCTGTCTCTCCTGCACCGGGCTGACCCCGTTCTTGGGATAGAAAACAGCGATCCTGGTTCCGGGAACATCCGCAAATCCGGCTAATGCTGCCTTTCCGGTATCGCCGGAGGTAGCTGTCAGGATCACGATCTCATTTTTGATCCGGTTCTTGCGGGCTGCCGTTGTCATCAGGAAGGGTAAAATAGAAAGAGCCATATCCTTGAAGGCAATTGTCTTTCCATGGAAAAGCTCAATAAAATATGCCTCATCTGCTTTGACCAGCGGTACGATTACATCCGTATCAAACTTCTCATCATATGCACTGTCGATACAATACTTCAGCTCTTCTTCTGTATAGTCTGTAAGAAAAAGCTTCATAACCTCATAGGCGGTCTGCTTGTAATCCATCTGAGCCAGTTCTTCGATGCTTACGTCCAGAACCGGAAATGTCTCGGGAACAAAGAGTCCGCCGTCAACGGCAAGTCCCTGAAGAATGGCGGATGATGCGGTTACATGATCTGCATGACCTCTCGTACTTTTATAATAAAGTTCCATGAAGAGCCTCCTTTTATGCAATTCTGATTCATTTTACGACGCAATTATAGCATAAGCCGCTAAGTCGGGCAATACTCAACTTCTTATGGAACAGCCTTGCTTTGCATGATACAATAGGGCTGATTGATGATCAGGGAGGTGCTTACTGCATGATGAATAAAAATAAACGAGGAATCACGTTATTCGGTCTGCTTCTGGGGATATTGCTCTTTCTGCTGGCAGTCTCTGTCTCTGTTACTGCTGTTCTCCATTGCCGGGCCATCTACTATGCGGATATCTCTCTTCTGCATATCCCGGAGACATCCGGTTATTCGGAGGAATTGATTCGCAGAAACTATGATGTCCTGATTGATTATAATACCATCGGCTATGAAGGAGACCTCTCCTTCCCGGACCTGGCTATGTCCGATTCCGGCAGGATCCATTTCGAAGAAGTAAAAAGGGTATTTGATCTCTTCGCTTATATGGCCCTGGCCCTGGCTCCGGTCTGCGCCGCAGGCCTTGTCATCAGCCGCCGTCTCCGGTCGAGGCTCTGCCTTCTGACAGGCGGAGTTCTGGGACTTGCCGTTCCTGCTCTTCTGGGACTTCTGACAGCTGTCAGCTGGGATACCGTCTTCGTCAGCTTTCATCAGCTGGTCTTCCGCAACGACTTCTGGATCTTTGACTGGCGGACAGACCCTGTCATTCTGATTCTCCCGGATACCTTTTTTCTGCATTGTGCTATCCTGATCTTTGCTCTTGTATTTCTGCTCAGCATTCTTATGCTGATATTCTATAAAATAACAGGCAAAAAGATTATTTCCGGTTGAATTTTCAGAAAAGTCATGCTATAATCCCAGTGTAGTTTAATAAATATTTTTCACGGAAAGTAAGGTGATAACATGGCTGAAAGGAATATGATCATTACAATAGGCCGTGAGTACGGCAGCGGCGGACATGAGATTGGCGAAAAGCTGGCAAAGGAACTGGGGATCAACTTTTATGACAACAAATTAGTAGAACTTGCTTCCGCTCGGAGCGGTCTGGATGCGAATGCTGTCGCACATACTGATGAGAAAGCTCCCGGACTGTTTGTCAGCGGATACACACCGACACTTTCCGATCAGCTCTTTTACGCGCAGAGCGACTTTATCCGCTCTCGTGTTGCAAACAAAGAATCTTTCGTTATCGTAGGACGCTGCTCCAACTCTGTTCTCTACGGATATGCGGATTCCCTTGATGTATTTATCTATGCGCCTTTGAATAAGCGTATTCAGCGCGTGATTGATTTCCCTGAGTATCATACCAATCTCGCCGGCAAAGAGATGACTGCGGAAATGGCCCGCAAAGAAATCAAGCGCTGTGATAAGGCCCGTCTGACCTATTATCAGTACTACAGCGAGTTCCGCTGGGGACGCAAAGAGGGCTATGATATTCTGATCGACAGCAGCCTGCTTGGCATCGATGGTACGGTAGAAATGCTGGCAGAGATTGCCAGAAGACAATTTTCATAATTCAAGTGAAATCGATAATAAATCTCACTGAAAAAGGGGCTTTTTACAGCCCCTTTTTTTAATAAATCTTAAAAATCAGCCTTATACTCATAATAATAAAGCATACCAGGAAAATGATCAGAAGTGTCGTACGGATCTTTCGTTTTCCGTAGAGCAGCTGCTCTCCTTCCTTATCACTGTCTTTCTTCTGCAGAAAACGCAGCAGCGGAGTGAAATCGATAAATATGATAACCGCGCAAACCACGACAGAAAGTACCCAGAGAAGCAATACCACGATTCCCTGGATATTATACTTGACTGCAAGAGAATGGACAGAGAGAATCTTATTGTAGCTGATGCAGCTGATGGTCTGCCCATCTGTCTTGACTTCCTCAAAAGCAGTATTCTCACTGAAATTGGCCCTGTAGCGAAGGGGGAATGTCAGCTCATAATTGATTCCCTCTGTTACCTTGGAACCTTCCAGAAATTTTGAAAAATTAAGAGTGTCTTCCAAAGAAAAACGAATCTGCAGAGGATTGGTCCTGGGTTCTTCTCCGCCGGTCATACGTGAATGCTGGGCCTGACCGCCAGTCTCTTCCTCAGGGTCGATTTCTCCCAGCACCGCCCTCGTCATATCCGTGATCTGGTCTACGGATTCACCCTTCATGGTGATACTGCGTTCTACAGAACTGATCAGTGAATTGCTGTCCTGTGACATCTGATCCGGCCAATCTGCTATGACAGCATCAAAGCGTGCCTTCATCCTCTCCCCAATCACGGCATCTGCATCTGCAGCCAGCTTAAATGTGATCGTACGCTCAATCTGATTCTCACTGATTACATTGGTCTTAATATCCACAGAATTGATATCTACAACGAATCCCAATGCCGCCGTGATCTCATCCGGTGCAGAAAGAGCCATGGTGATCTCACAATAATTCTCACTGTAGGTCGCATCATAGTCTTTCAGGTAGCCAAAAGCACCTTTACAGTTTTCTACAGTATAATTGGACGGAACCTTCAGAACATAGGTTATATTGGAGTTCTTGTTCGTAAAATCCAGAAAATAGCTTCCGTCGTAGTAAAGGGTAATGTTCTTGCTCCCGGCAAAATTCTCACTCTCTTCGCCGTTGTTTACCTGAAATACCGTATTATTTGTGCCAAGAGCCTTATTCATGGCAGTTGTGTAGGACTGCAGGTTTGCACTTGAAAACTTCACTTTGTAAGTTCTCGCGGTGTCTCCCTCGAAAGAAAGTATCGTACCGTCCTTGGGGACAATCCCATCCATCAGCTTGTCCAACTTTTCCCCCAAATCGGCCACGACCTTATTGCTGACGACATAATCAACCTCAGCCTCTACGGACTCATCCTCTCCCAGTGCCGCGCAGACCCGGATGTTGTCAAAGGCATGAGAATCAATAGTCGAAACATTGATGATGTCTGAACCTTTTAAATCAATTTCCTCTCCGTCAAGAACAAGACGAGTCGTTCCCAGTTCAAATACATTTTCCAGATCGACATCTGCATAGGCCGGATACTCCTGTGCAATCGCATCAGACAGCCAGTAAAACAGAGCCAGTGAATCAAAATTTTCGCTGATGGTATATCCATTTTTCAACGCAGACGCAGAATAGTCAAAGGTAACCGTCGGCTTTACAGCATCCGGCGATCTGTTGCCGCTGCAGATGGCAGAAATTTCCCTCTGATACTCTCTGGCAGAAGCGAAATCAATATGCATCTCAATCACGGCACCGCCATCTTCCTGCTCTGTTACTGTGCAGTACATGTCACCGGGTGAATGATCGTCAATCACCTTTTTCAGCGTGGCGCTGTCCTTATCAAAGACTCTGTTAAAGACCACAGGGGGAATCTGCGCCGTCATCAGACGCTCACCCTTGAAACTGTGATCGACTGTAAGTACCGTATTAATCTCCATGCTGCCGAGCTGTCCGCCACATCCGGAAGCAAACAGAAGCATCACAACAAATGCTGTCAGAATCAGAAATCTTCTGATATATTTCATGCAGTCCGACTCCTTTTCACATCGGTATTACATATCTTTTCCAATGATGGAACGATTCCGGTAGAGATAGTCACACAGAGAGATGATGGTAAGCGCCAGTGAAAGATAAATCAGAATCTGTTCAATCAAATGAATGGCGCTTCCTCCGAAATCCGGTATCATCAGGATAATGGTGATCATGGTTATTGCCGTCTTCCATTTTCCCCAGATGCCGGCCGCGATCACAATTCCTTCCTCAGCTGCCACCAGACGGAATCCGCTGATAATAAACTCTCTGGCAATGATGATCAGCACGATCCAGGTTGGGATGCGTCCGAGCGGGATAAAGCAGATCAAAGCAGAGCATACCAGAAGCTTATCTGCCAGAGGATCCATAAACTTACCAAATGTCGTCACCAGATTATATTTTCTGGCAATCTTCCCGTCCAGCATATCTGTCAGACTGGCAGCAATGAAAATAATCAGCGCGATATAACGGAATGCAGGTCCAAAACGATCTGCTGTCAGAATAAAAAACACAAAAAACGGTACCAGTATAACTCTGAGAACAGTCAGTTTATTCGGCAGATTCATATTCAGCCTCCCCAATCAAATCATAACCCTGCGCCTCTGTGATAACAGCTTCAATGATGTCTCCGGACATCAAAGACCCGGCATAACTGACAAATACATAACCGTCCACATTCGGCGCGTCTTTATAGGTTCTGCCTGCATAGATTCCTTCTTCCGGCAGATATCCTTCTATGATTACCTGTACCCTGCTTCCGATCATCTCTTCCGCTTTTTCAAATGCGATCGACTGCTGCAGAGTCATCAGTTCATCATATCTTCTTTTTTTAACCTCATCATCAATCTGATCCGGAAACTCTGCTGCCGGCGTCCCCTCTTCCTGCGAATAGGGGAAGGCTCCCAGCCTGTCAAAACGAATATGACTGATGAAATCCTTAAGCTCTTCATGCTCCTTTTCTGTCTCTCCGGGAAAACCGGTAATCAGAGTCGTCCGAAGAGCAGCATCCGGCAGATATTCCCGGATCATGCGGATCTTTTCCTCCAGGTCCGCGCGCGATGTCCGTCTTCCCATTCTGCGCAGAATCCGGTCTTCCGAGTGCTGTATGGGAAGATCCAGATAATGGCATATCTTTGGCTCATCTCTCATTACGGATAAAAGCTCCGGCGTAATCTCTTCCGGATAACAATACATGATCCGGATCCAGCACAGCTCTTCAATCCTGCACAGTCTCCTGAGCAGCTCGGGCAGCATCTTTTTCCCATACAGATCACAGCCGTAGACGGTTGTTTCCTGGGCAATCAGGATCAGTTCCCTGACACCTTCCTCTGCCATGATGCGGGCCTGCTGTTCCAGATAATCCATATCATAACTGCGATAGCGCCCGCGCATGGATGGAATGCTGCAATAGCTGCAATGCTTATCACAGCCTTCCGCAATCTTCAGGTACTCCGCAAAGCTTCCTGTCGGCAGCTGTCTTCTTTCCGCCGGCGCCGGCATACGTTCAAGCGGATCCAGGCATTTGATGCCTTTTTTCACAAGAGCTTCCTGTATGACCTCATCAATCCGGTCGAAACTTGCTGTACCCAGAATAGCGTCTACTTCCGGCATGTTTTCAAAGATTTCATCCTGGTAGCGCTGGGCCAGGCATCCCGCTGCAATCAGCAGACGGCATCGGCCTTCCTTTTTCATCATACCCATCTCAATCAGAGTCTGGATACTCTCTTCTTTTGCGTCAAGAATAAAACTGCAGGTATTGACAATAATAATATCAGCCTCGGCCTCATCATTGACCAGTCGATAACCCCTGTCCCGCAAAATACCGAGCATCATCTCAGAATCAACAAGATTCTTGTCGCATCCCAGCGACACAAAAAAGATATTCAGCAATTATAATTCCCTCTAATCCTTATCGATTGCGCAGCATTTCCTCAAACTGGTCCATGGTCATCAGAATCTTTCTGGCCTTTGTTCCTGTTTCAGGACCTACCACACCAAATTCATATAACTGATCCATCAGTCTGGAAGCACGGTTAAAGCCGATGCGCAGAGAACGCTGCAGCATACCGATTGTCGCTTTATCTTTCTCAATAAAGAGTCTTCCTGCCTCTTCAAAATAGACATCGATATCATCTTTTGAATCTCCGGCAGGAGCCGAGGCCTTTCCGATACTCTTTACAGATTCCTCAATATCTGATGTGATCTTATCATCATAGCTGACCGGCAGCTCCTCATACTGATTCTTAATAAAAGCGGTTACCCTGCCGATCTCATCATCCGATACAAATGCACCCTGTACACGGACAGGCTTGTTGGTCCCCTGCGGCATGAACAGCATGTCTCCGTTTCCAAGAAGCTTTTCGGCCCCGGCCATATCCAGTATGGTACGGGAATCGATGGACGAAGACACCGCAAATGCGATTCGGGAAGGTATATTGGCTTTGATGGTGCCGGTGATGACATTGACCGAAGGTCTCTGGGTCGCGATCACCAGATGGATGCCGGCTGCTCTGGCAAGCTGTGCCAGTCTCTGGATGGAATTCTCCACCTCCGCCTGGGCAACCATCATCAGGTCTGCCAGCTCATCAATAATGATCACGATCTGCGGCATGCGCGGGATCTTCTCCTCTTCCGGGAGACCCGCGTTGACAGTCTCTCTCTTTTTATTAAACTCCTTAATATTGCGGACGCTGATCCGGTTAAATTCTTTATAACGCTCCATCATGTGAGCAACAGCCCAGTTGAGAGCCGCAGCTGCTTTTTTTGCATCTGTGACAACCGGAACCAGAAGATGCGGGATTCCGTTATATACAGAAAGCTCTACCACCTTAGGATCGATCATGATCATCTTCACTTCCGAAGGATCTGCCCGGTATAAAATGCTCATAACAATCGTATTGATGCAGACCGATTTACCGGAACCGGTAGCTCCCGCGATCAGTACGTGCGGCATCTTCTCAATATCACCGAAAATGCTCTGGCCGGCGATATCCTTGCCGACTGCAAATCCGATTTTGGATTTCATGGAGGAAGCCTTCTCTGAACTGAGAACTTCACTGAGCCGTACCATATCCTTTTCTTCATTCGGCACTTCGATGCCCACTGCCGCCTTGCCGGGAATCGGCGCTTCTATACGAATCGCTGTTGCTGCCAGATTGAGCATCAGATCATTTTCCAGACTCACGATCCTGCTTACCTTGACGCCTGTATCCGGAGTGACTTCATATCGTGTAACAGAAGGGCCTCTGGTCGCATCGGTCACCGTCACGCCTACGCCAAAGCTGTCAAATGTGTTCTGCAGCTTCAGAGCAGTATCTCTGAGAAGGGCTCTGTCACTCTTTGCCGCGCCTGCACCTTTATCCAGCAGATCAAGAGGCGGATATACGTATCTGACCACCTTTTTCCTGGCAATCTCATCCGATATTTCCTTCTCTGCTGCTGCAGCCTCTTCCGGAGTCATATTGATCTTTCCGGGAGTAAGCTTTGCCTGACGCTGTCTGACAGGCGCTGCTTCTTCCTGAACAGCAGGCTCATCATCTTCTTCTGCAGGAAGCTCCGTTTCCTGATATGCCTCAGTCTGCTCTTCTTCGGTATCCTCTCCGGAATCCTCCTTCTTGCTGTCTCCGCTCATAACGTCTGCGAAATGCATATCCAGTGCCTTCTCAATCTCATCAGCACTGGGGCTCCCGGTTTCCTCTTCCGGTTCAGGCTCAGAAGGGATGATATTGACAGGAGTCTTCTGCTGTGATCCATATGACGGTGAGCTGTTGTGTGTGAACTTTCCGCCCTTTAAAAACTCCGGCACAATGATTCCAGCTGAAGGATTCTTATCAGGAACAGGTAATTTCGCAGATACGGGTATCTCTTCCTCTTCTTCATCGTCCAGATCCTGCAGGAATCTGGGCAGTCTGGGTCTTTGGTCACTTTCCGCCGCAGTATCGCCGTCATTTTCTTTCTTTTCTTCTTTTGTTTCCTTTTGAGGAGCAATCTTCACAGAAGGAGCAATGACCGCAGGCTTCTTTTCGGTTTCCTCCTGTGCTTCCTCCTCTTCATGCATCACGACAAAATTCTCTTCTTCCTGCCGCTGCATTTCCTGTTCCTGCTCCAGCCGGCGCATCTCTTCCTCTTCTTCCTGCCGCTGCTGCTCCTTCTCCTGCTGACGCTCCAGCCTGCGTTCTGCTCTCTCATCAGCAAGATCACGCGCCTTGACCTTGGACCAGTCGCCAAATCTGCCCAGATCCCTGCCAAGGCGTATAAATACACCCTTTCCTGTTACCAGAACTGCACTTACCAGGATCAGACAGGTCATAATCAGAATCGAAACTATCTTTCCAAAATACCGGTATAAGGGCAGACCGATCAGGCATCCTGCCAGACCGCCGCCTTTATGGGTAGATGCCGACACACTGTAGGCATCTTTCAGATTGCTGACCGGGCTTGCATCCTGACTCACAATTGCAATAATCGTCATAATGGAAAAGAGAAATACCAGAAATGCACCTATTTTCAGATGCGCCAGATCATTTCCCCTGTTCGAAATATGAAAAGCAACGCCGATAAACAAAACAAAGGGCATGATATATGTCAGCTGGCCGAAAAGACCGAACAGGAATCGCGCAGCAAGATCGCCAACGCGTCCGCCCAGTCCGAACAGGCTCAGAAGCAGAGCTGCCGAAACAAAAAGAACGATGGTCAGTATAATTTCATCGCTTACAGGCTCACGCCCGCTCTTTCCAGAACCGGTCTTTTTGCTGGTATTTGCCTTGCCGGAAGAAGTCTTTCCCCTGGTGGATGTCGTTTTACGTTTTGTATTTGCTGATGTTTTTTTACCGGAAGAAGTCGTTTTCTTCCTGGTGGAAGAAGAAGTCGTCTTTTTCCCGGCTGCCTTCCCGCTGCTGCGGGTGCCTTTTGAGGCCATCTGATCACTCCTTGTCATGTAAGTAAAAATAGGGCTGCCGCGTCAGAGAATCCGGACTTTGCCGTACTGTCTGGGCGCAACAGCCGCATAATAGTCTGTGTGACTGCTTTTCTCCGGTCATCCTCTGATGAAATAAAATGCGATGCAGAGAATACCAACGATTGCACAGTAATAAGCGAAATAAGAAAACTTCTTACTCTTAACGATCATGATCATCGCCTTGATGCAGATATATCCAACCACACCTGCCACGATCATTCCCAGGATATAAGAGCCAATCATGCTTCCTGTTACCATGGACAGATCCAGATCCTTCAGTTCCAGAAGGTTGGCGCCCAGGATAGCCGGGATTGAAGCCAGGAAAGAATACTGTACTGCAAAGGCTCTGTCGAATCCCAGAAGCATGCAAGCCGCGATCGTGGTTCCGGAACGCGATATGCCGGGAAGTGTCGCGATGCCCTGTGCCGCTCCAATCAGCGCAGCATCTTTGTACTTTGCCCTTTTAATCTTTTTCTTTCCGCTGCCCCCGTTGTCAGAGATCAGCAGAATAATCGCTGTGATCACCAGACAGATGCCGGGAACCAGAAGAGACTGGGATGCTTTCTCAATCATGGGACGCAAGAGCAGACCGATAATACCCGTTGGTATTGTCGTAATCAGAATCAAGATGACAAACTTCTTATATGCGTCATCAATCAGTCTCTCATAAGGGATTTTCTCTGCCGCAGAACGATTTGCGATCCAGGTTCTGAAATTAGAAATAACAGCAATAACCAGCTGTACTGCAGCAACGATCAGCTTTCTGACTGTCTTCCAGTAAACGACACAGACAGCGATCAGTGTCGCCAGATGCAGGAGCGTATCAAAAAGCAGTCCTGTCTCTGTATTCATATGGAAAATATACTTGAAGATTGCAAGATGTCCGGAACTGCTGACAGGCAGAAACTCTGTAATGCCCTGCAGCAGGCCCATCAGAATAGCCTGCAGAAAACTCATGGTATTCCCTCAATATATCAAATCCCGCGAGCG